>CP019326.1:952966-1270622 GCA_001971685.1 Halomonas sp. 1513
TCACGGCCACTTCAAGTGCAACCTCAAGCGCATCGAGGACTACCCGAACCTGTCGAACTACCTGCGTGAGCTATACCAGTGGCCGGGCATCAAGGAGACGGTGGACTTCGATCATATCAAGCGCCACTACTACTACAGCCACGACACCATCAACCCGACCCGCATCGTGCCCAAGGGGCCGCTGCTCGACCTCGAACGCGCCCACGACCGCCAGCGGCTGCCGGGGCAGGGGATTCGCGAGAAGGGTTAGGCGTTCTTCGCCAGCCAGCGATCCAGCGCATTGGCGAACTCGCGGCGGTCAACGTCGGAGTAGCCCTTGGGCCCGCCGGTGTGTTCGCCGCTGGCGCGCAAGGTCTCCATGAAATCCCTCATCTGTACCCTGGCTTTGATATTACTCTTGTCCAGCATCTCGCCGCGGGTGGTCATCACCGCCCCACCCTTGTCGATGGCCTCCATGGCCAGCGGCAGGTCCGAGCTGATCAGCAGGTCGCCGGCCGCGAGGCGGGCGACGATCTCGTTGTCGGCGGCGTCGAAGCCGCTGGCCACCGCCAGCGACTTGACCCAGCGCGACGGCGGCAGCGGGATCTGGTGATTGGCCACGAACCAGGCGGGGGTGGCGGTGCGTTCGGCGGCACGCAGGATGATCTCACGCGCCACCTTGGGGCAGGCGTCGGCATCGATCCACAGGGTCGGCATGGGGGCTCCTGACAGAGGGGCAAGAATGGCGGCCGCGAAAAGACTGGCCAGGGTCGGGTGGCGATGTTAGCATGCGCGCTCCTCGCATGTGTTGACCCCACCATCGTAACGGTTCGTCGCTCATCGCTGCTTGATTCGATGATGCTGCACGACGCTTTGCAGGACGCCAGATGCGTCCGACTATGTAGATGGAGCGCCCAGGAACGCGGATTGTCATTCCGCGCGGCGCAAACGGTCGCCACAGCGGTTCGCCGAGGGTCTATGCGAGCAGCTGCCCGCCATGGCCCGAGCCGATTCGGCCCTGCCGAATCTTCGTACGCGAACCGGATGCCAGGTGCGACCGGTGTCCCAGACTCCGCCCGTGCTGCCCCAAGGGGCAGGTCAGATCGTCCGTGACGATCGGCATATTAATGGGATCAGGGACACCACCAAACTCTGTTGCCGGTACTGACCGGCCTACCAAGGTGTGATTGATGACCTCGACTTCTGTCGCTTCGCCGAGCTTCGGCGATCTTGCTCTGTTGCCTGCCGTTCTCTCCGCTGTGGAAACACTGGGCTACGAGACTCCTTCGCCGATCCAGCTGCAGACCATCCCTGCGCTGCTGGAAGGCCGTGACATGCTGGGCCAGGCCCAGACCGGTACCGGCAAGACCGCAGCCTTCGCGCTGCCGATCCTGTCGCGTATCGACCTCGACCGCCGCGAGCCCCAGGTGCTGGTGATGGCGCCGACCCGTGAGCTGGCCCAGCAGGTCGCCGTGTCGTTCAGCAAATACGGCCAGAACCTCAAGGGCCTGGAAGTCGCCACCCTGTGCGGCGGCCAGGAATATCGCGAGCAGCTCGGCGCCCTCAAGCGCGGCGCGCAGGTCGTGGTGGGTACCCCGGGCCGCATCATCGACCACCTGGATCGCGGTAGCCTCAAGCTCGACGGCCTCTCCGCCCTGGTGCTCGACGAAGCCGACGAAATGCTGCGCATGGGCTTCATCGATGACGTCAAGCGCGTTGTCGCCGACACGCCCAAGGATGCCCAGCGGGTATTCTTCTCGGCCACGCTGCCGACCGAGATCGAGCGCATCGTCAATCGCTACCTGGTCGACCCGGTCAAGGTGGCCATCGAGGCCAGCGCCGGCACGGCCGCGAGCATCGACCAGCGCATGGTGCGCGTCGACGGCGGCGCCAAGCTGGAAGCCCTGGCGCGCATTCTCGAAGTGGAGCCGGTCGACGGTGCCATCGTCTTCGTGCGTACCCGTGCCGCCTGTACCACCCTGGTCGAGCAGCTCACCGCACGCGGCGTCAACGCCGCCGGCCTGTCGGGGGATCTCGACCAGAGCCTGCGCGAGCGCACCATCACGCGCCTCAAGCGTGGCAAGGTCGACGTGCTGATCGCCACCGACGTGGCCGCCCGCGGCCTCGACGTGCCGCGCATCACCCACGTCATCAACTACGACCTGCCGCAGGACAGCGAGGCCTACACCCACCGCATCGGGCGTACCGGCCGTGCCGGTCGGACCGGCATCGCCATCACCTTCGTCGGCTTCCGCGAGACCCGCAAGGTGCGCTGGATGGAGCAGGCCACCGGCCAGCACATGGCCGAGATGCCGCTGCCCGACGAAGCGACGATCCGCGCTCACCGCGACGAGGTGTTCTCCAAGCGCGTGCAGGGCATGATCACCGCGGGTGCCGACGAGCAGAAAGCGCTGATCGAGCGCCTGGTGGCCGAAGGCAACGATCCGATCGAGCTGGCCTGCGTGTTCGCCGCCATGGCGCGCGCCGACGAAGCACCGATCGGCCGTGTGCAGGCGCCGCGCGCCGAGCGTGCCAGCGATCGCGCCCCGCGTGACGGCAAGCCCAAGCGTCGCGACAGCGCTCCGCGTGAAGGCATGACCCGCTACCGCGTGTCAGTCGGCCACAAGGATGGCGTCAAGCCCGGCCAGCTGGTCGGCGCGCTGGCCAACGAAGGCGGCATCGAGGGCGCGCGTATCGGCCGTATCGATATCCGCAACGCCTTCTCGGTGGTCGAACTGCCCAGCTCGCTGCCGTCCAGCATCCTGGCCAAGATGGCGCGCGCCCGTGTCGCCGGTCGTCCGCTGGAGATCAGCGAAGACAGCGGCGCGCCGGAGCGTGCACCGCGCCGTCGCAGCGACGG
This sequence comes from Halomonas sp. 1513, assembly GCA_001971685.1. NCBI lineage: Bacteria > Pseudomonadati > Pseudomonadota > Gammaproteobacteria > Oceanospirillales > Halomonadaceae > Halomonas > Halomonas sp. 1513. The sequence continues at coordinate 955,806 of CP019326.1, forward strand.
CGACGCGCCGATTCGCCGCACCAGCGCCTGATACCGCGGCCGCCTTCGAGGCGGTCAGGGTAGGCAACGCAAGCAGGCCGGGGACATTGTCCCCGGCCTGCTGCGTTGTGGGCGTTGGAAACTCGCGACGCGAGACGCGACCTAGAGTGCGGCGATGTGAGTATTGGTGGATTCCTCCTCGACGCGCAGTGGATTGCGCAGCGGCCGTCCGAAGGCGGGCAGCTCGACCTCGAAGCGATCGCCGTCGCGGGTCTTGATGCCGTCTGCAAAGCTCAGCGTCGCGGTGCCGAAGAAGTGCACGTGGACATCGCCGGGGCGGCGGAAGTTGGAGTACTTGAAGTGGTGGTGCTCGAGGTTGGCCAGGCTGTGCGCCATGTTGGCCTCGCCGGTGAGGAACGGCTTCTCCCACAGCGTCTCGCCGTCACGCACGATGCGGCTGACGCCCTCCAGGTGTGTGGGCAGCTCGCCGACCAGCAGCTCCGGGCCGACGCTGCAGGCGCGCAGCTTGGAGTGGGCCAGCCACAGGTAGTTGAAGCGCTCGGTGACGTGGTCGGAGAACTCGTTGCCCAGCGCATAGCCGACCCGCCACGGGGTGCCGTCGGCGCCCACCAGGTAGAGCCCGGCGAGCTCCGGCTCCTCGCCGGCGTCCTCGGCGAAGGCCGGTGAGGGCAGCGCCGCCTCGGGGGCCACGATGCAGTCGCCGTCGCCCTTGTAGAACCACTCCGGCTGGGCACCGCTCTCGCCGGGGGCGGGCTTGCCGCCCGTCACGCCGAGCTTGAACATGCGCATCGAGTCGGTCAGCTCCTCCTCGCTCACCTGCGTCTTGGCGTGCATCGCCGAGCGGGTGTCGGCGCTGCCCAGATGGGTGAGGCCGGTGCCGGTAACCAGGCAGTGGGCCGGATCGGGATGGGTCAGCGGCGGCAGCAGGCGCCGCTCGTCGACCAGCGCCTGGTAGTCGACCAGGGTCTCGCCGAGGCGCGCCTCGACGACCCGGGTGAGCGGCTGGCCGGAGTCGATGGCGATGCGCGCCAAGGCATAGGTGCCGCCGTCGACGATGAGGGGACGAACGCTGTCGTTGTTCTCCACCAGCGCTACCCGCAGCTGGTCCTGGTCGAGGTATTGAATCAGTCGCATGGGCTACTCCTTGTCAGGGGCGACGATGAATCAGTTGCCGCGCACGGCGGTGAGGTCGGGCAGCCAGGTCACCAGGCCGGGGAAGGCGATCAGGATCACCGCCATGATCAGCAGGGTGGCGTAGTAGGGCAGCATCGCCTTGACCAGCTGCTCCATGGTCACCTTGCCCACCCCGCAGCCGACGTACAGGCAGGTGCCCACCGGCGGGGTCAGCAGCCCGATGCCGAGAATGAACGCCATCAAGACGCCGAAGTAGACCGGGTCGATGCCCACCGAGGTGACGATCGGCGTCAGCATCGGCGCCATGATCACCATCGCCGGGGTCAGGTCCATCACGAAGCCCACCAGCAGCAGCAGGCCGGCGACGATCAGCAGCAGCAGGAACGGGTCCTGGGTGATCGACTGCACCTGCATGACCAGCGTCTGCGGCACCATGTTGATGGTCAGGAACCAGGCGATCACCGTGGCGAAGGCCAGCAGCAACAGCACCATGCCGGTCAGCCGCGCGGTGCGGATCAGCATGCCCCACAGCTCGCGGACGTGGAACTCGCGGTAGACCACCAGCGAGATGGTCAGCGAGTAGAGCAGCGCCACCACCGCCGCCTCGGTGGCGGTAAAGATGCCGCCGATGATGCCGCCGATCACGATCACCGGCAGCACCAGGGCCAGCCAGGCGGCCTTGAACGCCTGCCACAGCGGGCCGAGGCGGAACTTGCGGGTCTGCCCGGCGCCGCCGAAGCTGGCCATGATGAAGGTGGTCACCATCAGCCCGAAGCCGATCATCACGCCGGGCACGATGCCGGCGATGAACAGCCGGCTGATCGAGGTCTCGGTGACGATGCCGTAGAGGATCAGCGGGATCGACGGCGGGATGATGATGCCGATCACCGAGGAGACGGTGTTGATCGCCGTGGCCTGGGGCGCCGAGTAGCCCTGCTGCTTCATCGACGGGATCATCATCGAGCCGGTGGCGGCGGTGTCGGCCACCGCCGAGCCGCTGATGCCGCCGAAGAACATCGAGCCGGTGATCGCCACCTGGCCAAGCCCGCCACGCACGAAGCCGACCAGGGTGCCGGCCAGCTCCATCAGCCGCCGGGCGATGCCGCCGGCGCTCATTACCTCGCCGACCAGAATGAAGAACGGGATCGCCAGCAGCGGGAAGTTGTTGACCCCGCGCACCGACTGTTCGATCAGGATCGACAGCGGGATATCCGAGATCACCGCCATCACCACCGCGGCGATCCCCAGGCCGAAGGCGATCGGCAGGCCCAGCGCCAGGGAGGCAAACAGGATGCCGAGAAAGATCCAGAGCATGACAGAGGCCTCCTAGCGAGCGCCGAGCATCAGTTGACCGGCACGCCAGGCGCGCCAGATCGCCACGGCGGCGATGAAGGCGGCGCACAGCACCAGCGAGATATTGATCAGGTTCCAGGGCACGCCGAGGATCGCGGTGCGCCCGGTGGAGCGGGCCAGCACGAAGTAACCGCCGGTCATGATCACGAACATCAGGGCGGTGATCAGCAGGTGCTGGACCAGGTAGAGGGCGTAGGCGGCGCGCTGCGGGAGCTTGCGCAGCAGCAGGTCGACGGCGATATGCTCGAAGCGTGCGAAGGCCGCCGCGGCGCCGACGAAGATCAGCCAGATGAACAGCATGCGCGCCAGCTCGTCGGCCCACGGCAGCGAGCGGTTGAGCAGCGAACGGCCGATGACGTTGGCTGATACCGAGACGATCAGCGCCACCAGCAGGGTGGCAATCAGGTGCTCCATGCCGACGGTCAGCCAGCGGAAGATCGCCGGGCCGCGGCGCTGCTGGGTATCGATCTCCAGCGGCTTGCGGCGCGGGTCGTCGAGGAACTCGGACGGGTCCGGGGGTGGAGTGTGAGAGGTATCCATAGGCGCTCCAAAAGAGGGTGTCTACAAAAGGACTGCACTCGACAATACGTCGTTAAAACTTGACTCAATATGCTCATTTACACCCCGTAAACTCCGCAATTTCGTCAATTTTTGCCTCGTCTTGCCTTCGTTCGCCTGTTTTGTAAACACCCTCAAAGACAGACAGACGCAACGCGGGCCAACCACTGGCCCGCGTCTCTCTTGGTACTGCGATATCAGTCGTTCATGGTGTCTGCGACGATCTGCTGGATCTCGGCGACCAGGTCCTCACCGATGCGCGGCGCCCACTGCTCGTAGACCGGCTGCACGGCGTCCTGGAAGGCGGCGATCTGGTCGTCGTCGAGGCGGGTGATCTGCATGCCGCGCTCCTCGAGCTGATCGCGGGCCCAGTCGTCATACTCGGTGGCCAGCTGGATCTCGTAGGCCGCCGCTTCACGTGCTGCTTCCTCGACCAGCTCCTGATAGGCCGGGTCGAGCCGGTCCCAGGTGCGCTCGGACATCATGATGATGAACGGGGTGTAGACGTGGCGGGTCTCGGAGCCGTAGTCCTGCACCTCATGGAAGTTGGAGGTGAGGATGGTGCTCCAGGGGTTCTCCTGGCCGTCGATCACGCCCTGCTCCATGGCCGAGAACACTTCGCCGAAGGCCATCGGCGTGGGGTTGGCGCCCAGTGCTTCCCAGATGCTCAGCTGCACCGGGTTCTCCATGGTACGGATGGTCAGGCCGCTGACGTCGAGCCCGGCGACATCCTCGGGGGATTCGACGGGGCGCACGCTGTTGGTCAACTGGCGATAGCCGTTCTCGTGGTAGGCGAAGGCCTTGATACCGGTGCCCTCGAACTTGTCGAGCAGCCCGAGGGCAACGTCGCTCTCGAGTACGGCCATTGCCGCTTCGCGGGTCGGCAGCAGGAACGGCAGGTCGAATACCGCCAGCTCCTCGACATAGGTAGTGGCCGGTGAGGTCGAGGGGATGGTCATGTCCAGCGAGCCGGTCTGCAGCATCTCCATCATCTGCGCATCGTCACCCAGCTGGCTGTTGGGGAAGACGTTGACGGACAGGCGTCCCTCGGTGCGTTCGGAGAGGATGTCGCCGAAATACTGGGTGGAAATATACAGCGGTGAGGTTTCGGCCAGGCCCAGGCCGACGCGAATGGTGTGGGATCCCAGGTCTTCGGTGATCACCTCGCCCTCGATGGGCGGCGGGTCGGAGAGATCCGGCGTATTGGCCTGGGCCAGCGAGGTGGCAACCAGCGCGGCGCCGGTAATCGCTAGGGTAAGCGTGCGGAGAGGGAAGTGCATGCTGAGAGCCTCCATAGAGCAGCGTGGCAGCGGCGAAGCGTGTCGGGTCCGCCAACTGCGCAGGTTGTTTTTGTCAGTGACGATCACTAGGTCGGCACGACGATTCAGTCGTCGTGCCTATGGCGAATGTTGGACTTATTCGCGATTTGTTCAACATATACTTTTGTATGTAGTGGCTCTCTGGGCAGCTCCGGCAGCGGCCATGCTATGAGTACTGCGGGTAGCGGATCAGAGCGCCTCTTCGAGCATCGCGCGAAAATCTTGTAACGTCGCTGGCCGCGGGTTGGTCGGTGTGGAGTGATCTTCACAGGCCCATGCAGAGACCCGATCGAACAGATCGGCCGTCACGCCAAGCGCCGAGAGGCGTGTGGGAAGATGGAGCCTCTCATTCAGCCCTTCGAAAAACACCGCGAGGTCATCACCCGCAGGAAGTCCCATGACCGTGCGCAGGGTGGCGAATTTCTCTTCGCAATGAGACTGATTGAAGCGCAATACCGTAGGTAGCAGGACGGCATTGAGGGTGCCATGGTGCAAGGGCAGCTCTTGGAAACCACCCAAGGCATGGGACAGGGAGTGCACGGCCCCGAGCCCCTTCTGAAACGCTAAGGCGCCCTCCACAGCGGCCATCATCATCTCGCTGCGCGCGGCCATGCTCGGTGCAGGTCCTGAGGCCTCCTCGATGTGATGAATGGCACGCCGTAGTCCATCGAGCGCAATGGCCTCGGCCGGCGGATTGAAACGAGGGCTCAGGTATGTCTCGATGCAGTGCGCAATGGCATCCATCCCCGTTGCCGCTGTGAGGTACTGGGGAAGCGAGGCGGTCATCTCAGGGTCGCAAACCGCCACCGAAGGGATCAGGTAGGGAGAAATGAAGCCCAGCTTGTGTTCGTCATCCATGCAGATTAACGAGCCTCGTCCTACTTCACTCCCGGTGCCTGCCGTCGTGGGTACGGCAATCAGAGGTAATACCTGAGCGGTGATCCGGGAAGCCCCACCGTCGATCACCGCGTATTGGCGGAGTGGCGGCGCATGCGTCGCCAGCAGCGCCACCCCCTTGGCTAAGTCAATGCTCGAGCCGCCGCCCACGGCGACAAGGCCATCGCAGTCATGCTGTCGGAGCATGGCGAGTGCTTCATGCACAGCGTGTTCCGTCGGGTTGGAAGGCGTCTCCGCGAAAACAGGGGTCGCGGCGGTGAATCCTGCCTTTTCCAGAAAGAGTTGGAAGACGCCACTTTCAATTAACCCTGGGTCGGTTATCAGAAGCGGTTGCTTTACGTTAAGACCATCAAGCTCTGTGGCCATCGAGGCAGCCGCCCCTGAGCCAAAAACAATCTTGGTTAAATAATTGATGGTGTGTAGCATAATAAGACTCCTAGTGCCCCGTGGCATTGATGAGAGTGTTTGTTCTTGTTTTCATACGACGTACCTGGCTAATCACCTTGTCTAAGGGGGGCTCGCCAAACGCTTCACAATCATACAAAGAGCATGATCAACCCCTTAACTAAGGCTCAGGAGTACTGTTTATTCGTTTGATTTCTTGTATTATGGCGCTGTGGTCCAACTCACCATGACCATTATCTACGAGGCTTGCGAAGAGGTCATTGACAAGTGATGAAACTGGCAGTTTCAGGCCAAGCTCTCCAGCAAATGACAGAGCCGTCTGCGTATCTTTTAACTGCCATTTGGCGGGGCCTCCCGGTGTAAAGTCTTGAGCAATCATGCGCTGCCCATGGACGCGTAGAATAGTCGAGTCCGCAAAACCACCCTGCATGGCGGCTAAAACACTAGCGGGATTGGCACCGCCGCGCTCCGCCATTAACAAGGCCTCAGCAACCGTGGTGATAGTGTTAGCGACGATCAGCTGATTGGTAAGCTTGGCTAGCTCCCCGCTACCCGCAGGGCCCACATGCACGGGCGTACCAAGAACGGCCAGGACGGGCTCGACGGCTGCGAAGCTCTCGATAGCACCTCCCACCATGATCGCCAGGGTGCCATCGATGGCGCCTTTTTCGCCCCCGGATACCGGCGCATCCAGATAGTGCACCTGCCGTAAGGCTGCCGCCTCAGCTTGGCGACGAGCCGTTTCCACTGGTATCGAACTCATGACGATCAGCGTTGCATCGCGCTTCATGTTGCTGATTAAACCTTCTGGGCCCAGCAGGATCTCATCACAGACAGGGCCTGAACTGAGCATAATGATGACGACATCACAGTCCGCAACCATCGCCTGGGGTGTCTCCATCATATCGACCCCCAGCGCCTGAAGGACCTCGGCCTTGCGCTGTGTTCGGTTCCAGGCACGCACGCGATAGCCAGCTTTGGCTAAGCGGCCTGCCATCGGGGCACCCATGATACCTGTGCCGATAAAGCCGATAGCTGGGGCGGGTTGCATATCATCTCCTTCAGCTAACTAAGTGATGTTAGATTTTAATTTCCTGACTAGTCGATTCAGTCCCTGTGCGAGCTAAAAGGCGTCTCTACAACGGGAGTGAGAGGAGGTTTTTTCGAGAACCAGGAGGTTAGATTGTCAACTAATAGCTGACCCATGGCATCACGAGTGTAGAGAGAGCCAGAACCTATGTGGGGTAATAAAACAACGTGATCCATATCTACGAGAGACTGGGGAACGTTGGGTTCATTTTCATAGACGTCGAGTCCAGCTGAGTGAATGATCCGTTTTTGTAGCGCGTCAATCAGTGCCTTTTCGTCAACGACACTGCCCCGAGCGATATTGATGAGAACACCATTGGGGCCCAGTTCCTTTATAACCTGAGAATCGATTAGATGCTTGGTAGAGTCACCGCCGGGTGTCGTGATCATCAGTACATCGGCATCTCTGGCCATTCTTTTTAAAGATGAGTAGTGGGTATAGCCAGACTCCACCTTGGGGGTGCGTGTATGATAGATAATGCGTACGCCGAAGCTTTCCAGACGATGGGCAATGGCGAGTCCGATGCGGCCAAGGCCTACCATACCGATGGTTCGTTCACGCAAAGTAGATGTTAGTGGAAAGGCTCCCTGTTGCCAGCTACCTTCCCTGACAAAGCGGTCAGCCTGAGGAAACTGGCGCAATGTGGCGATGAGCAAGCCCACTGCCGCATCGGCGACTTCATCGGTTAGTACATCTGGTGTGTTTGTGACGATGACTCCCTTCTCGCCAGCATAAGCGGCATCTACATGATCGTAGCCGACGCCAAAGCAGGAGATGATTTCGAGTGCTGGCAGTCTGTCAATAAGTGGAGCGTCGATGATTGAGTGACCACCAGCGGCTAGACCACTAATGTGTGGTGCGATTCTATCTAGATAGGTATCTGGTTGAGCTTGCTCCCATAAGCAATGAAGAGTGAACTTCTCTTTCAGCTGTTTGATAATCATCTCGCGCAAAGGTGCTGGAGCTAATATTTCTATGTCTTTCATATGCGGGCCTCTTTCCGTGACTTTACGACTTTGTGATATTTCGGATGATAGTTAATTTGTTTCGAGTAACGGATCTGCTTTTCCAGATAATGCTCTGAATAAGTTATTGGTTGCTTGAAGCATGATAAGTGCACCACCAATAACCAGCGCCATTCTTGGCCAATATAGTGTAAAGGCGCCACTCGGGGTGAGGTCGCCAGCACCAAGCTCTGCAAGTCGGTGGCCGGCAAAAATTATGAGGTAAGAGAAATAGATGATGAGTATGTTTATGAACATGAATATCAAGATCTGAAGAATTCTTGGTAAGAAATTGACCAAGGTTTCGACACGAATGTTCTCCCATGAGCGTACAAGGCAGCTGCAAGCAAATAACACCATATATGCGAGCGCATAACTGGTGAGTTCCTCAACCCAGGCTAGGGGGGAGCGAATCAGGTAACGCATTACCACCTGAAGCATTAGTAGAAAAAATATTAGCCCCGAAATAAATATAAGGATGTAACGAGTTCCGAGGTCTATATATCCACACAACTTGTCAAGTTGGTTAGCGATTTTTGCAAATAACTTATATGTTCTCATTACAGCCCCCGTTAAAGTCCACCAAGTCCAAGCAATCTGGGTAATGTCTCACTTATTGACGGGAAAAGAATGACAGCCATTGTGATAGCTATCTCGAGAATAATAAAAGGCCATATATATCGTACTATTGATGCAACCGACATCTTGCCCACCATGGCTGTCATCAACAATGTCCCACCTACGGGAGGAGTTAGATGACCAACCCCTAAGGCCATAACGATGATCATTGCAGCATGGACGGAGCTGAAACCAGCTTGGGTGGTAAGTATAGGGATAATGATGGCGCCGAATAAAAGTACTGCTGTAGTCCTGTCAATAAAGAGCCCTACTACGAAGAGCATAGCAAGGATTAAAGCTGATATCAGGATTGGGTCAGATGTAATATTGAGTAAGACAGACATTAGCTCGGCGGGAACGTGGCGAGCTGCCATGACATAGGATAGAGAAAAAGCAGCCCCGATAAGCACCATGACACCCCCACTAGTGAGTGCCGTCTGTAACAGTATTTGAGGGATTTCACGTAATTTAATACTGCGATAGACTACGACAGTGATGAACATTGCATAAGCTGCTGCCACTGCTCCAGCCTCAGTTGGTGAGAAAAAACCACCGAAAAGGCCGCCAACTACGACTACAGGCAGTACTAGCGGCCCAGCTGCCCTTTTCAAAGCAGATATGACCTCTCCAGATGAGGCCCGCTGATAAGAGGGGACACCAAGTTTTCTAATTAGGAAGTAGGTCATAGTCATGTAACAGATGGCAATCAATAATGCTACGCTAAGCCCAGCAGCAAAAAGAGCGCCAATAGAAACGCCAAACGTTGAACCATAGACGATTAACACGATGCTGGGAGGTATCATTGGTGCCATAGTGCCGGATACCGCTGTGATCGCTCCCGCTAAACCGGCAGGATAACCTTCTTTCTTCATTGAAGGAATAAATACTGTACCCATTGCGGCAATGTCGGCATAAGCTGACCCCGATATGCCGCCAAAAAAAACACTAGACACGATATTAATCTGAGCGAGCCCGCCCTTGAAATGGCCAACTAAGGCTTTTGCCAAACCAATCAACCTGTCGGTGAGTCCTCCTTTTGTCATGATGTTTCCGGCCAGTAGAAACATAGGGATAGCAAGGAGGGTGAAAGAAGTCATGCCGCCGTAAAAACGCTGAATCAAGACGATCAAGGCAGAGTCGCGTCCTACGTCTACCCAGTGCACCAAGCTAGCAAATACCATAGCCAGAAATACAGGAGCACCCAAAAAAATCAGCAAGAATAACGTGCCCAGCAATAGAACTATGACCACGGCACTCACCCCAAGTTAAGTATTGGTAAAGCGCCCCTCAGTGATGTTTATTGGGGCGCTTGTTCGTTGCAGTATTATGCTCTATTAAGTGTAGCTTACTGTTTGTAGAAAGTATCCTCTATGCGAGATACTGTGTCGAGAGTCGCTTCTAGGAAGTCAGGATCAGCTTCTTCTTCGACAAATGAGCGTCCGATAGGCTCGGCTAGCTCACGCCATTCAGCGCGTTCTTCAGCAGTGGGCTCTACAACGGTGCTCCCAGCTTCGATGATGCGCTCTAAAGCTCTATTGTCTTCGACTAGAGCATGGGCGTTCTGGACATCAATGGCTAGCGATGCAGCTTCTTCAACTACTTGCTGGTAGTCTTCAGGTAGGCTTTCAAAAAAATCGCTACTAACAATGTAACTAGTTACATCATACATATGTGCTGTTAGTGATACGTATTCAGCCACTTCGAGCAGGCCAGCATTCCACGCTGAATTCAAACCACCTTCGGTGGCATCAATGAGACCGGTTTGCAGGCCTGTATAACGTTCTGCGGCTGGAAGAGCGACTACTGACGGTGCCCCTAGTTCACTCCATACAGCTTGATGCATTGGAGCCTGCATTGTGCGCACTTTAATACTTTCTGAATCAAGGTCAGATGGAACGCGTATCGGACCGCGGGTAGTATAGAGATGGCGAACAGAGTTTTCAGCAGCACCTAGAAAGCGCAGCTGACCATTAGTGTCAGACTGTATATGATCATTCACAAGACCAATGTAGTCACGATCTTGGAATACTCTCCAAGCAATATGTCTTCCCGCAAATAGGAATGGAAGGTTCCAGACTTGTGCTGCGGGAAATGCACCAGCCATACCGCCTGCATTAGGAGTCATAAACTGTAGCTCGCCTAGCCGCAACTGATCCAGCACTTCGCGCTCGTCACCTCCTAGGCCCCCGACAGTGGTAATATTGATCTCCATGTCTCCGTCTGTAGCAATTTCAATATAATGCTTGAAGGCTTCTGCAGCGGGAAGTTGAAAGTCGACATTCGAGTCGAAGTAGGCAAATGTGGCTGAATAAGACTGTGCTAGAACCATACCCGAAGTCGCCATGGTAAGGCCTAGAATGCATGTGCTGCCAATAGCTTTTGTGACGTGGCGCTTGTTCATGATGTCTCTCCGCAAATTTGTTAGAGATTATAATGGAGCTTAGGTCGTCTCTTATATGTGGTTTAGTAACTTCCTGATTGTGTATTTTAGTTCGGTTGTATATATTTGGTTGCTAATGATTGATGATTGTTCTTGGGTTAGTTCCTCCATGTTATCAATGTCGGTTTTGCGAGTGCCTTGATAGAATGGCTGAATCTTTATTCTTCATGATGAAGGTCTGTGTCGTTCCAGGCGGCTACTTGATCGGATATCATTGGTATATATTTCTCGCCATTTCCGCTATTCACAGCCAATGCGAATATATTTTTAATGCCATTTGAAAGAGGGTTGCTTATTCCTGCTTTGTTTGACATTGAATCTAAGTATTGCATGTCTTTAAATGCGTTTTTTAATGTGAACTTGTGGGCTTCTTGATCGCGTTCGATAACATATTGCATGTAGCTGCGGTAGAACTCGCAGTCCATTCGACTTCCACGAATGACATTGTCGAATCGCTCAGGCTTGATTCCTATTTTTTTTGAGAGAGTAAGCGCCTCTGCGTAGAGAGCGGCATAGCCGAGAGAAATGAAATTGTTGATTAATTTAATTTTGTGGCCATCGCCAGTTTCACCGATATGGATGACGCGCCCCGCCCAGCTTTCAAGGACTGGCTTGATTTTATTGAAAGTTTCTTTGTCGCATCCGACCATGGTGTCAAGAGTGCCTTGCCAGGCCTCTTTAGGAGATCGACCTAGTGGGGCATCAACTAGCTTTGCTTTGATGTTCTCTAGCTCTTTAGCTAGCTCGAGAGTTGAGTTTGGGTCTGAAGTGGAGCAGTCCACGATGATTATGCCCGGACGTAAATAATTTATAAGGCCGTGAGGCCCTCTGATAATATTTTCGACAATTTTTGAGTCTGGCACGCAAAGGAAAATAATTTCTGACTCTTTTGCAAGCAGCTGGAGTGTATCTACTTCGCAGGCCCCACGGGATACCAAATCATTAATGGGATCTCGGTTGTGATGCCCTAAGATGGTAAGGCTGAAGCCCTTCTCGATGATATTTTTAGCCATGCCATGCCCCATATGGCCGGCACCGATAAACCCCACCTTTCTGATTGGATTGTTCACTTCTGTCCCCTCTCTTAACAGAATACTTAGAGCATGCCATCAAGCTGTGAGAGTCGCCTGAGGGTGTGGGCAATGCATGTTGTCGAACCTTCAGGGGAAATTGGTACTTCGCTGGTGAGGTTCGAATACATGCCCTTAAATGTTGTACATGAACCCCGTTTGTTCAACATATACTTTAGTATGTGTGTACTGTCCGCGTGGCAGTGGCTACTGTTATACGAAATTTCATTACAATCGGATCGATCGGGCCCATGGCCTCGGTCTTTGAATAAGGAGAGGCCTTATGTCCCAGCCCAAACGCCCCCTTCGCTCTGCCGAGTGGTTCGGCAGTGCAGACAAGAACGGCTTCATGTACCGCAGCTGGATGAAGAACCAGGGCATCCCCGATCACGAATTCCAGGGCAAGCCGATCATTGGTATCTGCAACACCTGGTCGGAGCTGACGCCCTGCAACGCCCACTTCCGCAAGCTCGCCGAGCACGTCAAGCAGGGCGTGCTGGAGGCCGGCGGCTACCCGGTGGAGTTCCCGGTGTTCTCCAACGGTGAGTCGCTGCTGCGGCCCACGGCGATGTTTACCCGCAATCTGGCGAGCATGGACGTCGAGGAGGCGATCCGCGGCAATCCCCTCGACGCCGTGGTGCTGCTGGTGGGCTGCGACAAGACCACCCCGGCGCTGCTGATGGGCGCGGCCAGCTGCGATATCCCGACCATCGTGGTCAGCGGCGGGCCGATGCTCAACGGCAAGCACAAGGGCAAGGACATCGGCTCCGGCACCGTGGTCTGGCAGCTCTCTGAGCAGGTCAAGGCCGGGACCATCTCGCTGCACGACTTCATGGCCGCCGAGGCCGGCATGTCGCGCTCGGCGGGCACCTGCAATACCATGGGCACCGCCTCGACCATGGCCTGCATGGCCGAGTCGCTGGGCACCACGCTGCCGCACAACGCAGCGATCCCTGCGGTGGATTCGCGGCGCTACGTGCTGGCGCACCTGTCCGGCAACCGTATCGTCGAGATGGTCGACGAAGGGCTCACGCTGTCGAAGATCCTGACCCGCGAAGCGTTCGCGAACGCCATTCGCACCAACGCTGCCATTGGCGGTTCGACCAACGCGGTGATCCACCTCAAGGCGATCGCCGGGCGCATCGGCGTCGACCTGGCGCTGGACGACTGGACGCGCATCGGCCGCGGTACGCCGACCATCGTCGACCTGCAGCCCTCGGGGCGCTTCCTGATGGAGGAGTTCTACTACGCCGGCGGCCTGCCGGCAGTGCTCAAGCGCCTCGGCGAGGCCGACCGGCTGCCCCACAAGGATGCCCTGACTGTCAACGGCAAGACCCTGTGGGAGAACGTCGAGGCGGCCCCGCTCTACGACGAGGAGGTGATCCGCCCCTGGGACAAGCCGCTGCGCGAGGATGGCGGCATGTGTGTACTGCGCGGCAATCTGGCCCCGCAGGGGGCGGTGCTCAAGCCCTCGGCGGCGACCCCCGCGCTGATGACCCACCGTGGCCAGGCTGTGGTGTTCGAGGGCTTCGACGACTACAAGGCGCGCATCAACGACCCCGGCCTCGAGGTGACGGCCGACAGCATCCTGGTCATGAAGCACTGCGGGCCGCGGGGCTATCACGGCATGGCCGAAGTGGGCAACATGGGGCTACCGGCCAAGCTGCTCGAGCAGGGCGTCACCGACATGGTGCGTATCTCCGATGCGCGCATGAGCGGCACCGCCTACGGCACCGTGGTGCTGCATGTGGCCCCGGAAGCCGCCGCCGGCGGCCCGCTGGCGGCGGTGCGCAACGGTGACTGGATCAGCCTCGACTGCGACGCCGGCTCGCTGCAGCTGGAGATCGACGATAGTCAGCTGGCAGCGCGGCTGGCGGAAGACGACCCGGGGGCGGCCTCGCGGCGCATCGCCAGCGACGGCGGCTATCGCCAGCTGTATATAGAGCATGTGCTGCAGGCCGACGAGGGCTGCGATTTCGACTTCCTGGTCGGCTGCCGCGGCGCCGAGGTGCCGCGGCACTCGCACTAATGGCGCATGACGAGCCCCCCATCAGCGGCGCTAACCCGGCAAATGGAGCAGAGAGGATGACAACCAACAACAGGATCACGCCCGCGCAGCTGCGCTCGCGCTACTGGTTCGACAACCCCGAGCATCCGGGCACCACGGCGCTGTGCATCGAGCGCTACCTCAACCAGGGCATTACCCTGGATGAGCTGGTGGGCGGCAAGCCGATCATCGGTATCTGCCAGTCGGGCTCCGACCTCACGCCGTGCAACCGCCACCACATCGAGCTGGTCAAGCGCGTCAAGGACGGCATCCGCGCCGCCGGCGGGGTGCCCTTCGAGTTCCCCCTGCACCCCATCCACGAGAATGTGCGCCGGCCCACCGCGGCGCTGGATCGCAACCTGGCCTACCTGGGCCTGGTCGAGGTGCTGCACGGCTACCCGCTGGACGGCGTGGTGCTGACCACCGGCTGCGACAAGACCACCCCGGCCAGCCTGATGGCCGCGGCCACGGTCAATATCCCCGCCATCGTGCTGTCCGGCGGGCCGATGCTCAACGGCTGGCGCGGGGCGGAGCGGGTCGGTTCCGGCACCATCATCTGGGAACTGCGCAAGCGCCTCGCCGCCGGCGATATCGACTACGCCGAGTTCCTCGCCCGGGCCACCGACTCGGCGCCCTCGGTGGGCCACTGCAACACCATGGGCACCGCCTCGACCATGAACTCACTGGCCGAGGCGCTGGGCATGAGCCTGCCCGGCTCGGCGATGATCCCCGCGCCCTACAAGGAGCGCGCCATGGTCGCCTACCAGACCGGCGAGCGCATCGTCGAGATGGTCTGGGACGACCTGCGCCCCAGCGACGTGCTGACCCGCGAGGCGTTCGACAACGCCATCGTCACCTGCTCGGCGCTGGGCGGCTCCAGCAACGCGCCGATCCACATCAACGCCATCGCCCGGCATATTGGCGTCGAGCTGACCAACGACGACTGGCAGCGGCTGGGGCACGAGGTGCCGCTGCTGGCCAACGTGATGCCCGCCGGCGCCTATCTCTCCGAGGAGTTCCACCGCGCCGGCGGCGTGCCGGCGGTGATGAGCGAGCTGCTCGGCGCCGGCAAGCTGCACGGCGGCGTACTGACCGTCAACGGCCGCACCCTGGCCGACAACCTGGCGGGGCGCGGTATCCAGGATCCCGCGGTGATCTGCCGCTACGCCGAGCCGCTGGTCGACCACGCCGGCTTCCTCAACCTCAAGGGCAACCTGTTCGACTCGGCGCTGATGAAGACCAGCGTGATCTCGGCGGATTTTCGCGCCCGCTTTCTCAGCGACCCCGACGACCCCGAGGCGTTCGAGAGCAAGGTGGTGGTGTTCGACGGCTCTGAAGACTACCACGCGCGCATCGACGACCCGGCGCTGGGCATCGACGACCGCACCATCCTGGTGATGCGCGGCGCCGGCCCGGTGGGTCACCCCGGTGGCGCCGAGGTGGTCAACATGCAGCCGCCGGAAGCGATGATTCGTGCAGGGACCGAGTCGCTGCCGTGCCTCGGCGACGGCCGCCAGTCGGGCACCTCGGGCTCGCCGTCGATCCTCAACGCCGCGCCGGAGGCGGCCACCGGCGGTGGCCTGGCGCTGCTCGAGGACGGCGACCGGCTGCGCATCGATCTGGGCCGGCGCGAGGTGCGGCTGCTGGTCGACGACGCCGAGCTGGCCGCGCGGCGCGAGCGCCTCGAGGCCCAGGGCGGCTATCGTTACCCGGACCATCAGACGCCGTGGCAGGAGATCCAGCGCAGCATGGTGGAGCCGCTGGACCGCGGCATGACCCTGGCACCGGCGACCAAGTATCGCGACGTGGCGCGGGTCAGCCCGCCGCGGGACAATCACTGACATGGCGGCATTTGCATCACTTTCACACCGTCAGCAGGGCCTGCTGCTGACCGCGGGTGGGGCGCTGATCATGGCCCCCGATGCGCTGCTGATCAAGGTCGCCAATCTGCCCGACGCCGAGATCCTGATGTGGCGGGGCTTTCTGTCGGCGCTGGGGTTCTTCCTGATCGCCTTGATGCGCCACGGCAATGGCCTCTGGGCGGTCTATCGCCGCTGCGGCTGGACCGGCATCGCCGTGGCGCTGCTGTTCAGCCTCACCACCTGTGGCTTCGTGCTCGGCAACCAGTACACCAAGGCCGGCAACGTACTGATGATCCTGGCCGGCGCGCCGCTGATTGCCGCGGCGTTGTCGTGGGTCATTCTCAAGGAGCGCCTGCCGCGGCGCACTTGGATCGCGATCTGGCTGTGCCTGGCGGGGATCGCCATGATCGCTCTGGATGACGCCGGTGCCGGCAGCTGGGTAGGCAACGCCTTTGCACTGATGGCAGCCACGACGCTGGCGATCAACTTCACCCTGTGCCGCACCCGGCCGGGCATCGACATGAGCCCGATGCTGGTGTTCAACGGCATCATCGTCGGCAGCGTGGCCGGGCTGTTCTGGCTGGCCGGCGGCGAGACGTCGCTGCCGCCGACCAACCAGCTCGCGGTGGTCGTGCTGCTGTGTCTGATCATCGTGCCCTGCGGGGTGACCCTGCTGCAGCGCGGCCCGCTGTATCTGCCCGCCGCCGAGGTGGGGTTGTTATTGCTACTCGAAGTGGTGGTCGGCACCCTGCTGGCGTGGTGGATCATTTCGGAGCAGCCGGCGCCCATGGCGCTGGTGGGTGGCGTGCTGGTGCTCGGCACACTGACCGTCAAAGGCCTCTACGAGCGGCGCCTGGAGCTCCGGCTGCGCGCTGGAGCCACGCCGGCGTTGCAACAGACAGTCGAACGCACGGATACGGTATGATATCGAGGAATCGCAACAGGGGCTTACCGCTTTGACGTCACCACTCTCCAAGCCTGCGGCATCCAAGCCTGCGGCATCCAAGCCTGCGGCGCGCCCCAGCATCGCCGAGCATCTCGCCGAGGCGATCTTCTCCGGTCGTTACCAGCCCGGTGACTTCGTGCCCCGCGAGCTGGATCTCTGCGAGCGCTTTGCTATCAACCGTTCGGCGGTGCGCAGCGACCTGCGGCAACTGGTCGATGCCGGCATCATCGAGCGCATCTCCGGCCACGGCTCCAAGGTGCGCGAGTATGCCGAGTGGCATATTCTCGACCCCCAGGTAACCGACTGGATGACCCGCTACGCCGCGCCCAATCCGGGCATTCAGCGCGAGATCCTGGCCTTTCGTCTCGACGTCGAGCCCTATGTGGCGATGACCGCTGCGCGGCGTGCCAAGGCTCGCGACCTGGTCGCCATCGAAGAGGCGTTCGAAGGGCTGGGGCAGAACCTGCGCAATGCCAGCTGCGCCGAGGAGCGGCGCCTGCACAGCGAGTGCGACGTGGCCTTCCACGTGGCGATCTTCAAGGCCACTCACAATATCGTCTGGTCGCAGCTGTCGCATATTCTGCGCCCCTCGATCCACCTGCTGGTGTCGATGTCCAACGAGAGTGCCAGCGACCCCGAAGAGAGCCTCGAGCGGCATCGTCAGCTGATGGAGAGCATCCGCATGCGTCGCCCGCGTGAGGCGTTTCTGGCCGCCCAGGCGGTACTCGCCGGCACCGCCGATGCGCTGGGCCTGGAGCCGGGTGCCAGTACGCTGGGTCGCTGCGTGGACCTGCCCTGAGCTACCGTCATTCATCGCTGCTCCAGCGCGATGCCAGCGAGGCCTTCGTCGAGTAGG
Source organism: Halomonas sp. 1513 (assembly GCA_001971685.1). NCBI lineage: Bacteria > Pseudomonadati > Pseudomonadota > Gammaproteobacteria > Oceanospirillales > Halomonadaceae > Halomonas > Halomonas sp. 1513. Next base: position 973,405 of record CP019326.1, read on the forward strand.
GCAGGGTGGCTCAGAGGTCGTCCGAGCGTCCTGTCAGCAGCGGCGAGTCGCTCGCCTGCAGCGTAATGGCGATGCCGCCAAGGCAGGTCATGTCACGGTCCCAGGGGCAGCTGACGATACGCGTGGGGCCGATCAATTCGCTGACCAGCGCCTCGTCGATGGCGTCCTGCATGGCCTCCTGCATGGCCGCGTAGCCGCGTACCCCAGAGCCGGTCACCAGCACCAGGTCGGGGTTGAACAGCGCGAGTAGATTGGCCATGCCGTAGCCCAGCGCGCGTCCCGCCTCGTTGAAGATGCGTTGGGCGTTGGCTTCGCCCTGCATGGCCAGTTGGGTGAGGGCCTGCATCTGCGCCTCCGACGGGTGGGCGCTGTCGCCAGCGGGAAGCTCCAGCACCTCGCGGGCCTCGCGGTAGAGCGCGTAGTCGCTGGCATAGGCCTCGATACAGCCGCGCTTGCCGCAGGCGCACTGGGCCCCCCCCGGCTGGTACTTGCTGTGGCCGAACTCCGCGGCGGAGCCGTTGGCGCCGAGAAACGGCACGCCGTCGATCATCACCGACATGCCGATACCGTACCCCAGCATGATCACCGCCAGATTGGGATAGCCGGCATAGGCGGGCTTGGTGGCCAGCACGCTGGCGATGCAGTTGGCATCGTTCTCGAGCAGCACCGGGCAGCCGAAGCGCTCGGCCAGCGGCGGCGCCAGCGGCGTGTTGCGAAAGCCCAGGGCCGGCGACCAGATCAGCGTACCGCTATGCGACGACACCACCCCCTGCACCGCCAGGCAGATACCCACCAGGCGGCGGTGGCTGGCCAGGGCCTTGGCTCGCACCGCGGCAATCTTCTCCACGAGTAGCGTCACCAGATCCTCCGGGGTGAGGGCCAGAGTGGCGACGCTATGATGCTCGCTGTGCTGCACATGGCCGCTATAGTCGCCCACCACCAGCTGCAGCTCATTGATCGACAGCTTGACGCAGATGACGCAGGCCGCCTCGGGGGCCAGCCGGATCAGCGTCTTGGGGCGGCCACGTCCGCTGGGGCGGGTGGTGTCCGGCGGTAGCTCGCTGATCAATCCCAGTTTGAGGAGATCGGTGCTGATCGAGGTCACGGTGGCCGAACTGATGCCGTTGAGAAGGCCCAGATCGACCCGCGCGGCGGGGCCGTGCTCGCGCAGGCTGCGAATCACCGCCAGGGTGTTGTCGTGGCGGCTGGTGTCATGGGGCTGAGAGGCCATGGGTTTCGCCGTTGCTATGGGTCATGGGCAGTCTACCAGAGTCGCTATGTCGCCATGGCCTGCGGTGGCTGGCCCTCGACCGGTGGAAAAAAATGCGACCTAAGTTGCATAGGCGCGTATTTATTTTAGGGTCTAAATTAATTCTGCGCCAACGTCATCATCCCCTCCACAATGACAACAAGGGAGATCACCATGCGCGAGCCCACGGCCCGCTATCCCAGCCTCGATGAGCGCGTCGTTTTCGTTACCGGTGGCGGTGGCGGGATCGGTGCGGCCCTGGTCGAGGCCTTTCACCGCCAGGGTGCGAACGTCGCCTTCGTCGATATCGACGATGTGGCAAGTCAGGCGCTGTGCCGCGATCTCGAGGCGCAGACCGGTCGTGCGCCCAGCTACCACCGCTGCGACATCCGCGATATCGCCGCCCTGCAGGCCGTCATCGATGAGGTCAGCGAGCGCCTGGGGCCGATTCGCACCCTGATTAACAATGCCGCCAACGACGACCGCCATGATTGGCGTGACGTGAGCGTCGAGTACTGGGACGAGCGCATGTCGCTCAACCTGCGCCCGATGTTCTTCTCGAGTCAGGCGGTGGCCGAGCGCATGGCTCAGGCCGGCGGCGGCTCGATCATCAATTTCGGCTCGATCAGCGTGCGCCTGGCGCTGGGCAACTTGTCCACCTACGTCACCGCCAAGGCGGCAGTGCATGGCCTGACCCGTAGCCTGGCCCGCGACCTCGGCGAGCAGAATATCCGCGTCAATACCGTGGTGCCGGGCTGCATCATGACCGAGCGGCAGCTCGACAAGTGGATCGGCCCCGAGGACGAGGCGCGCATCCTCGAGCATCAGTGCCTCAAGGTGCGCCTGGCCCCTGAACACGTGGCGCCGACGGTGCTGTTTCTGGCCGCCGACGATAGCGCCCAGTTGACCGGCCACGAGTTCTCGGTGGATGCGGGGTGGGGCTGATGAGCGATCAGACTGCGCCACTTTTGTCGGCACACCGCATCTGCCGCTCGTTTGGCCAGAATCAGGTGCTGTTCGATATCGACCTCGATCTCGTCCCCGGCGAGGTGCATGCGCTGCTGGGTGAGAATGGCGCCGGCAAGTCGACGCTGGTCAAGATTCTCTCCGGCTACTTGAGCGCTACGTCGGGCGACATTCGCCTGCAGGGCGAGGCGCGTCGCTATCGCAGCAGCGGCGAGGCCGAGGCCGACGGCATCGTGATGATCCACCAGGAGCTGGCGCTGGCCGAGCAACTGACAGCCGAGGAGAACATCTTCCTGGGTCGTGAGCTGCGCCGCGGGCCCTTCCTCGACCGCCGCGCGATGCGCGAGCGCTGTCGTGCGGCGCTGACCGAGCTCGAGACCCGGGTCGACCCGCGCGCCAGGGTCAAGGACCTCAGCACCTCCGACCAGCAGATGGTGGAGATCGCCAAGGCGATCACCCGCGACGTGCGCGTGCTGATCATGGACGAACCCACCGCGACCCTCACCGAGCATGAGGTCGAAGTGCTGTTCACGCTGATAGGGCGGCTGCGCCAGCGCGGCGTGGCGATTCTCTACATCTCCCACAAGCTGCGCGAGATCGAGCGGATCGCCGACCGGGTCACGGTGCTGCGCGACGGCCGGCTGATCGACTGCGCGCCGATGGCCGGGCGCAGCAAGGAGGCGCTGGCGCGCCTGATGGTGGGGCGCGAGATCAGCGACATGTACCCCGAGCGCAGCGTGCTGGCCAACGACGCGCCGGTGGTGCTGGAGGCGCGGGACATGGTGGTGCCCGGGGCCGTGAAACAGGCGAGCTTCAGCCTGCGCCGCGGCGAGGTGCTGGGCTTCGGCGGGGTGGTCGGGGCCGGTCGCACGGCGCTGATCGAGGCCGTGCTGGGCCTGCGTGCCCGTAGCCAGGGCCAGGTGCTGCGCAACGGCCAGCCGGTGATGCTGCGGCATTTGCGCGACGCGGTACGCCAGCGCATTGCCTATCTCACCGAGGACCGCAAGGGCAAGGGCCTGGTGCTCAACATGGGGCTGCGTCCCAACTTCACGCTGCTCAACCTGCGCGCCTACTGCCGGCCGCTCATCGACCGGCGCCGCGAGGAGCAGGCCTTTCAAGAGGCCATCGAGCGCTTCGACATCCGCCTGCGCACCCAGGCGGCTAGTGCCGCCGAGCTCTCCGGCGGCAACCAGCAGAAACTGCTGCTGGCCAAGGTGATGTCCATCGATCCCGAGATCGTGATCATCAACGAGCCGACCCGCGGCATCGACGTGGGTACCAAGCACCAGATTTACCACTTCGTGCGCGAACTCACCGACGCCGGCCGCTCGGTGATCCTGATCTCCTCGGAGATGGCCGAGCTGATCGGCCTCTCGCATCGGGTGGCGGTGATGTGCGCCGGGGTGCTGACCGGTGTGCTTGAGGGCGAGCAGATCAACGAACACGACATCATGCAGTATGCATCCGGTATCAAGGGAGTGGGAGCAGATGAACAACGCCGTGCCTGATAACAAGCCGGTCGCTGGGAGCCGCGTCTCCTTCGATCTCAAGACCTGGGGGCCCTTCATTGCCTTGCTGGCCCTGGCGCTGCTGGGGGTGTTGATCAATCCCGCCTTCCTGGGGCTGGACAACCTCTCCAACATGCTCACCCGCAGCGCCTTCATCGGCATCATCGCCATCGGCGCCACCTTCGTGATCACCGCCGGCGGGCTGGATCTGTCGGTAGGCTCGATGGCGGCGTTCATCGCCGGGGTGATGATCATCCTGATGAACAGCCTGGTCGAGCAGTTCGGCCCCGGCCTCACTACCATCCTGCTGGGCATCGGTGCCTCGCTGCTGCTGGGGCTGTGCGCCGGTTTCATCAACGGCATGGTAACCACCAAGGGCAAGATCGAGGCCTTCATCGTCACCCTGGGCACCATGGGCATCTACCGCTCGCTGGTCACCTACCTCGCCGACGGCGGCACCCTGTCGCTGGACTGGGGGGTGCGCGACATCTACCGGCCGGTCTACTACGGCAGCCTGATGGGCATCCCGATTCCGGTGCTGGTGTTCCTGCTGGTGGCGGTGGCCGGCTACATCCTGCTCAACCATACCCGCTTCGGTCGCTACTGCTTCGCCATCGGCTCCAACGAGAAGGTGGCCGAGTACAGCGCCATCCACGTCGACCGCATCAAGACCATGACCTACATGCTGCAGGGCCTGTGCGTGGCGCTTGCGACCATCATCTACGTGCCGCGGCTGGGCTCGGCGTCGGGGGCCACCGGGGTGCTCTGGGAGCTCGAGGCGATCGCCGCGGTGATCATCGGCGGCACCGTGCTCAAGGGCGGGCATGGACGCATCTGGGGCACGGTGGTAGGGGCGATCATGCTGACCATGATCGGCAATATCCTCAACCTCACCGATGCCATCTCCAACTATCTCAACGGCACGGTGCAGGGGATCATCATCATCGTCGCGGTGTACCTGCAGCGCGCATCGTGGAGGAAGTCGGCGCCATGAGGCGCCTCATGAGGCAGCAGCATAACAAGCACAATCAGCAGAGGAGCATCATCATGCCAATCACCAAGCACACCAGGATGAAAGTCGCGGCCCTGACCGCGGCGGCGGCCATCGGCCTGCCGGGCCTCGCCATGGCCCAGGAATACACCATCGGCGTGTCGATTCCTGCCGCCACCCATGGCTGGACCGGCGGGGTCAACTTCCACGCCGAGCAGGCCAAGGAGCGCCTCGAGGCCCTGCATCCGGAGGTCTCGATCACCATCACCACCGCCAGCGATGCCGGCGGGCAGGCCAACGACCTCGAAGATCTGGTCTCGCAGCGCAACATCGATGCGCTGGTGGTGCTGCCCTTCGAGTCCGGGCCGCTGACCGACCCGGTGCGGCGGGTCAAGGAGGCCGGGGTGTTCGTCACCGTGGTCGACCGCGGCCTCGAGCAGGAGGGCATCGAGGACCTCTACGTCGCCGGTAACAACCATGAGATGGGCCGCGTCTCCGGCGAGTATATCCGCGACCAGCTCGACGGCGAGGGCGATATCGTGGTGCTGCGCGGGATCCCCACGGTGATCGACGAGGAGCGCGTGCAGGGCTTCCAGGAGGCCATCGAAGGCTCCGACATCAATATCCTCGACATGCAGCACGCCAACTGGAACCGCGATGACGGCTTCGAGGTGATGCAGGACTATCTGGCACGCTTCGACCGCATCGATGCGGTGTGGGCCCAGGATGACGATATCGCTCTCGGCGTGATCGAGGCGGTGCGTCAGGCCGGCCGCGAGGACGAGCTGTTCATCGTCGGCGGGGCCGGCATGAAGGACATCATCGCGCGGGTCATGGAGGGCGACGAACTGGTACCGGTAGACGTGCTCTATCCGCCGGCGATGATCGCCACCGCCATGGACCTCACGGTGCAGAACTTCGTCTCCAACGGCCCGGTGGTCGGCGAGTACATCCTCGGCTCGCCGCTGATCACCCAGGAGAACGCCGAGCAGTACTACTTCCCCGATTCACCGTTCTGATCGAGCCGGTGGGCGAGCGCCGCGGCGCTCGCCCGCATCGATCCGTCTACCACCCATCGGAGAGCCCACTATGCAAACCATCAAAGGGCCGGCGATCTTCCTCGCTCAGTTTGCCGGTGACGACGCCCCCTTCAACAGCCTCGACAGCATCGCCCGCTGGGCGGCGGGACTGGGCTACGAGGGCGTGCAGATTCCCAGTTGGGATGCGCGCCTGATCGACCTGAAACGCGCCGCCGAGAGCCAGACCTACTGCGACGAGATCAAGGGCACCCTGGCCGAGCACGGCCTGGCCCTGACCGAACTCTCCACCCACCTGCAGGGCCAGCTGGTGGCCGTGCACCCGGCCTACGACGAGATGTTCGACGGCTTCGCCGTACCCGAGGTGAGAGGCAACCCCAAGGCCCGCCAGGCGTGGGCGGTGGAGCAGCTGATGCTGGCCGCCAGGGCCTCGAAGAACCTCGGCCTGACCGACCATGGCACCTTCTCCGGCGCGCTGGCCTGGCCCTATGTGTATCCGTGGCCGCAGCGCCCAGCGGGGCTGATCGACGCCGCCTTCGACGAGCTGGCCAAGCGCTGGCGGCCGATCCTCGACGCCTTCGACGAGGCCGGGGTCAACCTCTGCTATGAGATCCATCCCGGTGAGGACCTGCATGACGGTATCACCTTCGAGATGTTCCTCGATCGGGTCGGCTATCACCCTCGCTGCCACATCCTCTACGACCCCAGCCACCTGATCCTGCAGCAGCTCGACTACCTGGGCTTTCTCGACGTCTACCGCGACCATATCCAGATGTTTCACGTCAAGGACGCCGAGTTCAATCCCAGTCCCAAGCAGGGCGTCTACTCCGGCTACCAGTCCTGGACCGAACGCGCCGGGCGCTTCCGCTCGCTGGGCGATGGCCAGGTCGATTTCAAGTCGATGTTCTCGTGGATGGCCGCCAACGACTACCACGGCTGGGCGGTGCTGGAGTGGGAGTGCTGCCTCAAGCACCTGGAGGTCGGCGCCCGTGAAGGGGCCACCTTCATTCGCGAGCATATCATCCAGGTAACCGAGCGCGCCTTCGACGACTTCGCCGACGCCGGCGTCGACCAGGCGACCAACCGCCGCCTGCTGGGCCTCGACTGAAGGATACGACGACATGAGCCAACAAAAGGATACGTCCCGCCGGCTGCGCCTGGGCATGGTCGGTGGCGGCCAGGGGGCCTTCATCGGCGGCGTGCATCGCATCGCCGCCAGGCTCGACGACCACTATGAGCTGGTCGCCGGCGCCTTCGCCTCCGACCCCGAGCGCAGCCGTGCGGCGGCCGCCGAGCTGCACGTGGCCGACGACCGAGCCTACCCCGACTACCGCGACATGGCCGAGGCCGAGCGCCAGCGCCAGGACGGCATCGACGTGGTCGCCGTCGTCACGCCCAATCACCTGCACTTCGACGTGGCGAAAACCTTCCTCGAGGCCGGCATCCATGTGATCTGCGACAAGCCGATGACCACCAGCCTGGAGGATGCCCAGGCGCTGGCTGCGCTGGTCGAGCGCAGCGGCCTGTTCTTCGGCCTGACCCACAACTATTCGGGCTATTCGCTGGTGCGTCAGGCCCGCGACATGGTGGCCGCCGGCGAGCTGGGCGAGCTCAGGGTGGTACAGGTGGAGTATCCTCAGGACTGGCTGTCGACGCGCCTCGAGGAGAGCGGCGTCAAGCAGGCCGAGTGGCGTACCGACCCCCAGCGTAGCGGCCCGGCCGGCTGCCTGGGCGATATCGGCACCCACGCCTATCACCTGGCGCGCTTCGTCACCGGGCTCGAGCTCGAGTCGCTGGCGGCGGACATGCACACCTTCGTCGAGGGCCGCGCCCTGGATGACAACGTGCACATGATGCTGCGTTTCAAGGGCGGCGCGCGGGGCATGCTGTGGTCGAGCCAGGTGGTGCCGGGCAACGAGAACGGCCTCAAGCTGCGGGTCTACGGCAGCCAGGGCGGCCTCGAGTGGCATCAGGAGGAGCCCAACCGGCTGCTCCACTCGCCGCTGGGCGAGCCGCCGCGCATCCTGACTCGCAACGGCCCGGGCCTTGGCGAGGCGGCGCTGGCGGCGTCGCGAATTCCCCCCGGGCACCCGGAGGGCTATCTCGAGGCCTTCGCCCAGCTCTACGGCGACTTCGCCGAGCAGATCCGTGCTCGCCAGGGCGGGCGTTCGGCCGCGCCGCTGGCCGCCAATACCCCGGACGTGATGGACGGGGTCGATGGCCTGCGTTTCATTACCCGGGCGCTGGCGTCGTCCGCGGCAGGAGGTGCCTGGGTGGATGTGTGAGGCCCAGACCCTCGACAACGGCCAACTGCGGCTGGTGGTGGCGCCGGGCAACGGTGCCTGTGTGGTGCGCTTCGAGGCACTGACGCCGGCAGGGCCGGTGCCGCTCTTGCGACCCGGTGACGGGCCGGATGACCACCCTAACCGCATGGGGCTGTATCCGCTGCTGCCGTGGTCAAACCGCATCTCCGGCGGCGGCTTCGCCTGGCGTGGCCAGGAATATGCGCTATTCGCCAACCTCGCCGGTGAGGCAGCGCCGATCCACGGCGACGGTTGGCAGCAGCCCTGGCGAGTGGTGGCGCTGGCACCAGAGAGGATGCGGCTGGTGCTGCACTCGGCCTGGCAGCTGCCCTTCGACTACCGCGCGGTGCTGGACTATCGGCTGCAGGGCGCCAGCCTGGTGGTCGACCTGCAGCTGACCCACCTGGGTCCGCAGCCCGTTCCCTACGGCGTGGGCATGCATCCCTGGTTCGTGCGCACCCCGGATGTGCGTCTCTCGGCCCCGGCGAATGGCGTTTGGGAGGTGGATGCCGCGCAGCTTCCCAGCCACTGGCGGCGCTTGGACGCAGAAGATCCCTGGCAGTTTGCCGAGACTGCGGCGCTGCCCGAGGGTCGCATCGACAATCTGTTCACCGGCTGGCGCGGGCGTGGCCAACTTAGCTGGCCGCAGCGCGGGCTGAGTATGGCGCTGAGCGTGGCGCCGCGGCTCAGTCGATACCTGGTGTTCTCACCGGGGCGCGATGCAGACTTCTTCTGCTTCGAGCCCGTCAGCCATACGGTGGATGCCCACCATCTCGACGACCCGCTTGGCAAGGGGCTGGTCGAGCTGGCCAGCGGTGAAAGCCTCAGGCAGCGCTGGCGCTTCGGCCCGGTGCAGTGGCATGGCACCGTCTAATCAAGGAGGACCGCGATGGCGGCTGAGATCGAGCTCGAGCTGAACATGAGCCTGGGCGAATGCCCGCTGTGGTCGGTGGCGCGCCAGACCCTCTACTGGGTGGATATCAATCGCGGCACGATCTACGCCTGGTGCCCGGGAAGTGGCGCGCCGCCGGAGACCATCACGCTAGGGGAGAAGGTCGGTTGCATCGCGCTGTGTGAAGACGGGCTGCTGGCATCGATGAGTTCGGGAGTCGTGCGGCTGCGCCTACCCTTCAACGGCCGGCTAGAACGCTTGGCGGCTAATCCCGAATGGAAAAAAGAGGGGAAGAAAGAGGGAAAAGAAGAGCGGCAGGGCAACCGCTTCAACGACGGCCGCTGCGACCCGGCCGGACGTTTCTGGGTGGGCACCATCGACGCCGAGGAGCGCCACCCCACGGCGGCGCTCTACTGCCTCGAGGGCGGCGAGCTGGTGCGCCGCCAGGCGAAGCTTGGCATCGCCAACGGCCTGGCCTTCAGCCCCGACCAGCGCTGGCTCTACCACACCGACTCGCTGACGCGGCGCATCCTGCGCTACCCCTTCGACGCGGCCAGCGGTGCCACCGGCGCGCCGCAACCCTGGGTCGATCTGGAGGCGCTGGGACTGCCGGGGGTGCCGGACGGCGCCGCGGTGGATAGCGAAGGCTGCTACTGGAGCGCGCTCTACGACGGCGGCCGCGTGGTGCGATTTTCGCCCCACGGCGAGCTGCTCGCCGAGATCGAGGTGCCGTGCCCGCACCCCACCATGCCGGCATTTGGTGGGCCCAACCTGCACACGCTGTATATCACCACGGCGACCCAGCATCTGGACGCGGCGGGCCGCGCGCGCTGGCCGGCGGCAGGCAGCTTGCTGAGCGTCAACCTAGACGTGCCGGGGCTCGCCGAGCCAAGCTGGGGGGGTAGCTGAACGAGTCTCAAGCGTCTCCCAAGGCTTGGCTGCTCTGGCGGAGTTACGCCTAGCGCCCCTAGGCTTGGCCACGCCAAGATCGGTTACAGTAAGGTGGGAAATACAGCCTTCAGGAGTGGTGACCATGACTGCCAGCCAGCGCGGGCTCGCAAGTTTCCGGGGAGCGGGGCGGCGTCGCTTCAAGCTTTGTGACCGGGTATATGGCGATATCGTCGACCGCATCATTCGGCGCGAGTTCGCGGAGGGCGAAAAGCTTCCTTCCGAAGAGTTATTGGCTAAGCGACACGGTGTCTCACGGCCGATTGTGCGTGAGGCCTTGGCAAGGTTGCGTGAGGATGGCCTGATTCGCTCGCATCGTGGCGCTGGCAGTTTCGTACACTTGCGGCCGAGTCGTGCAATGCTCGACTTCGCCCCATTGGAGAGCCTGGCCGATATTCAGCGCTGCTTCGAGTTCCGCATTGCCGTAGAGGCTGAATCTGCACGACTGGCCTCGCTCAATGCCACCAGTGAAGAGCGCCATGAGATCTCTGCCGCACTGGCACTCCTCGAACAGCGCATTCGCGATAATGCCTTGGGGGTCGATGCCGATTTCGGGTTTCACTTGGCAATTGCCCGGGCAACGCACAATCGATTCTTCGAGGACACCCTGCTGTCGCTAGAAGAGTCGATTACCTATGGCCAGAACTTGGCCCGAGGCCTGGGGTTGCGCCATCCCGGCCATCACCTCCCAGACGTGCAGTGGGAGCACCAGCAGATACATGATGCCATCCTTGCGGGGGATAGCGAGTTAGCGAGTCAGTCCATGCGCGCGCATCTCGGAAATTCTCGCCGAAGGATCTTTGAAGGGTGATTTAATATATTGATATTAAAGGATTAATTTCAAAAATTTGACAACTTTTACAACTTAGCTAGCTTGAAGGGGTGACGCTAACGAGAACCATGGTGGGTCGAACAACAACAACAGCCGGCCCGCTAACTCGTAGACAACAAACTCACAACAGCACAATGGAGCACGCCATGAAACTTCTCACCACGACTCTGGTGGGCGCTGTCTCATCCTTCTCGCTGCTCGGCATGGTGGCGATGGCCCAAGCCGACTATCCAGACAGTTCCATAGACTATGTGATTCCCTTCGATCCCGGCGGTGAGTCGGACGTCACCGCCCGATTCCAAGAACCCATTCTCGAAGACATCCTCGGCGTGAGTGTCAATGTGGTGCATCGGCCGGGTGGCGGTGGTGCAGTGGCTTGGAGTGAATTCCAGAACAGCGCTGAACCGGACGGCTACGAGATCATCGGGGTCAATATCCCACACATTATCGGCCAGCCGATCCAGCGCTCCGATGCTGGCTTCGACACAGAAAACTGGGAGATCATCACCTTCTTCCACTCAACGCCGAATGCTCTGATCGTACCGGCAGACAGTCCCTTCGAGACCCTTGATGATCTGGTCGAGTATGCCCGTGAGAACCCTGAAACCGTCACCTTGGGGGGGAGCGGCACCTACAGCGCCAACCACCTTGATATGCTGCGCCTAGAGCAAGAGGCAGATATCGAACTGACCTATATTCCCTTCACTGGTACTGGACCGCTGCCTGGCGCGCTAGAGGGTGGGCACGTGACCGGGGTCTTCAATTACACCATGCTCGGCGTACAGATGGACGACAGCGTGCGCGTCCTGGCGGTGGCCTCCGAGGAACGAGTGCCCGCCTTGCCGGATGTGCCTACCTTCCAGGAAGAGGGCTATGACATCGTCGGCGGTGCCTATCGTGGCGTTGCGGCGCCGGCGGGCACGCCAGACGAGATCGTCGAAACCTTGGCTGATGCCTTCTCTGAGGCTAATGAGCGGATCACCGATGAGCAGGAGCCGCTCGGCTTCGTCATGGAATATATCACCGGCGATGAGATCGATGAGGTAATCGACATGCTCGCCGAAGCATACGGCCCCATTCTCGAAGCCGCAGAATAAGCAACTTCCCCTCCACCCTGGGTACCGTCACCTGACGGCACCCAGGGTTGTCATCGCCTGCTGCCTCCCAAGCTGGGAGCCAACCGGAGGGTTAACGAATGGAGATGCTGTTACAGGCACTAGCCTCGCTGATGACCTTCGAGAGCTTCATCACGGTGCTGGTGGGGGTGTCGGCCGGACTATTGATTGGTTCAATGCCGGGCTTAACGGCCACTATGGCACTGGCTGTGCTACTGCCGTTCACTTTTTCGATGGAGGCCCTACAGGGGTTGATTGCCCTTGGTGCAGTCTATATGGGGTCGATCTATGGCGGTGCCTTTACCGCCATCCTCATTAATACTCCGGGGACGCCATCATCGATTGCCACGACCTTCGACGGCTATCCCATGGCGCGTCAAGGCAAGGCGTTTGAGGCGCTGACGGCGGCCACCCTGGCGTCTGTCGTGGGTGGCTTGGTGGGTGTGGCTTTCCTGCTGATTCTCGCGCCACCGCTCGCTCGGCTGGCGGTGGCCTTCGGCCCCGCCGAGATGTTCTGGGTGGCCATGCTGGGGCTGACGCTAGTGGCCAGCCTTTCCAGCGGTTCGTTGCTCAAGGGCATGCTGGGTGGCTGCATCGGTATGCTGCTCAGCACTATCGGTGTCTCACCAGTAGGTGGTGAGACGCGCTTCACCTTTGGCTTTCCGCCCCTACAAGGCGGGATTGAGTTGATCGTAGCGCTGATTGGCCTGTTCGTGATTCCCGAGCTGTTGACCATGGCAGCCGAGGGCAAGGGAGCACTTCCCCGGGAGGGAAAGTTTGGCAAGCGAGAAGCCAGTATCCGCCAAGTGGCGCGTACTGTCTTCAGTAAACCCGTTAACCTGGTTCGCTCCTGTCTGATTGGCCAAATTATTGCCATTATTCCCGGTGCTGGTGGCAATGTTACTAGCCTAGTGGCGTACAACGAGGCGAGGCGTTTCTCCAAAGATCCTAAGAGCTTCGGCAAGGGGAATGTCGAGGGCATCGTCGCATCGGAATCGAGTAATAATGTGATGGTGGCGGGTAGCATGATCCCGCTGTTGACCCTGGGCATTCCCGGCGCGCCTCCGGATGCCATTATCCTCGGTGTATTGCTTTTACACGGGCTTCGCCCAGGTCTCGATCTATTCACTGAGACCGGTGTGCTTACCAACGGCTTCATTCTCTCCATGGGCTTAGCAGCCTTGATGCTGCTACCGGTGGGGTTGCTGGGCGCTCGCTTGATCCATCGTATAGTGATCCGCACTCCCTACTACTTCATGGTGCCGTGCATCGCAATGGTGACAATTCTTGGCACCTTCTCGCTGCGTAACAGCCTACTCGATGTTGCGATCATGTTGACCTTGGGCTGCGCCGGTTACTTTTTGCGATTGATCGGCATACATGCCGCACCCATTGTGCTTGGATTGATTCTCGGTGGTATCGCGGAGCAGGGCTATGTGCAGACTATGCTGGCCGCAGTGACGGACCCCATCCCCTGGCTGAGACTACTGAGTAATACCCTTTCTAAGGTGCTCGCCGCAATGGTGTTGTTGGGGGTGGCAACGGCACTGGTCCCGATCTGGCTGCAGCGCAGCGGTCGCCTCGACAAGGCATCACCGGACAAGCGAGGTGAGCCATGATTATCAAACTCAATACGGATATTGCGGCAGGGTGCTTTGGGCTGCTGTTCTGTGCTCTATTGTGGTTCCCCCAGAGTGATCTGGGGCGGCTCAGCATTATCTTCCCGCGCGCGATTCTGTTGATCACTACGCTAATTGCCGTTGCCCTGCTGATCAAGGGGCTGTTCTTTACCCCGGAAGGACGTCAGGTAGAGATTACCGGTAGCCCACGTCGGCTGTTGGTCGTGATGGCCGGTTTCTTCATCTGGTGGTTGCTGATCGACATCCTCGGCTTTGCAGTGACCAGCTTCATCGCGATCTACCTACTTTGCTGGTATCTGGCGCGTGTTCAAGGCCCCGTGTCTGCAGGTCAGTTATTGCGTTGGCTGCCGATCATCAGCGTCATCGTAGGCAGTTTCTATCTGACCTTTCGACACCTACTCAATGTGCGTTTGCCTGCCGGGCTACTGTTCTAGGAGATTGATATGAAGATTACCGATATCCGTGAGGCGAGGGTATCGATTGCATCCGATATCGCCAATGCCTATATCTCGTTTGCCAAGATGGATGTGTCGGTGGTGGCGATTTACACCGATGCCTGGGTCGATGGGCGTCAGGTAGTGGGCTACGGCTTCAACTCCAACGGCCGCTATGCTCAGAGCGGACTGCTTCGCGAGCGCTTTCTGCCACGTCTTCAGGAGGCCGAGCCCACGGCGCTACGTGACGAAAGCGGGAGCAATCTAGACCCCTTCAAGGTCTGGTCGGTGTTAATGGCCAACGAGAAGCCTGGTGGTCACGGCGAGCGAAGCGTGGCGGTGGGTATCATCGATATGGCGATCTGGGACATCGTGGCCAAGATCGAGAACAAGCCATTGGCCCGACTGCTGGCCGAGCGCTATGGAGATGGCAATACCGATGAGCGTGTATCCGTCTACGCAGCGGGCGGCTACTACTATCCGGGAAAGCAGATAGAGGGTCTTCAGGATGAGATGCGCAGTTATCTCGATATGGGATACACCTGCACCAAGATGAAGATCGGCGGTGTGCCTCTGGTGGATGATCTCAAGCGTATAGAGGCTGCCATTGAAGTGGTGGGCGATGCTTCGCGTTTGGCCGTGGACGCCAATGGGCGCTTCGATCTCAAGATGGCCCTGGCCTTTGCTGATGGGCTCGCGCCCTATGGCGTTCGCTGGTATGAGGAGGCCGGCGATCCGCTCGACTATGCACTGCAGCAACAGCTCGGCGAGCACTACGACCCGCCGATGGCAACCGGCGAAAATCTCTTCTCTCATCAGGACGCACGCAATCTGCTGCGCTACGGCGGTATGCGGGCCGATCGCGATATCCTGCAGATGGACCCGGCGCTCAGCTACGGTCTGGTCGAGTACTTGCGGACACTGAAGGTGCTACGTAGCCACGGTTGGTCGCCTCGGCAGTGCATCCCACACGGCGGGCATCAGTTTGCGCTGAATATTGCCGCGGGTCTCAAGCTGGGTGGCAACGAATCCTACCCTGAGGTATTCGCACCCTTTGGTGGTTTTGCTGATTCAGCGCCGGTTGAAGATGGGCGAGTAACACTGCCGGATCTTCCCGGAATAGGGTTCGAGGATAAGCATGAATTGATGGAAGTGTTCCGTCAGCATCTTAGCTAAAAGAACGGAGTAAGGAGGACGTGTGAGAACACATCGAATAGCGGTTATTCCCGGCGATGGAATTGGCATTGAAGTCATCAATGCCGGCAAGCAAGTACTGCAGGCGCTGGCTGAGAAGAGCGGTGATTTCAATATCGAGTTTGATGACATTCCATGGAGCTCCGATTATTACCTCGAGCATGGCTACTATATTCCTGAGGGCGGGCTCGACCACCTTAAGACCTACGATGCGATATATTTCGGTGCCGTAGGTAGCCAGCAGGTACCCGACCACATCTCGCTATGGGACCTGCGTCTGGCGATTTGCCAGGGCTTTGATCAATATGCCAACGTGCGGCCTGCCCGAGTGCTGCCCGGCGTCAGCAGCCGGTTGCAGGGGGCCGACTCAATCGACTGGATGATCATTCGCGAGAACAGCGAAGGCGAGTACTCCGGTAACGGGGGGCGCGTACACCGCGGCCTGCCGGAAGAGGTTGGCACCGAAGTGTCACTATTCACTCGCTCGGGCGTCGAGCGTATTCACCGATTCGCTTTCGAGATGGCCATGAATCGGCCACGCAAGCGGCTCACGCTGGTTACCAAATCCAATGCCCAGCGCCATGGCATGGTGCTATGGGACGAGGTATTTTTCGAGGTGGCCGCTGATTATCCGGAAGTAGAGATCGACAGAGAACTGGTAGACGCGGTGACAACTCGCATGGTGCTGAAGCCGGGCAGTATGGATGTGATCGTGGCCACCAACCTGCACGCTGATATCATATCCGACCTGGCGGCTGCCCTTTCTGGCAGTCTGGGTATTGCTCCAACGGCTAACCTCAATCCGGAACGCCGTTTTCCCTCCATGTTCGAGCCAATCCATGGTTCGGCCTTCGATATTGCTGGCCAAGGCATCGCCAACCCAGTTGGTGCTTTCTGGACGGCGGTCATGATGCTCGAACACCTGGGAGAAGCTCAGGCTGCCGGCCGCTTGATGGCAGCGATCGAGCGACTGACAAGCGCCGGGCAGCATGCTCAAGACCTAGGGGGGAATGCCACAACGAGCGAATTGACGGACGCCGTTTGCCATTACCTCCAAGCAGCATGACACTCAGGATCTTGCGCTAGTAGCAGTAGCTCGTAGGCGCAACTCGCCGAGAGCTTACTGCTGCTAGTAAACCTTGCCACTACCCGCCGAACTGAACTGGCCTCGAGACCCGCAGGGCTCTGTTTGTTATTTCGCGGCCATCCGCTCGCCCAGCGCCCGCATAAAGCGGCCGCCGGCCTCGAGCTGCTCGATGTCGATATACTCGTCGGGCTGGTGGGCCTGGCTGATGCTGCCGGGGCCGCAGATCACGGTGGACAGCCCCTCGCGCTGGAACTGGCCGGCCTCGGTGGCGTAGGCCACGGCGCCGCCCGCCGCCTGCTCACCAAGCAGGTCGTGGCACAGCGTCAGTGCCGCGGCGTTGTCGCGGTCGGCGAGTGCCGGCACGGTGGCATTGAGCGTCTCGGTGACGATGCCGGTGTGCGGGGCGCGCCGTTGCATCTCGGCTTCGAGTTGGCTGGCGTAGTCGGTGACGCGGCCTAGCAGTTCGTCGAAGCGGTCCTGGGGCAGGTGGCGGATCTCCCAGTCGAAGCTGCACTCCCGGGCCATGATGTTGATCGCCGTGCCGCCGGCGATCTTGCCGACATGCAGGCTCGAGTGAACCACGTTGAAGGCCTCATCCACGCGGCCCTCCGCCTTGAGCTCGCTCATCACGTCCTCGATCTTGGTGACCAGGCGTGCCGCCACATGGATCGCCGAGACACCCTGGTTGACCTGGCTCGAGTGGGCGGCGTGGCCGGTCACGGTGGTGCGCAGGTTGGTGGCGCCCTTTTGCGCGACCACCGGTGCCATCGAGGTGGGCTCGCCGACGATCACCGTCGCCGGGCGCGGATGGTCGGCCATCAAGCGCTCGATCATGCGCGGCGCACCGACGCAGCCGATCTCCTCGTCGTAGGAGAGCGCCAGATAGATCGGCTTGGGCAGGTCGAGCGCCACCCAGTTCGGCACCTCGGCCAGGGCACAGGCGATAAAGCCCTTCATGTCGCAGGTACCGCGGCCGTAGAGGCGTCCGTCGCCCTTGTCGACCAGCATGAAGGGGTCACTGGTCCAAGGTTGGCCGTCCACCGGCACCACGTCGGTATGCCCCGAGAGCACCACGCCGCCCTCGACGGCGGGGCCGATGCGCGCCAGCAGGTTGGCCTTGCTGCCGTCGTCACTGTCGATGCGCCAGTGCTGCACGCCATACTCGTCGAGGTAGGCCTCGACCCACTCGATCAGCGCCAGGTTGGAGTCGCGAGACACGGTGGGAAAACCCACCAGCGTCTCCAGCAGCGTCGCCGCGTCGTTCATGCTGATGTCCCTTCTCATTGAATCCCATCAGCCTAGCATGAGCCGGGGGCGCCTTCGCCACTCGCACTTCCTACCGATATCTTCGGCGCTGCGGCGACTAAACGTCTATGCCGTGTGCGACTTGGAGCGAGATTCAACTATTCGGGAATTTTGGATAGTTCGGTGAGATGGGGATGAATGACGTGGGGCTTGCTGCTCTCACGCTTGCCTGCCCCAAAGGAGTGTCATGGCCACGGGAGCTGTGGCATTTAGCTCCATGGGCTTCGGCACTGGCCCCTCCCATGAATTAGTGGCAGGCTAAGGAAATATCAGCCCCACCCTGTCGTGATAGTGGTGAACCGCGCTCGGGGAAAATTGGTTTTCGCCTAGTGAAAGCTGGGCAGAGAAAAGGGGGGATAAGTGCTCCAGACTATCAACCAGAAAAAAACACAGATGTATCGTCGCTATCTGGGGCATCGTGATGGAAGCGAACGACGAGTGAGGGAAGAAGATGAGCTGACTGGGCTGCTACTGGGGCCGCTAGCCATGTTCCCCGGTTCTGCCCCTGCTATTTTTTGGTATAACTTGCTTATCGATTCTGGTATTGAAAATTTGCCATCACATGAGCCGCAAGCTTGCCGGATGCAGTTCTGGCCGAGATGTCAAGCGGCTGATGGACGAATTATTGAGCCCGACCTTGCTGTGGAGCTGTGCTGGCCAAGTGGTGACGTACGCCGAGTGACGGTGGAGATGAAATGGAATGCACCGCTAAGTGGTGAAGATCAACTCGGGCGTCAACTAATGAGCCAATGGGAAGGAATGAGGTTCGATTACTTGTTGTTTATTGGTAAAGATGTCACTGAGGCGGCAGGAATGCTTGCGTCGGAAGGCGATAGGAAAAAAGTGGCAGCTTGGACCTGGGACCGAATTGTTACTTTTCTCAATCATAGCGATATTTTGGGGCTAGAGACATGGAGCTATCAGGTGGTCTCGGTTCTCGAGTGTTTGGGAATCCGTGGCTTTCGTGGTTTTTATGTTTTTCAAATGCCAGAAGTTGAGTTGGTTAACAATAAGAGGGTTTTCTGGAAGGGTGAGGTTCTAGGTTAGAAATATTTATATTGAGGATTGATATGAATGAGTTCGCCGCTGGTGAGTCTATATTTCGAGCTTTTAACTTGGTAGAACAGGTGGGACACGAAATTAATGGCCTAGCCAGAATAATAGAGCATGAGCTGGTTGAAAGCTTTATCTCACAGGGGGAAGGAAAGGATGTTAAGTTGGCGAGTTGGCGTAAAGAGGCCGATTGGGTATCTGAGAGCCAGTGGGTCTATATGGGGCATGTCGTTTCTCTTGGCGTTACAACTTGCCGTGGTAAATTGCCTCGTCGGTACTTGAGTATTCAGTTTGCCATGATTGGCGAAACAATGACATCCTTCAAGCACCCTAACTCTCAGCCTCTTGTTCATGTGAGTTTTTGGGACGAGCCTGTGGACATGGAGTACAGCTACATGGGGTTGGAAGATCTTTCTAAACCACTGCCAACTCTGGTTAATGACTCGGTATTTTATTGGTCTGCACCTGGAGACTCGGGTCTATCGGCACAGTGGACATTCAGTGTTCGGCTTACCAGCTTGAATTCCCGAGATGATGTCAAAAATAAGATCGTAGATGTCTTCTGGGAGCTTTTGAGTTGTGATATTGATACTGCCCATCTGGATATTGAGGGTCTGGTCCGGTATAGACTATATGACGACGGTCATTGCAAAATGTTATCTGAAGTGGAATAAGTGGGGTAATGTAATGGACGCTATGCGAAGCCTATACTTGGCTCGACTTTTGATCGAGAATAGAAAAATTGTAGTCACGAATAAACTTGAGCTGCTCAATGGGATCATGGTTTTGCCATTTTTCTCTGCTATTTCACTGGATGTGGCTCGTTTGCTCAACTATAGAGATCATGAGGTCTTCATAGAGTGCAGAGCGAGCGATTATCAGATGACATTGTGCCTGTCTTAATATCATTAGAAGATGAAAGGCATTATCTGATTGCACCGTCGACTGGCTCAACCCAGCATGTACAGTGATGGTTTCACCTGACACATGCCCTCGTGGGGCCCCATAGTTAAACAGTGTTTTCTGCCGTTTTCCTGGCTTCCTTCTTTGGTGTTTTGGGGAGCCCCTTCTTGAAGACGGCATAGGGCGTCATCCCCTTCATGTTGCGGCCTTTGTGAGGGCGCTTCGTGTTGTAGGTGATCAGGTAGTTATCCAGATCCGTCTGCATCTCATCCAGCGCTTCGTACCACTTGGTGCGTCCCTGGATGCGGAAATGTTCGTCCAACAGCGTTCGATGCAGCCGCTCGACGAACCCATTGCTCTGAGGCCGACGCACCTTGGTCGTGCGGTGTTCGAACTCTTCGAGCTAGAGGAATAGCTCATACGGGTGATTATCCTTGCGTCCGCAGAATTCACGGCCGTTGTCGCTGAGCACCGTGCTGATCCTGGCATTGTGCGACTCGAAGAAGGGCAGCACGTCGTTGTTGAGCATATGGACTGCCGTAACAGGCAGTTTGTTGGTGTACAGGCGGCCCCAGGCATAGCGACTGAAGCAATCAATGACGGACTGCAGATAGACCC
Source organism: Halomonas sp. 1513 (assembly GCA_001971685.1). Classification (NCBI taxonomy): domain Bacteria; kingdom Pseudomonadati; phylum Pseudomonadota; class Gammaproteobacteria; order Oceanospirillales; family Halomonadaceae; genus Halomonas; species Halomonas sp. 1513. Next base: position 993,480 of record CP019326.1, read on the forward strand.
TGCCGACGCCCTTGAGCGTGCCGACGAAGAGGGTATCGACGGCCACCAGCTCACCGGTGCGGTGGACCTCGATACGGCGTTCGCGAAGTTCCGGACTGAAGCGCTCCAGGTGACGCACCTGGTCATCGGTCAGTTCGATTTTCTGCACGCGAGTGGCCCGTTCGAGGCGCAGGAGGCGCTCATGGCGCGTGAGCAGGTCATGGCGGCCCCAGACACCTCTCACCCCGGTTGAGCTTACCTGGACGCCGCATAAGGCCAGTTCTTGAGAGACGCGCACCGTGCCGTGAGTCTGGCAGGCCAGGCTGTGGCTCGAGGATGGCGGTTTTGATCGCTTCGTTGACGCGATTGGGATGCGGTCGTCGCGGTCCAGGGAGCTTGTCGATTAGCCCCTCGAAGCTGAAGGTTTGATAGTTGCGGCGGATCTCGTAGAACTGCTGGCGGGAGTAGCCCATCACCTTACAGGCCTTGCTGACGTTCTGCAGATCCGTTGCCAATTCTAGGAGGCTGAGCTTGCGTCGTGCTACCTTTTCTTCGGTGATCATAGTCGTTTCCTCATGGTGTTACAGCCGAGCGTCAGACACTCGTTCTATAACCCCCGGGGAGCACTATGGCCACTTCGCTTTCAGTGGCTGGCTGTCAGGTGAATACCGTCACATCTGATAACGAACAATCTACCAAGTGTCAATGCCCAGCATGAAATCGTCCGCCGCGTTGATCAGCTCTTCGCCTTCGCCGACCAGATCGAGCAGCAGGTCAAGAACGCCCAGGCCCGAGTCGACAAGCTGACCCTGTCCATCCTCGCCAAGGCCTTCCGCGGCGAGCTGACCGACGAATGGCGCGCAGAAAGCCCCGATGTGATCAGCGGAGAGAACTCGGCTAAAGCGCTGCTAAAGAGGATAAAGGCGGAGAAGACTAGGTAGGCGCCGGTGGAAAAATGACAAAATGAAAAGTCTAGGTAGGCTAGGTTTTCAGTATAATTAACCCGCTTTGGATTGGTGAAATACCTTGGCTTAACTTTCAGTTAAGGAGTAGTGAATGGCAGACTTTGGAGAGCTGAAAAGGAAAGGTCTTCGGGAGATATGGCAGCATGAAGCCACTGCGTTTACTCCTTGGCTGGCGAGGAATATCGAGGCTTTGGGCGATGCGCTGGGTATGGAGTTGGAGCTGGCGGGTGAGGAGGTCGCCGTGGGTGACTTTTCGCTGGACATGCTGGCCCACGACTTGGGTACAGGTGGGAAGGTCATTGTCGAGAATCAGTTGACGCCCTCTGATCATGATCACCTGGGAAAACTCATCACCTATGCGGCCGGCTTCGGAGCGGAGAAAGTCATCTGGTTGGCAGAAACCCTGCGCGAAGAGCACCGCCAGGCACTTGAGTGGCTCAATCAGAGAACCGATGAGGAGACGCAGTTTTTCGCCGTTACCGTTGATGTGTTGCAGATCGATAACTCTCGTCCTGCCTACGACTTCAAGGTGCTGGTCATGCCCAACGAGTGGCAGAAGACCACCAAACGGAGGAGGAATGCTCCAAGTAGTGAAAAGGGAGACCGGTATCGTGAATTTTATCAACGCCTGATAGATGAGCTGCGGGAGAAGTACCATTTTACCGGGGCGCGGGTGGGGCAGCCACAAAACTGGTACTCCTTTTCTTCGGGGCATACCGGGATACGCTATGGGCTTGTCTTTACTCAGGGAAGTAAGGTGAGAGTTGAGCTCTACATTGATCTTGGTGACGTCGAAAAGAATCAGCAGGTCTTCGATTACCTGGAGCAGCGCAAGCCGGAGATAGAAGTTGATTATGGTACTCCCCTTTCGTGGGAGAGACTGGATAATCGACGGGCCTCAAGGGTTGCAGCCTACCGTGAAGGTTCCATTCAGGATGAGGGTGAAACACTTGATGATATCCACGACTGGTCAGTGGAAGAGCTTCTCAGGATGAAGCGGGTTTTTTCTGAAAGAGTCAGATCAGCGGTTCGACTACTTTAATCGACAGAGAGGTGTTGGAGGTCACCATGCTCAACCGTTCCGCCCTGCTGCTGCACTACAAGGCTCCGGCCGTGCAGTGGATCAACGACGCCGACCCCTCGCCGGGTGGAAAGCCGATCGCCCAGGAGGAGGTCAATCGCGACCGCACCGTCTATCTGATCAGCGATGCGGTCGCGGAGTCTCCCGCGGAAGTCAGGCGGTGGGGCAAGGCCAACTGGCGCAGCCTGTTCTAATCGGAGCTGGCAGGCTGGTATGCCGCCACGGCGCTATGGCCGAAGCGTACCCTGAAGGGCTTTGATGAGTGGTTTGAGGTCGAGTGTCACAGCATGATGATCGATACGCTGGGTACGCCCATCGAGGACGATGAGGCGGAGGACTGACATGATGCTGGGCGGTGGCTACCTCGCGGCGCTTTACCGCAGGGTCAAGTATCTGGGTATGGATCGTTAGGGCGTCCCTGCCTTTCCCGTCGCTGCTGTAAGAGGCATGCTGGCGGGGCACACACCTGCTTGAGGACGTTTGCTCATGTCTCACCCGCAATGGATCGCCCAGTGCATCGAGCTCGCCGTGGAGAACGCCTCGCGTGGTCAGGCTCCCTTCGCCGCGCTGGTGGTGAGCAATGACAGGGTGATTGGGCAGGGCGTCAATGATGTAAAAGCCACCAATGACCTGACGGGGCATGCCGAGATCCGTGCGCTTCAGGCTGCCGCCCGAGAGACAGGGTCGCGGCGATTGACTGGATGTGTGCTCTACACCAGCTGCGAACCTTGCCCAATGTGCCTCGGGGCCATCTACTGGAGCGGGATTACCGAGGTCTATTACGGGCTGTCCATTGAAGGGCAGGCCGAGTTCGATAGCCTGCCGCAAACACAGTATGCCGAATTCAGCAGGGACGCTCACGAGCGCAGTGTCAGTTTGGTTTCGGTCGAGCCCGACGGCATGGATCCACGCCGCCCTTTCCTGGCCGGCTGATTTACATGCCGCGTTACGAACGCCGGCAGTCTCTGGCCCGCTATTCTGACGAGTCGAGGATTCGGGCAGATTAGCCGTCAATCACCGGTGCTAAAGCACCTCCCGCGCTACCTCCATCACCCGCCCATCCACGCCGCGCTGAATCTTGTCTTCGATCTCGCTGCACAGCGACTCCACCTTGGGCCGCGTGGTCGCGGCGACCACGAAGGTCCACTCGCTGGCTTCCAACCGGTCGAGCTCGCCGCTCTCGCAGACCGCGACCGACGGGTTGCGCCCGAAGCGCTCATGCAGGCCGCCCATGCGCTGGCGCTTCTCCTTCAGCGAGCGACAGCCGGGCAGGGAGATGCTGAGGGTGAGTACCGCGATATGCATGGCCGTGTCAGTTCCCCGCACCGATGGTCAGGCGCAGCGCCTGCAGGCCGTCGAGCTCCAGGCGCACCTCATCCGAGAAGACCGGGTGGCCGAGCATGCGAATATCCAGGCTGGCGTTGGCGCCGCGGTAGCGCACGCTGGTCGATAGGTGGGTGTCAGTGGTCAGCGGGGCCAGCGGGCCGTAGTCGACGCTCTCCACCGTCAGCGCGCCGAGGCCTCTTGCTTCGAGCTGCTGCTCGATGGCCTGTGTCGCGGCCATTCCGTAGTAGACATAAAGTCCGCCGTAGGCCAACCCGGCGATCACGATAAGCGATATAAGACGCCCCATGGGCTTCTCCTGATGATGCAACACACGCCACCGTGGCGGGTTGATGGGCAGGTTATACCACGCCGCGAGCCACGCGCATGCCGCCGGGCTGCCAGGCACCCTCGCGGATCATATGACAGCCGCTGACATCGTGGTTATACAGGTAGAGCCAGGCGGGCCCCAAGGCCGTTGTGTGAATGACACGCTTGAAGTCGCCCTGCTTGGGCGTGCGCACCCGGTGGTCTTCGAGGTGGTCGAGGCCGGCGAGCAGTTGGGCGTCGACCTTGAAGACTTCCACCTCGACGCCCTGCGATGGCTGCGGCTTGGCGCCAGGGTAGGGGCCCAGGTCGTAGAGCGTCACCGTGGTCAGGTGGTCGCTGCCGAGAAACTCGGCACCCTCCATCCAGTGATGATTGCGTAGCCCGCGCTTCAGCGTGCCGTAGACGGCCACCAGCGGGCTGTGAGCAACGGCAAGGACCGGGGTATGCATAAGTCATCTCCGTAACGCTGGATCATGCGGTGTATTCTAACACTGCAGCAGTGCGGCGCTATGCGAACCACCCGTGGGCCTTTCCCTGATGGTCGACTGGTCCAACGCGCGTTTTAATGGCAAGAGACAACTCGCGCTAACGATAAGCAGCAACTAGCCTAAGCCTCTGGCAGTTTCACAACGCTACGTACGCTATCGCACGGTGAGCCTGTATTTTAAGGTCCATGCTTAGGGCGAACGTGGCAAAGGAACTGCCTAAACAAGGATGTTGCGAATGCGCTGCAGGGATTGCAGCGCTCCCTTCCCATGGTAGTTCGGTTTTTCGATAGTACGTTATTCTTCACTCTGCGCATTTCTTTATCACCGCGGGCATCACCTGACGCTTATCTCGATGAGCAGTTTCTCATTCACCCCAATAGGTGCGATTATTATGGCCCACTTATTTGTATCGCTAATCGCGAGAAACCGTGCTTCGAGTGTCTCAAAAAATGACACCATGAAAGCCATAAGCCAAGTGATACTGTTTTATCCTTAGCGGTAAGTGCTGGGAACTCCCGCTTGACTAGATATTAACTATGCGCCCGATTCGATATGTTTCAGTCGAGTCTGGTTGCTGACGAGCTGGAGATGTCGTCGCAATCCCACCGGCAACTCTGCATCGTTGTTAAGCTGCAGCTGAAAGTTGCTAAGCAGATTTATGATCTTAATTAGTAAAGGAAGCTCTATGGTGATGCCATTAAATGATGATGATCGTCTTACCGACTTGAAAAAATTCGGTACTGACCCTGGGTCCTTGCATGCAGATATCTATATCCCGAAGAACTTCCATAAAAATGGGCCGCTCGTCGTCATTCTGCACGGCAGCACCCAGTCGGCGGAGAGCTACGATCACGGTTCAGGCTGGTCTGCTCTCGCCGATGAATGTGGAATAGCGCTTTTATATCCGGGGCAAAGAAAAACCAACAACCCCCTTAGCAGCTTCAACTGGTTCAAGTCTGGGGATACCCGCCGGGGTGGCGGTGAACCACTCTCGATTCGTCATATGATCGAGCAGGTCGTTGATGATTATGCCATCGACCCATCCCGCGTCTTCATTACGGGGCTGTCCTCGGGTGGCGCCATGACGTCTGTCATGCTGGCGACCTATCCGGAGGTGTTCGCAGGAGGAGCAATCATTGCCGGGCTCCCCTACGGTAGCGCGGACAATATGATGGAGGCGATGGTCCGCATGAAAGGCTATGGCGGACCGTCAGATCGCAAGCTCGACTCGCTGGTGCGCGATGCCTCGACGTTCGACGGTCCTTGGCCAACGATCTCGGTCTGGCATGGTGGCAGCGATTCGACTGTCAACAATGCCAACGCTGATTCCATCGTCCGACAGTGGCAGAAGATCCATAAGGTCGAGGAAGCACCGACACGGGTGGAGCAGATCGACGGCTATCCCCGACAGGTCTGGTGCAATGAGGAGGGGCGAGAGGTGATAGAGGAGTACATCATTGCGGGTATGGGCCACGGCACACCCATCATGGCCGGGGGAGACAAGGGCCTTGGGAAGGAAGACAAGTATATGCTGGAAGTCGGTATCTCTTCGACACGCCATATAGCGCATTTCTGGGACCTGACGAAGTAGGAGAAGAATGCACACATTCACAACGAGCAGCGCTTCCCTACGTCACTTTGTCTCCCAGCATGTGCTCTCCCCAGAACGTTTGTATCGTGACCATCGCCACGGTCGCTAGCGGTGCGGCGAGTATCGGCCCAGCCGCGCCGACGATAAGGCCTAGCAGTAACTGCACGGCGATATCAGGCTGACGCTCTCACCCTTGCATGTTGTAAGAAAAGGGCCGCTTCCTTTAGAAAGCGGCCCCAGAGCTGTAGTAGCAAAAATGTTCGCTGCCTTATTTGTCGGACGTGCTGGTCGACTTCTTGTTCTTATCAGCGTGCTGCTGATTTTTTTGCCGGGACTCTTCGCTCTCGCCCTTGCCTTTCTGCATGCTTTCCTTAACGTGTTCTTGCCCTTTTTCGAGATTTTGCTGAAGCTGCTGCTGGCCCTTCTGCATGTTTTCTTCGAGCTGCTTTTGGCCCGTTTGCATACTGCTCATCGCCAGTTGCTGGCTCTCTTTGAGGTATTCTTGGCTCAGAGAGCTGATTCTGTCGGTATCGGCTTTCAAGCGTTCGCTCATGTCCTTGATGGACTGCTGCTGCTCTTCGACGACCTTCCGGAAGCTTTCCGAGTCCTTGACCTCGAGCCAGGAGCGGGATTGGGCCAGGCTTGTCTCGGCAAAGGCGCGAACCGCATCGAACTGCGTCGAGAACAGCTCTTCATAGTAATTGGTGGTCAGAGATCCATAGGCACGTACCGGCTCGACGATCGAGCTCTCGAACTGCTGCTTGGCACGGTCGGTCTCTTTCTGGGTAGCTTTATCAGCATCCTGCTTAGTCTTTTCGGCGCTCATTTAGCACCTCCATGTCGGTGAACTGATTACATAGAATACGCGCTGGCTAATGAGTGCCGCCCCGGCAAACAGCCCGGTTTTCCAGCGAGATCGGGGATATCGGCGGAGGGTGCTTGGAGAGCATCCGGCGCCCATGGCGTCGCGTTCATATGATCAGTTAGAGACTAGGCTGAAGTGGCCAATCATTCTGTGCGCCAGCACACTGATTCAGTCTTTGCACCTCACTCCCGTTCGTCCCGCGTCGAGCGCAGCAGCACGCGGTCCATGCCGCGGGTGCTGAGCACTCGCTTGAGCGCGGCAAAAAGATGGGTGGGCACGGTCACCGCGTAGCGGGGCTTCGGCCGGCGGCTCTCCAAGGCGTGGATGAGCTTGTCTATCACGGCTTCGGGGCCGAGGGTGAAGGGGGCCTTGCCCTCCTGGCTGGCCAGGCGGGCTTCCACCTTGCGGTAGGTGTCGGCGTGGGCGCTGCGGGTGGTGTCGATATTGGCCTTGAAGGCCTGGTAGGCATTCTCGCGAAAGCGGCTGGCGATGGGGCCGGGCTGGATCAGGCTGATATGGATGCCGCTGCCGGCGAGTTCCTGGCGCAGGGTGTCGGTGAGGCCTTCGAGGGCGAACTTGGAGCAGACATAGGCGCCGCGGTAGGGCAGGGCGGCGAAGCCGAGCACCGAGCTGTTGTGGACGATGCGGCCATGGCCCTGGGCGCGCATTATCGGCAGTACCCGGGCGGTGAGCTCGTGGGTGCCGAGCAGATTGGTCTCCAGCTGTTCGCGCAGTACCGCACGGGTCAAATCCTCGACGGCGCCGGGCTGGCCGTAGGCGCCGTTGTTGAACAGTGCCGTCAGTCGACCTGCGGTGCGCGCCTCTACGCCTGCTACCGCGGCCTCGATGGAGGCGCTGTCGGCCAGGTCGAGCGGTAGTGCCTCGAAGCCCTCCTCCTCGAGCCGGGCGACGTCTGCCGCCGCCCGGGCGGTGGCGAAGACCCGCCAGCCGCGCTTGGCCAGCGCGTGGGCCGCGGCATGGCCGATGCCGCTGGAGCAGCCGGTGATCAGTATGCTGCGCGTAGACGTCTCGGGGGCGTCTGGCATCCTCGTCTCCTGGTGGTTTTGTGGTGCAGGGTGGCGTTGGGTCTCACGGTGGCGTGCCGATCATCCGCTCCAGCTCACGGTTGAAGGCCGCCGGCTTGGCCATGTGCAGGAAGTGGTCGCTATCTTCCATGATCACGGCGTCGAACTCCGCCAACAGCTGCCGGTTGGCGTCGATGTCGGTGGGCCACAGGTCGGCGTTGATCGCCGCCACGGGGATCGTCAGCTCAGCGAAGTGCCGCGCCGCTTCGCCATCGGCATGCCGCGACAGCATATCCTGCATGGCGCTCATCGCCACCTCGGGCGATGCGGCTGCCATGTCCTGCATGACCCAGTCGCGCAGCGTGGCATCAGTGCCGTCGATGAACATCGATGCCACGAACTGACGGGCGGCCGGGGCGAAGTCCTGCTGGAGCGGTTCGAGCAGCTCGTCGCGCTGCTCCTGGTCGATTTCCGCGGCCACGTCGTGGAAGGTGTCGACGCCGATGATGCCGATCACGCGCTCGGGTAGCAGGCGTGCCGCTTCGACGCTGACCGGCCCGCCCATGGAGTGCCCGATGAGGATCGCTTGCTCCACTTCCAGGTCGTCGAGTACTGCCTTCACGTCCTCCCCGAAGGCCGGCAGGGTGTAGGCCTCACGCCCCTGGCCAGAGTGGCCGTGCCCGGCAAGGTCGACCGTCACCACGCGATGGCGCTGCGCAAAGTGCGGCAGCTGCCCACGCCAGTAGCGCCCGTCGCCGCTCCAGCCATGGACGAAGACCAGCGTCGGCTCGCCGCTGCCCTGCACCTCGTAGGCAATCGGCACGCCGTCCGCCGAGTCGGTCATTCGCGGCCAGTTGACCTCGGCCGCCAGCGCCTGGCCGGCAAGCGCCAACAGCAGCATCAGGCCCGCGCCGTATACCGCAACTCTGCTCATGAGGACCTCCCTCGAGTGTTCGTGACTCCTGCAGCATAGATGAGTCATAGGCTATTCAGCAGGGGGCATCGCGCCTGGCGTTGCGGTGGGTCATGCGCTTACCAACCTGGCCCGGCTGGTGCCGTTGCCCAGCGGCTCGACCTGAATCTGCACCGGGATACGCTCGTGCATCTCCTGTACGTGGGAGATCACGCCGACGCGGCGGCCCAGCGCCTGCAGGCCGTCGAGCGCCTCCATGGCCAGCGCCAGCGACTGCGGGTCGAGGCTGCCGAAGCCTTCGTCGATGAACAGCGACTCGATGGTCAACTCGCCGGAGGCCATCGAGGCCAGCCCCAGGGCCAGCGCCAGTGACACCAGGAAGGTCTCGCCGCCGGAGAGCGAGTGCACCGAGCGGCGCTCGTCGCCCATGTCGTGGTCCACCACCAGCAGGCCGAGCTCGCTGCCGCCGCGCACCAGACGGTAGCGGCGACTGAGCCCGGCGAGGTGCAGGTTGGCGTGCTCGAGGAGCTGCTCGAGGTTGTAGGCCTGGGCGATGCGCCGGAACAGTTTGCCGTCGGCGGAGCCGATCAGCTCGCTGATCTGCCCCCAGCGGCGGTGCTCGGCACGCGCGGCCTCGCGTTCGGCCTGGCCGGCCTGCTGGCGGGCGCGCTTGCGGTCGTCGTCGCCGAGCGCGAAGGCGGCGTCGTCGCGGGCCTGCTGGGCGGCCTCCAGTTGGGGGGCCAGGGCCTGGCGCTCCTCGCTGAGCACCTGGCGCAGGTGGTCCAGCTCGGCCTCGGCGCGCTCACCGAGCAGGGCATCCTCATCGTCGTCGGGGGCCAGCAGCCCCTGGCCGCGGCGGTGTTGGAGCAGCGCCGTGCGCCGCTCGGCCAGGGTGGCGGCGGCGCGCTGGCGGGCCTGGTCGGCGGCCTCGATTCGCTGCTCCTCTGAGCGGGCCTCGTCGTCGCCCTGGGCCAACAGGCGGGCGAGCGTGGCATCGTCCAGCTCGGGGTGGGCACCGCGCCAGGCGTCCAGCTCGGCGCTGAGTGTCTCGAGCTCGTGGCGCCTTGCGCTGAGCTGCTCGGCCTCGTAGTAGCGCTGCTGAGTAAGACGCAGCCGGGCCTGTTCGGCAGCGTGCTGCTGAGTAAGTGCTTGCTCGCGTTCCCGGCGGGCGCTCTCCAGGGCGGCGTCGAGCCGCTGCTGCCAGGCATCCGGGCTGGCGTGCTCACCGAGTGTCTCGGCCAGGCGCCGGGCCAGGGCGGTGCGCTGCTCGCGTAGCGGCGGCAGCTGCGCGTCGAGTTCGGCCAGCCGCTGGTCGGCGCCGGCCTTGTCGGCCGCCAGGCGCGCCAGGGCCAGCTCCCCCTGGCGCAGGGCCTCTTCGAGGGGGGCAAGCTCGGCCTCGGCCCGGGCGAGTTCATCCAGGGTGTGGCGCTCGCGCCGCCGGCGAGACTCGCTGTCATCCTGCTGGGCGCGTAGCCAGGCGTCGCGCTGTGCGTCGTTAACCTCCGCCAGCTCGCCATATAGCGGATGCTCCTGCAGCGCCGACCGGGCGCTGGCCAAGCGCTGGTCGGTCTCCTCCAGCGCCTTGTGGCCCTGGGCCAGGGCGGCCTCCACGGCGCGGTATTCGCCGAGCAGGGTGTCGCGCTGCTGCTGGGCGGCGTCGCGGGCCTGCTTGGCGTCATCCAGCTGGCGCGCTTCTTCCGCTTCCTGGGCAGCGAGCTGGGCAGCCTCGGGTGTCGTGGGTGGCTGCTGGCGCCAGGGATGGTCGAGCCCGCCGCACACCGGGCAGGGTTCGCCCTCCTGCAACTGGGCGCGCAGCTGTGCCACGCTCTCGCTGCGCACCGCGCGGCTGCGCTCGATCAGTGCGCTGACGCTTGCGAGGTGGCCCTCGGCCTTGTCGAGGCGCTGGCGCGCGGCCTGGCCCTCCTCCAGCAGCCGCGTGCGCGCTGCCTGGTCTTTCTCCAGTTGGTCGGCGAGCCGACGCTGATTGGCATGGGTGCGCTCCAGCTCCTGCCAGCGGCCGGCCAGCTCGCCAAGGGCCAGCTGGCGCTGGGCGGCGCTGTCGTGCGCCTGCTGGGCGGCCTGGCGGGCGTCGTCCAGGCGCGGGTGCGTGCCCATCAACTGCTTGAGGGTCGCCTGCCTGTCATCTCGCTCACGCTGGCGGCCCTGCTGGGCCTCGTGGGCCTTGCGGTGTTCATCACTGAGGGTGGCGGCGCGGGCCTGCTGCTGGCGGTGCGTCGCTGCGAGGTCGGCAAGCTGTTTATCCACGCTTTCCAACTGCTGAGACTGTTCGCGCGCTTGACGTAGTGCGGGCTCGGCGCGCTGCCTGGCGTCGCCGGCGTCAGTGAGTGCTTGCTCCGCCGTTGAAAGCGCTGTAGTGGCGGCTTGCTGTTCTGAGAGTGCCGTTTCCAGCGCGCGCCGTGTCTTGGCGTGGGTCGCCTCCAGGGTGGCGATCTCGCCGGGGAGGGCGGCCTGGCGGGCGAGGGCGTGGCGCTGGGGCGCGATCCGCTGGCGCCAGGCGCGGTCGGCACGCTGCTGCGCCAGCCCCTGCCAGGCGTCGTCGGCGGCTTGCCGCTGGGCAACGCCCTGGCGATAGGCGTCGCGCAAGCGGGCGTCGTCATCATGCCAGCGCTGCCGTGTAGAAAGCCTTTCCTGCTGCTTCTTCAGGTTAGTGAGTGCTTGCTGGGTGGCCTCGGCGGCGCGCTCGAGTTCGGCGCGCGCCTCGGGCTCGGCGGGCAGGTCGTCGGCGAGTTTGGCGTCGAGGGCGTCCACCGCCTTCTTTGCTTGGCTGGCGCGGCGGTAGGCGGCGATCGAGATTTGCGAGTACTCGGCGGTGCCGGTGAGGCGCTCGAGCAGGTCGCTGCGCTCGTTGTCGTCGGCCTTGAGGAAGGCGGCGAACTCGCTCTGGGCCAGCAGTACGGCACGCGTGAACTGGTCGAAGCTGAGCCCCAGGCGTTCGGGAAGCAGGCGGTCGAACTCGCGCTTCTGGGTGGTCAGCAGCTGGTCGGCGTCGAGATCGCGCAGCGACTGCTCGGCGGCCTGCAGGCGGCCGCCGGCCTTTTCCCGGGCGCGGCGCACCGCCCAGCGGGCGCGGTAGCGGCGGCCGTCGCGGCCCAGGAAGTCGACCTCGGCATGGCCGCTGGCGGTACCGCGGCGCAGCAGGGTGCGCGGGTCGGCGGTGTTGAGGGTCTCGCCCTCCACGTCGGGCAGCGAGGCGTCGCGCACCGGCGCCTGGCGCAGCCGCGGGGTGCTGCCGTAGAGCGCCAGGCACAGCGCGTCGAGCAGGGTGCTCTTGCCGGCCCCGGTGGGGCCGGTGATAGCGAACAGGCCCGCATCGCGCAGCGGCGCGGTGGTGAAGTCGAGCTCGAGGGGGCCGGGCAGCGAGGCCAGGTTGGCGAGGCGCAGGGCGAGGATCTTCATGGCCGCGGCTCCTCGTCGTCGCTGTCCAGCACCTCCTGCAGCAGCCGGTCGAGGTCGGCCATCACCGCCTCGCCGGGGGGCTCGCCCCAGCGCGCTTGCCAGGTGCGCTCGAATAGCTTGCGCGGCCCCAGGCTCTCGAGGTCGATCCGCGCCGTGTCGGCCTGTTCGGCGACCCGCGGCAGGCGCCGCTCCAAACGCAGCAGGCGCAGGGCTTTGCCTTCCAGGGCGGCGTCTACCCGGGCGCGCAGGTCGGGAATCGGCGCCTCGAGCTCGACGCGTACCTCCAGCCAGGGCCAGCGCTCACGGGCCAGCGCGGGGTCATCCTCCAGGGCCTCTAGCTCGGCAAGCACCTCTTCAAGGGGCGCGGGGCCGATGCGCAGCATGGCCACCGGGCGCGGCACGCGAATTGCCTCGCTGGCCGCCAGGCTGTCGCCGTCGAGGGTGACCTCGACCACCTGGTGCGGGTAGTCGACCTCGCTGAAGTCCAGCGGCAGGGGGCTGCCGCTGTAGCGGATGCGCGCCTCGCCAACCTGCTGGGCGCGGTGCAGATGGCCGAGGGCGACATAGGCGATCTCGGCGGGGAACAGCGACGCCGGGATCGACTCTTCGCCGCCGATCACGATGGGGCGTTCGCTGGCTTCCGACACCGCCGCGCCGTGCAGGTGGGCGTGACTCATGGCGACCAGCGCCTGGCCGGGCTGGCGCTGGTCGCGGGCGGCGGCAATCAGCTGCTGGTGGACCCGTTCGATGCCGGCCACGTAGTCGTTGTGCTGTTCGCCATCGTCGGCGGCTTGGTCGGCACCAAGCCCCGCCCCGGTGACCTCGGCGGGGCGCAGGAAGGGCAGCGCCAGGCACCAGGCGCGGGTCTCGCCGTCGCTGTCGGTGAGCGGTACCAGCAGGCGCTCGGCGTCGAGGCGGCCATCATTCAGCCAGTTCACCCGGCCCAGGGCGTGGGTGCGCAGTCGTTTCATCAGCGGTGCCGGCAGTTCGATGCGATTGCCGCTGTCGTGGTTGCCGGCGATCAGCACGATATCCAGCCGCGGCAGCCGCTGGTGGGCGCGGACGATGAAGTCGTAGAGCAGCTCCTGGGCGCGCAACGAAGGATTGACAACGTCGAACAGGTCGCCGGCCACCAGCAGGGCGTCGGCTCGGCGCTCGGCCAGGGTATCGAGCAGCCAGTCCAGGAAGGCGCGGTGTTCGGCATGGCGCTCCTGACCATGAAAACTCTGGCCGAGGTGCCAGTCGGCGGTGTGGATCAGCTTCACGAAGGCTCCTGGGCGATGAGGCGAAAGGCTCGATGATAGCGCCTGGGCGGGTGGGCTGCAGCGGTGACCATGACAGTCATGCGATTGCCTCTGCGGGGCGGGTGTATCATCCATTAGTCGAAAAAGCTCCCCGCGGCTTTGCACCGGGCTTTTCGCGCCGCTACCCTGGATATTGTACATTCCCCTTTTCTTGTACAATTAATTTGCTTTTGCCTGCTTAAAGACTGCATCCCGCAAAACAACAACCGGAGTACGCTTGTGAAACGATTTGCACTGCTTCCCCTCGCTGCCGCCACCGTGATGATGGCTACCGCCACCCAGGCCGTGGCCGACCGTGAAGGCTGGCCTGATAGCTTCACCATGGGCACCGCCAGCCAAGGTGGCACCTACTACATCTACGGTTCCGGCTGGGCCAACCTGATCGCCGACGAGCTGGGCGACATCTCCGGCGGCGGCGAAGTCACCGGCGGCCCGACCCAGAACCTGGCGCTGGTCCACAACGGCGACATCTCCTTCGGGATGGCTACCATGGGGCCGGCCACCGATGCGGTGAATGGCGAGAGTCCGCTGGCGCCGGGCGTGCCGATGGACAACGTCTGTGCCATGTTCCCGATGTACGAGACGCCGTTCTCGATTACTGCATTGTCGAATTCCGGGATTACCAGCATCTCAGAGATTCCCGACGGCGCGCGGATCGGTTTCGGCCCTTCCGGCTCGACCTCCGACACCTACTTCCCGGCGATCCTCGAGGAGCTGGGAATCGACTTCGAGCGGCGTAACGGCGGCTGGACCGACCTGGGTGGCCAGCTGCAGGATGGCCTGCTCGACGTCATCGCCTTCGCCGCGGGCATCCCGATCCCGGCGGTCAGCCAGCTCGAGGTGCAGACCGATGTCAACATCATCGAATTCACCGAGGAAGAGCAGCAGACTGCCATCGACGCTTACCCGGTCTCCGAATTCATGATCCCGGCCGACACCTACGAGACCCTCGAGGAAGACGCCCGCGCCGTGTCGATGTGGAACTTCGCCATCGCCCGCTGCGACCTGCCGGAAGACTTCGTCTACGAAGTCACGCGCATCACCATGGAGAACAACGACAAGATGATGGACGTGCACCGTAGTGCCGCAACCACCATCCCCGAGAATGTCGTGCACAACGACGTGATGCCGTTCCACGCGGGCGCCGCGCGCTGGTTCAACGAGAACGGCTACGAGATCGATGACGACATGATTCACTAAGTGTTTCTTGCTTGAATCGATGCAACTGGCCGCTCGCCGCGAGGTGGGCGGCCAGTTTGTCTATTGTGAATTCATGCGGTGTCGATGGGTCGATACCGGTGCGGATGTGTGCGTCACATGATGCCTGGAGATGACACTGATGAGCGATAACGACAAGACCCCGCCGGCTGCCGGACGCGGTGCCGATGAGGGGGCCGAGAACAAGGACGCCAAAGAGCTACTCGCCGAAGGCGTCGACGAAGAGGTCATCGAGTCCAATCGCCGCCTGTTTACCGGCTGGCAGTGGGCGCTGTTCGGCGGTCTGGCGATTGCCTACTCGCTGTTCCACCTGATCACCCTCAACGTGATCCCGATGGAGACCTGGTCGTACCGGGTGATCCACATCGCCGGCGCGCTGATCCTTGGATACGGCCTCTATACCGGCGCGCGCTTCGCCTCTGACACCCATCAGGCGGCGCCCAAGTGGCAGGCCGTGCTGGCCGGGCTGCTGCTGCTGCCGGCGCTCTACGCGCTGCTGCAGACCTTCCTGATGTGGCGCGCCATTGCCGGCGGTGCCCAGCGCATCGAGCCGCATATCGAGGCCTGGCATTACGGCTATCCGCTGATCCTGGCCACCGCCGCGGCCATCGTGATGTCGTGGCTGTATCGTCAGGTGCGTGAGAAGTTCGCGCTGCCCGATCTGGTGCTGATGGTCTGCGCCCTGGCCAGCGCCGGCTACTTCCTGGTCATCTACAACACCCCGCTGCGCATGTCGACCGGCACCTCCTTCGCGCCGATGGGGATCTCCTACGCGGCCATCGCCGGCTCGCTGCTGATTCTCGAAATGACCCGCCGGGTCACCGGCAATGCGTTGGTGATCATCTCGCTGGTGTTCCTTGCCTATGTCTGGGGCGGGCCCTATCTTCCCGGTTTCCTCGGCTACCCGGGCCTCTCGGTGGGGCGCTTCTTCAGCCAGGTGTATACCGATGCCGGGATCCTCGGCCCGACCACCGCGGTGTCGTCGACCTACATCATTCTGTTCATCATCTTCGCCGCCTTCCTGCAGGCCTCCAAGGTCGGCGACTACTTCGTCAACTTCGCCTTCGCCGCCGCCGGCCGCGCCCGCGGTGGCCCGGCCAAGGTCTCGATCTTCGCCTCCGGCCTGATGGGCATGATCAACGGCACCAGCGCCGGCAACGTGGTCTCCACCGGCTCGCTGACCATCCCGCTGATGAAGAAGGTCGGCTATCCGGCGCGCAGTGCCGGGGCGATCGAGGCCGCGGCCTCCAGCGGTGGCCAGATCATGCCGCCGATCATGGGTGCCGGCGCCTTCATCATGGCCGAGATCACCGGTATTCCCTACCGCGAGATCGCCGTGGCGGCGCTGATCCCCGCCGCGCTGTACTTCCTCTCGGTGTACTGCATGGTCGACTTCGAGGCGGCCCGCAAAGGCATGCGCGGCATGCGCAAGGACGAGATCCCGCAGTTCCGCCGGCTGGTCAAGCAGGTCTACCTGTTCGCGCCGATCATCATCCTGATCGCCGCGCTGTTCATGGGCTACTCGGTGATCCGCGCCGGCACCCTGGCCACCGCCTCGGCGGCCGTGGTCAGCTGGCTGTCGCCGCACAAGATGGGCATTCCCTCGATCCTGAGGGCGCTGCAGCTGGCCGGCACCATGTCGATCCAGATCATCGTGGTGTGTGCCTGCGCCGGCCTGATCGTCGGGGTGATCTCGCTGACCGGGGTCGGTGCGCGCTTCTCGTCGCTGCTGCTTGGCCTGGCCGGGGTCAGCCAGCTGCTGGCGCTGTTCTTCGCCATGTGCATCTCGATCCTGCTGGGCATGGGCATGCCGACCACGGCGGCCTATGCGGTGGCCGCCTCGGTGGTCGCGCCGGGCCTGATCGGGATCGGCATCCAGCCGCTGGTGGCGCACTTCTTCGTGTTCTACTTCGCGGTGATGTCGGCGATCACGCCGCCGGTGGCACTGGCCGCCTATGCGGCCTCGGGGATCTCGGGGGCCAACGCCATGGAGACCTCGACCACCTCGTTCAAGATCGGGCTGGCGGCCTTCATCGTGCCGTTCATGTTCTTCTACAGCCCGGCGATCCTGATGGAGGGCAGCGGCATGCAGATCCTGCGCGTCGCGGTGACCGCGACGATCGGCGTGGTGATGCTCGCCGCCGCCGTGCAAGCCTGGTACTTCGGGGCGGTCAAGTCGTGGCAGCGGCTGCTGCTGCTGGCCGGCGCGATCTGCATGATCTATGGCGGCATCTATACCGATATTGCCGGCTTGCTGGTGGGCGGCGGCCTGCTGATGCTGCAACGGCGTCAGTCTGGTGATCGCCCGATGCCCGGCACCACCTGACCCCCGGCCATGGAGTGCCCCTGCGGCCCGCCTCATCGAGGCGGGCCGCCTGCGTTGGCGGCGCGACTTGCCAAGTGCGCCGATGTGAACTTGACTGGATAGTCGAGAGGTCGCCTTTTGTCGCTCGCGGCGCTGGCAGATCGCGCTGAACTTTTCTATGGAAAATATTTCCAATATAGTGAAAGTCACAGCCATGGAGATAACAACAGAGGACGCGACCCATGATGACCAATCCGCTGACCAGCAAACGTCCCGATACCCTGGGCATCCACGATGGGCGCCTGGCGGAGTGTCCGCCTACGGCCAACAGCGTCTGCAGCCAGGCCAACGACGATGCCCACTATGTCGAGCCGCTGGACCCGGGCGATCGCTCCAAGGCCCAGCTGATGCGGCGCCTGCAGACGGCGCTCGCCGGCTGCGAGGATGCCGTGATCGTCACCGCCTCGGAAGACTACATCCACGCCGAGTGCCGCTCGCCGCTGTTTGGCTTCGTCGACGACCTAGAATTCCTGTGGAGCGAAGAGGAGGGCGTATGCCACGTGCGCAGCGCCTCACGGCTGGGGGTGACCGACCTGGGCAAGAACCGCGCCCGCGTCGAGAAGCTGCGCATGCTGTTGGAAGGCTGGGGGTTCTGCGAATAGGCCCCGTCAAGGCAGGCATCTGCACCGGGAGGCGTGGTGACGGCGCTGCATGATTGGTCGCTGACGCCGAGCGCGGCGGTTGCCCTGCAGCGCGAGCTGGCGCCGCGACTGATCCTCGAGGATCGGGTCGAGGCGGTAGCGACCATCGCCGGTGTCGATATCGGTTTCGAGGCGGCGGGCGAGATCACGCGGGCGGCGGTCGTGCTGCTGGCTTGGCCCTCCCTCGAACGCCTCGAGCAGCACGTTCATCGTGAACCCACCCGCATGCCCTACGTGCCCGGACTGCTCTCCTTCCGGGAGGTACCCGCCGCGCTGGCCGCATTCGCTAAGCTGCAGCGGCGCCCCGACCTGGTCATGGTCGACGGCCAGGGCATCGCCCACCCGCGTCGCCTGGGCGTCGCTGCGCATCTTGGTCTGTGGCTGGATCTGCCGACCATTGGCATTGCCAAGTCGCGCCTGTGTGGCGAGTACGGCGAGGTGCCTGTGGCCAGGGGCGAGTGGACGCCGCTCACGCATCGCGGCGAGACCATCGGTGCGGTGCTCCGATCACGCCAGGGCGTAAAGCCGGTGTTCGTCTCCCCGGGGCATCGCCTGAGCCTGACCACCGCGGTCGACTGGGTGGTGCGCTGCCTGGGGCGCACCAAGCTACCCGAGCCGACCCGGCTGGCCGACCGCCTCGCCTCGCGGCGGGGCAGTTAGACAGCGCTACTAGACAATATCCAGGGGAACGTCCTGTTCAGGGGCCGGAAAGGCGGCATCGAGCCGCGCGATGGCCTCGTCGTTCAGCGTGATATCCAGCGCCCGGGCGTTCTGCTCGACGTGCTCGCTGCGCACCGCCTTGGGAATCGCGATCACGTCGCGCTTGCCGTCCAGCGGGCGAATCGCCCAGGCCAGCAGCAGCTGGGCGGGGGTGACGCCCAGGCCGGAGGCGACCTCGAGCACCTCGGGGTGGGTCAGCAGGCTGTCGCGCAGGCGGCCGCCCTGGGCGATGGGGCAGTAGGCCATCAGCGGCATGTCGTGCTGGCGCAGCCACGGGCGCAGGCGCCGTTCGATGCCCCGCGAGCCGAGGTGATAGAGCACCTGGTTGGTGGCGCACTCGGCGCCGCCGGGCAGTGCCGCCAGGCTGGCCATGTCGTCGGCGTCGAAATTGGAGACGCCGAAACGCAGGATCTTGCCCTGCTCGCGCAGCCGCTCGAAGGCCTCGAGGGTCTCGTCGAGAGGCACGCTGCCCGGCCAGTGCAGCAGGTAGAGATCGAGGTGGTCGGTGTCGAGGCGCGTGAGACTCGCTTCGCAGGCGGCGATGGCGCTGTCGCGCCCGGCATTCCAGGGGTAGACCTTGGAGACCAGGAAGGCTTGATCGCGGCGTCCGGCCAGGGCTTCGCCCACCACCCGCTCGGCGCCGCCCTCGGCGTACATCTCGGCGGTATCGATGACGCTCATGCCCAGTTCCAGCCCCTGCTGCAGGGCACGTACCTCGTCATGGTGGGGGGCCAGGCCTTCGCCCATGTACCAGGTGCCCTGGCCGATGGCGGGCAGCTCGACGGCGGGCTGGTGGGCACTGGCTGGCATGCTGACGCAGGCGGGTTGACGGGCGGTAGCGGCGGGGCCCATGGTGGTGTCCTCCGATGACATGATGGAAATCTGTTTCATGGCATGCTGGCTCAGGATAGGCGCCTTTGCAATGCGACGCGCTATACTGCTGTGTCAACCGAGGAACCCGATGTGAATGAAGTCCCAAGCCCCGATATCCACTGCGTGGCGGCGACGCGTCGCTGGGTCGAGCAGTTCGTGGTCGGCCATAGCATATGCCCGTTTGCGGCCCGTGAGGTCGAGGCGGGTCGCGTCCGCTATCTGGCCGTCTCGGCCGCCGATTGGACCACGCTGTTGACGACCCTGATCGAAGAGTGCCGCCGCCTCGATGACTCCGCGCAGATCGAGACCACGCTGCTGGTGATCGCCGACGGCGCCGAGGACTTCGATGACTACCTCGACCTGCTGGCGCTGGCCGAGGCGCTGCTGGTCGACCAGGGCTATGAAGGCGTCTATCAGCTGGCCAGCTTCCACCCTGACTACTGTTTCGCCGACGCCGCCGAAGACGCCGTCGAGAACTACACCAACCGCTCGCCGTGGCCGCTGCTGCATCTGCTGCGCGAAGCGAGCCTCAGCGCGGTGCTCGAACACCACCCCGACCCCGAGGCAATCCCTGAACGCAACATGGCGCTGATGGCCGAACTGGGCAGGGCGCAGTTGGCAGCGTCGCTGACGAAGCTACAGGGCTCGCCAGCGGCCGAGTAACGATTTACCCCACCATGAGGAGTGTGCATGAAACAGGTAACCCGTGCTGGAACCCCCGTCGACGTTGCCGGCGATTTTCCGCAGAGCGGCCAGGCGGCGCCATCGCTGACGCTGACCAATCAGGACATGCAGGACGTCACCCTTGCCGACTTCGCCGGCAAGCGCAAGGTGCTCAACATCATTCCCAGCGTCGATACCCCGACCTGTGCCACCTCGACGCGCAAGTTCAACGAGCTGGCGTCGAAGATGGCCAATACCGTGGTGCTGGTGGTATCGGCGGACCTGCCGTTCGCCGCCAAGCGCTTCTGCGGCGCCGAGGGGCTGGACGATGTCATCACCCTGTCGACCTTTCGCCATCCGGCCTTTCATCGCGACTACGGCGTGGCGTTGTCCAGCGGGCCGATGACCGGCTTGACCGCGCGGGCGGTGGTGGTGATCGATGAACAAGACCGGGTGATCCATAGTCAACTGGTCGACGAGATCAAGCACGAGCCAGACTATGAGGCAGCGCTGGCCGCGCTGGACTGATCGATCCTGGCGGCAGCCGTCGCCAGTCGTTGTGACCGGCCGCCTGGCGGCCGGTGCTTCCGTACCACGGATAGGATAGGAGATGACATGAGCATAACCAACAAGGCTTCAGCGCATTGGAAGGGCGATCTCAAGACGGGCCAGGGATCGGTCTCCACCGCCAGCGGGTCGCTCGACAAGACCCCGTACGGCTTCAAGAACCGCTTCGAAGGCGAACCCGGCACCAATCCCGAGGAACTGATCGGTGCGGCCCATGCCAGCTGCTTTTCCATGGCGCTGTCGATGATCCTCGGCGAGGCTGGCCTCACCGCGGACAGCATCGACACTCAGGCCACGGTCAAGCTCGACCAGGATGACAGCGGCTTCAGCATCACCGCGATTCACCTCGAGACCACGGCCAAGATCCCCGGTGCCGACGACGCGGCGTTCCAGGATGCCGCCAACAAGGCCAAGGCGGGGTGCCCGATCTCCAAGCTGTTCAATGCCGAGATCACCCTCGAGGCGACACTCGCCAACTGACCTTTCGCGTTCAGCGTGCCTGACGGCCACCCAGCGGGTGGCCGTCTTGCGTTGGGGCGCTCGCGCGACGCGCGGCATGGCGGCTCGAGGCCTTGACCAAGGCGCGAATCAGGCGCTGCTGCGGGCGGTTGAAAATCAGCCACTCGGGGTGCCATTGCACGCCGATCAGGAAGTCGTGCTCGCGGGACTCGATGCCCTGCACCAGGCCGTCGCGGTCACGGGCGACGATCTCGATGCCGCGCCCGGCCTTCTCTACCGCCTGATGATGAAGGCTGTTGATGCGGCACCAGCTGACCTTGAGGATACGCTGCAGCCGGCTGGCGCCGACGATGTCGACGGTCTTGCGCGGCAGCACCGTGCGGCGTCGCTTGAGGCCCTCGTGGGTGGTATAGATATCCGGATCGAGGGTGCCACCGAGGTGCACGTTGAGCAGCTGGGCGCCGCGGCAGATGCCGAGTACCGGGCAACCGGTGGGAATGAAACGCTCGAGCAGCTGCAGTTCGAGCTCGTCGCGCTGGGGGTCGACGCGCACGTCGAGCTGCACCTCGCCGCCGTAGAGGTGGGCTTCGATATCGTCGCCGCCGCCGATGATCAGCCCGTCGAGCGTCTCGGGGTGGGGGCGTGACGGCGACAGCCGCAGCGGACGGCCGCCGTGACGCCATACGGCGAACCAGTCGAACCACCAGGCAATGCGGCTCTTGTAGTCGGAGGTGGTAATGCCGATCAGTGGGCGGGGCATGCGACTCCTCAGGACTCTTTCATCCAGCTGCGTAGCTTGTCCAGCCAGCGCGTCATGGGTGATAGCGTGTGGTGCGCGAGATACTCCTGCGAACGCTCTTCCAGGCGCTCGAGGTCCGCGGCGAGGATCTCGACCTCGACCCACAGGTTCCACTCCACCACCGAGCCCCACTGCGGTGCCGACAGCTGGGCATTGGGTAGTCGATAGTGATAGGTGGGGCGCGGCTTGATCAGGGCATCGCTGAACATGGCGTCGGGATAGTCGGGGCGCAGGTAGCCAAACAGCGGGAACAGGTCGAGTTCGCGGTTGCGGGTCGGATTGTGCTGGATATAGTCGCCGATCAGGGTGTCGAGGTCCGGTCGGTAGTCGGGGTCGAGCACCAGGATCGCGTAGGCCTTGGGAAAGGGGTTGGCGTGGGGCAGGACCTCGCGGGTGATGTCGATGTCGATCTGATCGCGCAGCCACTCGGCGAGCAGCAGATAGGCGCGCAGATGGGCAAGGATCGAGTCGACGCCGAGGTCCGGCACTTCGGGGTTGAGGTGCAGGCCGAAGCCGTAGAGCAGGCTGGCGTCGGTTCCCTTGGCGCCGTGTACGCGCAGCGCATCGAACAGCGCATCGAGCGCGTCGAGCTGGTCCCAGGGCACTGGCGGGCAGACGATCTCGGTGGGTACCAGGCCGGCCACCACGTCGCCGATCAGCTCGCGGGTCTTATTGTGAAATTCGACCCGCATCTGGTGGCGCTGGCGATCCCATTCGGCATCGCTGATAGGGGCTTGATCGATGACCTTGGCATCGGGATGCGCGACCTGGGCGTCCAGCTCGATACCGAACTCGCCCCAGCGGGTGCCCTCGACCTTGAGGCGATGGGGGCTGAGCACTACCACCTGGCCGCCGAACAGCTCGCAGACCAGTTGGGCGGCGTTGGCGGGGGTGATGCCGGCAAATTCGATCTCGACGCCGACACGCCGCGTCTGGCCTTCTACGGTCTGGGGTGTCGGGGGTGGGCGCACATCCATGCCGGGCTCCACTGCAGCGATGACGGGTCAGCGCTCAGCCTAACATAAGCCAGCGGCGCGACACGCTACCCTAAAGAGGGGTGATGCATGTGCCGCCTTTACCGCGGCCGCGGGTCTGTGCAGACTCTGCGGCTACCACTTGATTGGAGGAAGCATGCCGCGAGCCGCCACTGACCTGCTGTCCGACCGCCTGCTGCGATTCGGCTGGCTGCTGCTTGTGCTGCTGGCGCTGTGCCTGGCGCTGCCGCAACAGGTGGGCGCCCAGGCCTTGCCCCTGGCCGGTTTGGCCGGCGGCGAGGAGGCGGGCGACGAGCACGACCCCGAGGCGTTTCTTGAATCGCTGGACGAAGTGATCGCGACCCTCGAAGACGCCGAGCGACGCGGCTCCCTGGTCGAGAACCTGCGCGACCTGCGCGAGGCTTCGGCCCAGGCCGAGGGCGAGGAAACCGCGCTGCCACGCCAGGGGCTGCTGGGCGCCCTGGCGGATACCCTCAGCGACTTTGGCGATCAGGCAGAGGCCGGCCAATCGCCGCTCGATGTGTGGCAGACCCAGTTCGACCAGGCGCTAAGCGAGAGCCTTGAGCTGCTTGACGAGGCGAGTTCCGGAGACCTGATGCGCCTGGCCGTCGAAGCCACGGTGATGCTGGGGATCTGGGTCGGTCTGCTGATCATCCTGATGGCGGCTGCCCGGCTGGTGGCGCTGCGCCACGACTGGCCGCTACGTCTGCCACGCGAGCCCCGCGCCTGGCAGCTGGTCGTCCATCTGCTCCGCCGCCTGCTGCCCTGGCTGCTGGCGTTCCTGCTCATGCTCGGAGTGGGGCAGTTCGTGCCGGAAAGCGCCGGGCGAGCAGTGGCGCTGGTAGTAGCCTACGCGGCGCTTTGCGGCCGGCTGCTGGCGGTAATCGTCGAGGTGGTGGTGTCGGTGTTCACCCGCGGCCATCGCTTCGTGGCCGTCTCCCACCTACGCCAGCGCGCGCTGCGTCGGCTGTTTGCCATCGGTGCGCTGGTGGCGCTGGCCGATGCGCTGGAGTCGGGCTATCTGATCGAGCTGCTCGGCGGCAATCTTTCTTCGCTGCTGTCGGTACTGGCCAATATCCTCGCCGCGCTGCTGGCGGGCTCGTTCGTGATGCGCTTCAAGCGTCCCATCAAGCACCTGATCCGCAATCGCCCCTACGCCCAGCGGCACCACGCCAGCACCAGCTACGACCTGATATGGGCGCTGGGGGGGCTGTGGCACGTACCCGCGCTGCTGCTGGTCGGCGCCTCACTGCTGGCGATCTTCGTCTCGGTGGGCGATGCCGGCGGCGCGCTGACCCGGGCGATCATCTCGGCGGCGCTGCTGGTGCTGACGCTGGTGGTGACCGGGCTGATTCGCCGCCACGGCGAGACGACGACCCGGCGCAAGCGCATTTCAGAATATCGCAAGCGCCTCGAGCGTTTCGGCTATGCGCTGGCGCACATGGTCTGCTGGGTGGCGTTCGGCGAGCTCTCGCTGCAGGTGTGGGGCGGCTCGCTGCTGGGCCTCGGCCAGCAGGGGGTGGCCAGTGCGCGCATCGGTCAGGCGCTGGTGGCGATCGGTGTCACCGTGCTGGTGGCGTGGTTGGCGTGGATCTTCGCCGACACCGCGATCCAGCGTGCCCTGACATCGTCGGCGCGTTCCCGCGGAAGGCGGGTCAACAGCGCCCGGGCGCAGACCATCACACCGCTGATTCGCAACGTGATCTTCGCCACCATCGTGGTGATCGCGGCCATCGTCGGGCTGGCCAATCTCGGCGTCAACGTCACGCCGCTGCTGGCCGGTGCCGGGGTGATCGGCCTGGCGATTGGCTTCGGTGCCCAGACCCTGGTGCAGGATCTGATCACCGGTATCTTCATCCTCATCGAGGACTCGCTGGCGATCGACGACTTCGTCGACCTGGGCGGCCACCTCGGCACCGTCGAAGGCCTGACGCTGCGTACCGTTCGGCTGCGCGACCTAGACGGCATCGTGCACATCATCACCTTCAGCCAGATCCAGTCGATCCACAACATGTCGCGCCAGTTCGGCATCGCCCTGATGCGGGTGCGCATCCCCCATGCGATGAAGATCGATGACGCCATCAGCCTGGTGCGCGAGGTGGCCGATGAGCTGCGCCAGGACCCGATGATGCGCCACCATATCTGGTCGCCGCTGGAGCTGCAGGGCATCGAGCGCTTCGAGGAGGGGGCGGCGGTACTGCGTATGCGCATGCGCACCGCGCCGGTGATGCAGTGGGACGTGGCGCGCGCCTTCAACCTGCGCCTCAAGCAGCGCATGGAAGAGGATGGCCTGGACGTCGCCATGCCGCGCATGAGCATCCAGATGGAGGGGCGCCTCGGCGAATCGCTGGACGAAGGCCAGGGCGAGACCCCCGAGGCGCCCCAGGACAGCGCCGGCCGCGAGCCCGGCGAAGCCGGGGTCGCCGACCCCGAGGGCGAGACCAGCCCCAGCGGCGGCTCGCCGGACCCTGCCCCATCGCGGTGAGCGAGAGAGGCTAGTTCACAGCAGCGTGTGGCACAGCGCGGCGCCGGCCAGCACGCCGCTGGCGAATAGCCCGGCGATCAGCCAGGGGGCGTGCCACGCCCGCCAGCGGTTGTGCCAGCCGGCGGCATGGCTGAGTCGCTCGACCAGCTCATCTTGCCGTGAGCAGGCGCTGTCCGGCGGCAGCGAGAAGTCGTTGGCCACGCTGTCCTGCCAGTAGGCGCCGTGGGTCAGGCCGAGACGCGCGCGCAGCAGGCCGATGTCACTCAGGGTGGCATGCAGGGCATCGTACTCGTCGCGCCGCGAGCCGACCTGCAGCACCATCTGGGCGTCGGCCTTGAGGGCGCTGTGCTGGCAGGCGTCGATGGCGGTGTGAATCGCCTCCTGACTGGCGTCGGGGGAGAGCCCCAGGCGCTTGTAGAGGTCGCGCATCTCAGCTCACCTCCATCAGGTATTCGTAGGCGTTCTTGATGCGCTGAAAGCGCAGCGAGGCGCTGGCCACCCGCGCCTCGCCCTGGGTGAAGACGCGGTCAGGGTGGTGGGTCTGGGCCAGGCGGCGATAGGCGCGGCGAATCTCGCTGCGACTGGCGCCGGGCTGGAGCCCCAGTACCACCAAGGCATGCCGGGTACGGTCACCGGGCGGCGGCGCTTGATCGCTGCGATGACGCTGCTGGCGCCGGTGGTACTGGTGCTGGTCGCGCTGTTCACGTTCGTGGCGCTGGCGCGCCCGCTCCTGGTAGTCGCGTTCGCGGCGCTGGCGCTCCTGCTCGCGCTGGCTATGCTGGCGTTGCTGCTGCTGACGGTGCTGCTCCTGCTGCTGGCGATGATGCTCCTTGGCCTGCCAGTAGCCGGTGCGGCTAGGATCGTCGGGGTTGGTGAAGGCCTTGCCGGCCACCGCCTCGAACAGCGGGGCGAACTCGCTGGGCGCCACGCCGACCAGATCAGCCAGAAAGCGCAGCACATGGTGGTTGGCCAGCGACGGCATGCCGCCCTCCGCTGCCAGGGCGATGGCCAGGCGCAGGAAGGGGTAGGCCTGTTCGCCGTGGCACTCCTTCTGCAGCAGCTCGGCGGCGAGCTGGATGGCGGCGAGATCCTGGCTGGCGGCGATCTCGATGATCGGTTCCAGGGCATGGCCGTGGCGAAAGCCGTGGGTCAGCTCGGTGAGCCGTGCGCGTTCCGGGTCGCCGATATGGCCACGACTGGCGAGCACCCAGGCAAGCAGCAGCAGCGCTGCCGTATCCGCCTGATGGCGGCTCTTCAGCAGTAGCAGCTCGAAGGGCGAAAAGCGCGCGATGGGCATCCCTTGTCTCCACGGGGTCGCAATTATTGATTATAGGACGTGGCAGCGCCACATGGTCGCCCCGCCTCGCGGTGAAGGCAAGTCCGGCGGCGGTCAGCGGTGGCAGGATCATGGTATAACCGAAGAGTGGGACAGTGTCCGCCAGGGAGCAACGATGGTCAGCGTCGAACGCAAGGAAGGTTTCACCCTCAAGATCTCGCGGATCCTGCGCGAGTCGACCACCCATCGTCTCGACCTCTATCTGTTCGTGCCCGGCGAGCTGGGGCTCTCCTCCGATGTCATCGCCGAGAATGCCTTCTATCACAGTGCGATCCACGTCAAGCGTACCTACTACAGCGATCGCCACCAGCTGCCGCTGGTGCTCAGCCGGCTGGCGCGGCGCGGCTCGCTGGACAGCGATCAGTATCGTCTCAGCCTGAGCCTCTACGCTTACCAGTACGTAGTGGCTCTCGAGCGCGGCGGCCGCGAGCTCCACGATGCCAAGCGCGAGGAGGAGCGCGGCGAGGATGAGGCGACGGCTCAGGCCGAGGCCCGACAGGCGAGCATCGAGGAGCTGGTCGAGCTGGCGCTGGATATCCTCAAGCGGCTGCGCCGTTCGCGTCCGGAGGACGCGCGGCTGCACAAGTATTTCGCCAACGTCGACAACTATCTGTCGTGGTTCACCGAACAGCGGCTGCTGTCGCTGGTGGCGCACCTGCCCCGCGACCGTCACTACAAGGCCAACAAGGCACGCCTGCTGGCGATCTGCCAGGCCGAGAGCGACTATCGCCAGGCGCAGGAGTACAACTCGGCGCGGGTCAATCGCGACCCGACGCGGATTTCCAACAAGATGCGCCTGCTGCGGCGACTGATCGAGTATCCGGTGACCCTCAAAGAGACCACCCAGGAGCTCGGCGGTGGGGAGGAGAAGGCGGTCAAGGGGCTGGCCACCGCGGTGGTGATGATCTTCGTCTCGCTGGGACTGCTGCAGGCCCGTGAGAGCATCGGCGATATCACCGCGCTGTTCGTGCTGGTGCTGGCGGTGCTCTATGCGCTGCGCGAGGTGTTCAAGGATGACCTGCGCACCACCCTGTGGCGCTGGCTGCGCAAGGGCCGGCCCAAGTGGCGGCGGCAGTACTTCGACGTGCACAGCAACCAGCTGGTGGGGCGCCAGCTGGAGTGGTTCGACTACCAGCGCTTCGCCAAGCTCGACGAGACGATCAAGACCGCGCGCAAGCGCAACGTGGCCCAGCGTGAGGAGATGGTGCTGCACTACCGCTCGAATTCACGCATGTCGCCGACGCGTTTTCTCAGCGGCTACGAGCAGACCCGCGAAACCCTGACCCTGGATCTTGCGGTACTCTCGCGGCTGATGGACAAGGCCTCGCACCATGTCTATCGGGTCAAGGATGGCCAGGTAGTGCGCGAGAGCGTCGAGAAGCGTCACCTTATCAATCTGGTGACGCGGGAGCGTATCGGCGACGGTGAGCCGGTGATCCAGCGCTGGAAGGTGGTGATGAGCCGCTCCAAGATCGTCGATATCGAGCCCGCCGAGCCTGGCCATCCGGCGAGCAGTGCGACCACCGGCCGCGACTCGGCGGACAACACCGGCGGCCGAGAGTGATAGACTGTGGCCCGACATTTTCGACTGGACAGACTCGCCTATGAGGCTCGTACTACGCTATTTCTTCCGCACCCTGCGACTGCTGCTGGCCCCGGTGATGCTGATCGCCGAGAAGCTCAGCACGCCGCAATCGGTAGAGCGCACCGATGAGCAGCAGGCCGAGGTGGATCGCGCCTGTGAATCGCTGGCGCTCTACCAGTTCCGCACCTGCCCGTTCTGCATCAAGGTGCGCAAGGAGATCGCCCGGCTGGGGCTCAAGATCGAAATCCGCGACGCCCAGCTCGACCCCGACCACCGCCAGGCGCTGCAGGAGGGCGGCGGCAAGGTCAAGGTGCCGTGCCTGCATATCACCCACGACGATGGCAGCGTCGAGTGGCTCTACGAGTCGGACGCCATCAACGCCTACCTGCACAAGCGCTTCGGGGCGTCAGCCTGACGACATCGGCGAGGGCTTGCCGATGTTCTCCGGCCCGAAGGAGTCGGGCAGCAGTTCGTCCATGCTGTAGGACTTGAGGTGCCGGCCGTTGGCGTCGAGGACGTCGATGCGGGTGTCGCGGCCGGCGAATTCGCGGATGCGCTGGCGGCAGTCGCCGCAGGGCGTGCACAGGTGTTCGCCGGGGCCCATCACATAGACCTGGCGAATCTGCTGGCGGCCGCTGCCGACCATGGCGGCGATGGCCGAGGCCTCGGCACACAGCCCCTTGTAGTTGGCGATCTCGACGTTGCAGCCGAGAAACTGGCTGCCGTCGTCGCTCTCCACCAGTGCGGCGACCGGATGCCGGGAGTAGGGCACATAGGCGTGCCCCTGGATCTCCCGCAGGCGTTCGACGATATCCCGCGATACCTCGCTCATGGCGTTACCCCTGTTGAGTGGCGTGCGGCGTCGTCGCGCAGTACCGCCTCGAGGGCGATCTCCATCATCTCATCGAAGGTGTTCTGGCGTTCGCTGCTGGACAGCGAGTCGCCGCGCACGATGTGGTCCGACACCGTGCACACCGTTGCCGCCCGGGCGCCGAACTCGGCGGCCACGCCGTAGAGGCCGGCGGCCTCCATCTCCACGCCGACGATGCCGTAGCGGCGCATCAGCTCGACCATCTCGGTCTGAGGGTTGTAGAACAGGTCGGCGGAGAAGATATTGCCGACCTTGACCGGAACGCCCTTGGCGGCGGCGGCATCCACCGCATGGCGGGTCAGCTCGAAGTCGGCGATGGCGGCGAAGTCGTGGTCGTTGAAGCGCAGCCGGTTGACCTTGGAATCGGTGCAGGCGCCGATGCCGATCACCACGTCGCGGACCTTGATGTCATCGCGCACCGCGCCGCAGGAACCGACCCGGATCAGCGTCTTGACGTCGTAGTCGGTGATCAGCTCCTTGGCGTAGATCGAGACCGAGGGGATGCCCATGCCGTGGCCCATCACCGAGATCTCGCGGCCCTTGTAGCGGCCGGTGTAGCCGTACATGTTGCGCACGCTGTTCACCTGGCGCACGTCGTCGAGGAAGGTGTCGGCGATGTACTGGGCGCGCAGCGGGTCGCCGGGCATCAGCACGGTGTCGGCGAAGTCGCCGCGTTCGGCGTCGATATGCGGAGTGGCCATCACGAGGCTCCTTGGATGGGGGTAGAGAGAAAGCTTTTGCCGTCGGCCATGGGCGCCAGGCCGAAGTGGCTGGCCAGGCTCTGGCCGATATCGGCGAAGCTGTTGCGCTCGCCCAGCGGGCCCGGCGCCAGGCCGGCGCCGCGAGCCAGTACCGGCACGTACTCGCGGGTGTGGTCGGTGCCGCGCCAGGTGGGGTCGCAGCCGTGGTCGGCGGTGAGGATCAGCAGGTCGTCGGCGTCGAGGCGTGCCAGCAGCTCGGGCAGGCGGGCATCGAAGCGTTCGAGTGCCGCCGCGTAGCCGGCCACATCGCGGCGGTGGCCGTAGAGCATGTCGAAATCGACGAAGTTGGTCATGATCAGCACCCGCTCGCCCGGCGCCCGGGTGGCACTGCGCGCCACCTCGGCCAGGGTGGCGTCCATCAGCGCATCGTGGCCGCTGGCCTTGACCGCCCGGCCGATGCCGCAGTGGGCGTAGATATCGGCGATCTTGCCCACCGAGACCACCTCGCCGCCGGCGTCATGCAGCCGCTGCAGCACGGTGGGCGAGGGCGGCTCGACGCTGTAGTCGCGGCGGTTGGCGGTACGCTGGAAGCTCGCCGCGTCGTCGCCGGCGAAGGGCCGCGCGATCACCCGGCCGATATTGTAGGGCTCGAGCAGTTCGCGGGCGATCTCGCACAGCCGGTAGAGGCGCTCGAGGCCGAAGTGCTGCTCATGGGCGGCGATCTGGAACACCGAGTCCGCCGAGGTGTAGACGATCGGCTTGCCGCTGGCGACGTGCGCCTCGCCGAGCCGGGCGATGATCTCGGTGCCCGAGGCGTGGCAGTTGCCGAGCACGCCGGGCAGCTCGGCTTCATCGATCAGCGCCTCGAGCAGCGCGGCGGGAAAGCTGTGCTGTTCATCCGCGAAGTAACCCCACGCGAAGCGCACCGGCACGCCGGCGATCTCCCAGTGGCCGGAGGGGGTGTCCTTGCCCGAGGAGATCTCCCGGGCGTGGCCGTAGGCGCCTGCGAGCCGAGCGGGTAGCGTGATGCCCGCCGCTAGGCTGCCGCTGCTGTCGCGGTGGGCGTGGAACAGCCCCAGGCGCGCCAGGTTGGGCAGCGCGAGTGGCCCGGCGCGCTGCGAGGTGTCGGCCTCGCCGCGGGCGCAGGCGGCGGCGATATGGCCCAGGGTGTCGGCGCCGGCGTCGCCAAAGGCGGCGGCGTCCGGGGCGGCGCCGATGCCGAAGGAGTCGAGCACCAGGACGATGGCACGGGTCATGAAGCCTCCCGACGAATAGCGTCGTGTATCAGCATGGGCGGCGTCGCGGCGGCGTCGCCCAGGGTAATGGCGGCGCGCAGCTGGGCGACGGCGCGTTCGGCGCTGGCCTCGTCGCGGGCGTGAATCACCGCCAGCGGACGCTCGGCGTCGACCTGTTCGCCGATGGCGGCGATCTCGCTGAGGCCGACGCGGTGGTCGATGGCGGCACCCGCCTGCAGGCGGCCGCCGCCGAGCTCGACCACCGCCATGCCCAGCGCGCGGGTATCCAGGCGCTGCACGATGCCCGGCGCCTCGGCGTGCACGGTGACGCGCAGTGGCGCCTCGGCCAGATAGCGGGCGGGGCGTTCGAGCAGGTCGGCGGGGCCGCCGAGCCCGGCCACCATGCGCGCGAAGCGCTCGGCGGCGGCGCCCGAGGCCAGCGCCCGCTCGAGTTTATGCTCGGCGTCATGGCGATCCTCGGCCAGCCGACCCTGCAGCAGCATTTCCACGGCCAGGGCGCGGGTTACCTCGAGCAGCCGGCTGTCGCCTGCATCGCCGCGCAGCAGGCGCAGCGTCTCGCGGATCTCCACGGCGTTGCCGGCGCAGGGCGCCAGCGGCTGGCTCATGTCGGTGACCAGCGCGGTGGTCGGCGTGCCGGCCTGGCTGGCGACCTCGGCGATGCGCGTGGCCAGCTCGAGCGACGCCTCGTGGGTGGGCATGAAGGCGCCGCTGCCGCTCTTGACGTCCATCACCAGAGCATCGAGGCCGCAGGCCAGCTTCTTGCCCAGGATCGAGGCGACGATCAGCGGCATCGACTCCACCGTGGCGGTGACGTCGCGCACCGCATAGAGGCGCTTGTCGGCGGGGGCCAGGTCGGCGGTCTGGCCGATGATCGCCACCCCGACCTCCTTGACCAAGCGCCGGAAGCGCGCCTGGTCGGGGCCGATGTCGTAGCCGGGGATCGCCTCGAGCTTGTCGAGGGTACCGCCGGTGTGGCCCAGGCCGCGCCCGGAGATCATCGGCACATGGCCGCCGCAGGCGGCGACCCATGGGCCCAGCACCAGCGACACCAAATCGCCGACGCCGCCGGTGGAGTGCTTGTCGAGCACCGGACCGGGCAGGTCGAGGTCGTCCCAGGCGAGCACCTGGCCGGAGTCGCGGGTCGCCTCGGTCAGCGCCACCGTCTCGGCGTCGTCCATGCCGTTGAGGTAGGCGGCCATGGCGAAGGCGCCGATCTGGGCATCGCCGATCTGGCCACTGGCGATGGCCTGGATGAAAGTACGCAGCGCCTCGGCCGGCAGCGCCTGGCCGTTGCGCTTGGCGCGTATCAGCTCCTGGGGCAGCATCAGTAGCCTCCCGGGGTACCCGACCCTGGCGCCTCGACGGCTTGTTCGACACCCAGGGTCTCGAGCAGGTTGTCGAGCAGGCTCGAGGCGCCGAAGCGGAAGTGCGCCGGGGTCACCCAGTCGGCGCCCATGATGCGCTCGGCCAGCGCCAGATAGGCGGCGGCGTCTTGCGCGCTGCGCACGCCACCGGCGGCCTTGAAACCGACATCGGTGCCGCTGCGCTTGATCGCCTCTAGCAGCAGCTCGGCGGACTCGAGGGTGGCATTGACCGGCACCTTGCCGGTGGAGGTCTTGAGGAAGTCGGCGCCGCCGGCGATGGCCAGCTCGCAGGCCTGGCGGATCAGCGACGGCGTGGCCAGCTCGCCGGTCTCGAGGATCACCTTGAGGGTCGCCTCGCCGCAGGCGGCCTTGCAGGCAGCGACCAGATCGCGGCCGAGCGTCTGCTGGCCGGCCATCAGCGCGCGGTAGGGGAATACCACGTCGACCTCGTCGGCGCCGGCGGCGACGGCGTCACGGGTCTCGCGCGCGGCGCGGGCGATGTCGTCGCCGCCGGCGGGGAAGTTGGTGACGGTGGCGATCCTGACCCGCTGGCGCAGGCCGCGCTCGCTGAGCCCGCGATGGGCGGCGGCAATGAAGGCCGGATAGACGCACAGCGCGGCGGGAGCACCGGCTGGGGTATCGGCCTGGGCGCAGAGTGCGGCGATGCTGGCGTCGCTGTCGTCGGCGTTGAGGCTGGTCAGGTCCATGAGGGCCAGCGCCCGGCGGGCGTCGGCCTGAAGGGGAGTATCGGTCATGGCAGTGTCCGTGGCGTCATTGAGAGGCGTGCAGTGGCGCTGCGGCGGCGTGGCCGCAGCGCTCGTTCATGGTATCGCGGGTCAGCCCATGGCCCCCAGGGCCAGGAAGAAGCCGGCGATGGAGGCCGACATCAGGTTGGAGAGGGTGCCGGCGAGCACCGCCTTGAGGCCGAAGCGGGCGATGTCGTGGCGGCGGCTCGGGGCGATGCTGCCGAGGCCGCCGAGCAGAATGGCGATCGACGACAGGTTGGCGAAGCCGCACAGCGCGAACGACAGGATCGCCATGGTGTGGGCGCTCATCGCCTGACCGGTGGCGGCCACCACCTGTTCGCCGTCGAGGTAGGGCGCCAGGTTGATATAGGCGACGAACTCGTTGACCACCAGCTTCTGGCCGATGAAGGAGCCGGCCAGGGTCGCCTCTTCCCAGGGCACGCCGAGCAGAAAGGCCAGCGGCGCGAACAGCCAGCCGAGGATCAGCTCCAGGCTCAGCCACTCGGCGCCGAACCAGCCGCCGATGCCGCCCAGCATGCCGTTGATCAGCGCGATCAGGCCGATGAAGGCGAGCAGCATGGCACCCACGTTGGCGGCCAGCTTGAGGCCCGAGGTGGCGCCTGCCGCGGCGGCGTCGAGTACATTGGCGGGGCGGTCCTCCTCCTCCTTGAGACGCTCCTCGGCCTCGGAGACGCTGTCTTCGGGCTCCTGGGTCTCGGGCATGATCAGCTTGGCGAACAGCAGCCCGCCCGGGGCGGCCATAAAGGAGGCGGCCACCAGGTACTCCATGGGGATGCCCAGCGCGGCATAGCCGGCCAGCACCGAGCCGGCCACCGAGGCCAGCCCGCCGCACATCACCGCGAACAACTGCGAGGGGGTCATGCGCGCAATGAAGGGACGCACCACCAGCGGCGCTTCGGTCTGGCCGACGAAGATGTTGGCGGTGGCCGACAGCGACTCGGTGCGCGAGGTGCCCAGCGCCTTCTGCAGCGCGCCGCCGAGGATGCGGATCACCCACTGCATGATGCCGATGTAGTAGAGCACGGCGATCAGCGACGAGAAGAAGATGATCACCGGCAGCACCTTGATGGCGAACACGAAGCCGACGGTGTCGGTATCGGCCAGGCCGCCGAACAGGAAGTCGATGCCGTCGTTGGCGTAGGTCACCACCTGGCTGACGGCGTCGGAAATCGCGTAGAGCACGGTCTGGCCGAACGGCACATAGAGCACGAAGGCGCCGATGCTGGCCTGGATGGCGAAGGCGCCGCCCACGGTGCGCAGGCGGATGGCGCGGCGGTCGGAGGAGAACGCAAGGGCGATCAGGATGAGGGTGGTCATCCCGACCAGGCTCATAAGGAGTGTCATAGGAGATCCTTCGAGTCGGGCTGGTGAGCGAGGGGCGGTGGTTCTGTGAAATCTATAACATGTGCTGTTATTTTTCTAACATTCTTTGTGCTGGGGCGTCCCGCGTGGTGTGCTTTCGACGCTGGACAGCGCCTGGGACAGCGCCTGGGACAGTGCCTGGGACAGCGCCTGGGACAGCGCCGCAGTGGAAATTCGTCGACGCCTGGCTCAGCATGGAGCGACACGTCATATCGATCTGGAGGTGGGGGTTAGATGAACGGCCGAAGCGCCATGCGCCTGGCCCGGCTACAGGATGTCCTGGCCGGGGGCGGTACCATTCATCTCAGCGAGGCGGCCAAGCTGTGCGGCGTCTCGGAAATGACCATTCGCCGCGACGTGGCGGCCAGCGACGGGGCCATGACCTTTCTGGGTGGCCACCTGATGATGGCCGAC
Source organism: Halomonas sp. 1513 (assembly GCA_001971685.1). NCBI lineage: Bacteria > Pseudomonadati > Pseudomonadota > Gammaproteobacteria > Oceanospirillales > Halomonadaceae > Halomonas > Halomonas sp. 1513. Next base: position 1,028,202 of record CP019326.1, read on the forward strand.
AACCCGCAGTTCGCGCCGCTCTACGACCTCGACGAGCAGCGCGGCAGTCACTACCTGGCCAAGCAGCGGCTGTGCCAGGGCGCGGCGTCGTTCATCGCCGAAGGCGATACGCTGTTCATCGACTGCGGCACCACCCTGATGCCGCTGCTGGGCATGCTCGGTGAGTTCGAGGAACTGACCGTGGTGACCTATGCGCTCAACGTGGCCAATGCGGTGGGCAGCCTGCCCAATGTTCGGCTGGTGCTGCTGGGCGGGCTCTATCACCACAGTTCACAATCGTTCGGCAGCGGCGAGATGTACGACGCGGTGCGGCGGCTGGGGATCAACAAGGCATTCATCTCGGCGGCGGGCGTTGACCTGGAGCGCGGCGTGAGCTGCTTCCATTTCCACGAGGTGGCGCCCAAGCAGGCGGCCATCGAGAGTGCCCGCTACCGTATCCTGGTGGTCGATGCCAGCAAGCTGGGCATCGTGCGTCCCGCGCTATTTGCCGAGCTTGGCGCTTTCGACATGGTGGTCACCGATGCCAAGGCGGCACCGGCGCTGAATACCCGGGACGGCGGCGAGCGTCAGCCGCCGCGGGTGATGGTGGCCTGAGAGCCGCAGCGGTTCACGGCTGGCAGAAGTAGACCTGGGCAGGCGGGATGTTGAGCGGCTCGAAGCCGCGCCGCACCTTCTGGTAGGTGCGCTGAAGATCGGGCAGGACCTTGGGGGAGAACTGATAGATCAGCAGCTCGCCGTGGGCGGCGAGAGCCTCGCGGGTGGCGTTGAGCACGCCGTGACGCAGGCCCTCCGGCATGGTACTGAAAGGAATGCCGGCAACCACGTAGTCGGCGGCGGAGAGCTCGCGCTCGGCGAGAATCGTCGCCACGTCCTCCGCCGAGCCCGGCACCAGCTGCAGGCGCGGGTCGGGTAGCGCGGTGCGCAGGTAGTCGACGAAATCCTCGTTGGTCTCGATGGCCACCAGGATTGCTTCGGGGTGCATGCGGCGCAGGATTTCGCGGCTGATGGTGCCAACGCCGGGACCGTACTCGACGATCACCCTGGCGCGCTCCCAGTCCACGGGCTCGAGCAGGCGGCGAATCAGGAACGGTGAGCTGGGTATGATCGATCCCAGCATCTTGGGATGCTTGAAGAAGTTGCGTGCAAATAGCGACAGCTGCTGGCGCTGAGAACTCGGTGTGGCGGCGGTCTTGCGTTCTTCTACGTTCATGCATCCATCCCGTGGCAAGTGAGCGATTCTCCCACTCTAGGCCATGGCGGTGCCGAGAGGAAATTTCCCGTTGCGTTGAGTGCCGCGCTTGTCGTGGATCAAGGTCGTTGATCTCGCCCGGCTGCTAAGCTCAAGGGATCAGGGGACGATGGTTCGTCGCCGCGTTGAGGAGGACCTCACCATGCAAGCCTTCGATGTCATGACCCACGATGTGATCAGCGTCTCGGTGGATACCGAGGTGCGCGAAATCGCCGGACTGCTGCTCGAGCAGCGCATCAGTGCGGTGCCGGTGGTCGGCGCCCAGGACGAGGTGCTGGGTATCGTCAGTGAGGGCGACCTGATGCGCCGGGTCGAGACCGGCACCGAGCGGCGCAGTTCGTGGTGGCTGACCAACCTGTTCAGCGGCACCCAGAGCGCCGGCGAGTACGTCAAGTCCCACGGCCGCAAGGCGGGGGAGATCATGACCCCCAACCCGGTGACCGTCGCCGAGGACACTCCCCTCGGTGAAGTGGCCAAGCTGCTCGAGAAGCACCATATCAAGCGCGTGCCGGTGGTCCGCGATGGCCGCCTGGTGGGTATCGTCAGCCGCGCCAACCTGCTACACGGCTTGGCCATGGCGGGAGTCAGCCAAGCGCAGGCGCCGAGCAGCGATGATCGCGACATCCGCGCCGCGATCATCAAGGAGCTCAAGGACAACACCAATGTGATGACCGATCACCTCAACGTGATGGTCAGCGGCGGTGAAGTGCAGCTATGGGGGCTGGTGGAGAGCAAGCAGGAGAAGCTGGCGGTACAGGTGGCCGCCGAGAACGTCAGCGGCGTGACCCGGGTCGAGAATCACCTCGGCTTCATGCCGCGGGGTGGACTCAGCGGAACCTGAACGCGCGGCGCCGCAAGGCGCCGCGCGGGCTTAACCCGCCTCAGTTCAGGCGGGTAAGCGCCGACTCGAGCGCGGCCACGCTGCGCTCGACGTGGTGCAGCTTGTCGAGGCCGAACAGGCCGATGCGGAAGGTGCGGAAGTCGTCGCCCTCATCGCACATCAGCGGCACGCCGCCGGCGACCTGCAGGCCGGCGGCGGCGAACTTGGCGGCGATGCCGGCATCGTCGCAGTAGCTGACCACCACGCCCGGCGCCTCGAAGCCTGGCGCGGCGACGCTCTTGAAGCCGTGGGCGGCGAGCAGCCCGCGTACCCGCTCACCCAGCTCGAGCTGTTCGTCACGCACCTTGTCGAAGCCGTAGGCCTCGGTCTCGGCCATGATCTCGCGCAGCCGGCGCAGGCCGTCGGTGGGCATGGTGGCGTGATAGGCGTGGCCACCGCTCTCGTAGGCCTGCATGATCTCGTACCACTTGCGCAGGTCGGCGGCGAAGCTCGAGCTGGTGGTGGTCGCCAGGCGCTCCAGGGCGAGCGGCGACATCATCACCATGGCGCAGCCCGGCGAGCCGCTCCAGCCTTTCTGCGGCGCACTGATCAGCACGTCGACGCCGGTCTCCTGCATGTCCACCCACAGCGTGCCGGAGGCGATGCAGTCGAGCACCAGCAGGCCGCCAACGGCATGCACGGCATCGGCCAGGCGGCGGATATAGGCGTCGGGCAGTAGCATGCCGGCGGAGGTCTCGACGTGGGGCGCGAACACCACGTCGGGGCGTTCGGCCTCGATGGTGGCGACGGCCTCGTCGATGGGCACCGGCGCGAACGGCGCCTGGGCACCGTCGCCCTGGCGGCGCGCCTTGAGCACCGTGGCGCTGGCGGGAAGATCGCCCATCTCGAGGATCTGCGTCCAGCGGTAGCTGAACCAGCCGTTGCGGATCGTCAGGGTCTTGTTGCCGGCGGCGAACTGGCGCGCCACGGCTTCCATGCCGAAGGTGCCGCTGCCCGGCACGATGGCCACCCCCGCGGCGCCGTAGACGCGCTTGAGGGTCGTCGAGACGTCGTTCATCACGCCCTGGAAGGCTTGCGACATGTGATTGAGCGAGCGGTCGGTGTAGACCACCGAGTATTCGAGCAGGCCGTCGGGGTCGACGTCGGGCAGTAGTCCGGGCATGGTCAGCCTCTTGGTATCAGCGTGGCGTGGATAGCTCTAGCCTAAGGGCATCGCGCCCGGGGAGCCAGGCGGATGCTGTCGAGATGGGCGGTATCAGCAGCAAAATCTACTGTGCGGCCTGGATGGCGGTCAGTGCGATGGTGTAGACGATGTCGTCGACTAGGGCGCCCCGCGAGAGGTCGTTGACCGGCTTGTTGAGGCCCTGCAGCATTGGCCCCACGCTGACCACCTTGGCGCTGCGCTGCACCGCCTTGTAGGTGGTGTTGCCGGTGTTGAGGTCGGGGAACACGAACACCGTGGCCCGGCCGGCCACCGGCGAGTCGGGCGCCTTCTGCTTGCCGACGCTGTCGATTGCCGCGGCGTCGTACTGCAGCGGGCCGTCGATCAGCAGCTCGGGGTCGCGCTGGCGGGCGATGCGGGTCGCCTCGCGGACCTTGTCGACGTCGGAGCCGGTGCCCGACTCGCCGGTGGAGTAGCTGATCATCGCCACCTTGGGCTCGATGCCGAAGGCCTTGGCCGAACGCGCGCTCTGGATGGCGATCTCGGCCAGCGCCTCGGCGTCGGGGTCCGGGTTGACCGCGCAGTCGCCGTAGACCACCACCTGCTCGGGCAGCAGCATGAAGAAGATCGACGACACCAGGCGGTAGTCCGGGGCGGTCTTGATCAGTTGGAATGCCGGACGCACGGTATTGGCGGTGGTGTGCACCGCCCCCGAGACCAGGCCGTCGACCTCGCCGCGATGCAGCATCATGGTGCCCAGCACCACCGTGTCCTGCAGCTGGGCCTCGGCCATCGGCTCGTTGATCTTGCCACGGCGGCGCTCGACCATGTCGGCGACGTAGTCGTGATAGATGCTTTCCGGGTCGATGATCTCGAGCCCCTCGGGGAGCTCGATGCCGCGGCTGCGCGCCACGCTCTCGACCTCCTCGCGCTTGGCCAGCAGCACGCAGTCGGCGATGCCGCGGCGCTGGCACAGCGCGGCGGCCTCCACGGTGCGCGGCTCGCTGCCCTCAGGCAGCACGATACGCTTGTGCGCCTGCTGGGCCTTCTTGACCAGCTGATGGCGAAACGCCGACGGCGACAGGCGCCGGACATAGCCGCGGCTGAGATGATCCTTGAGCCACTGCAGGTCGATATGCGCGGCGACGAAATGGGCCACCTGCTCGGCACGCTCCAGGTCGTCGGCGGGGATCTCGTTGCTCATCCGGGTCAGGTTCTGCACCGTGGTGAAGCTGTCGGTATCCACCGCCAGCACCGGCAGCCCGGTCTTCAGCGCCGGACGGCAGGCGTCGATCATGTCGTCGTTGGGCAGGTAGCCGTTGGTCAGCATCACCCCGGCCAGCGGCGTGCCGTTCATGGTCATCAGCGCCGCGGCGAGTACGATGTCGTCGCGGTCACCGGAGGTGACGATCAGACTGCCGGGTTTGAAGGCATTCAGCGCATGGGCGGCGCTGCGCCCGCACAGGCTGGTGCTCAGCACCCGCCGACTGGCGGCCTCGCCCTGGTTGAGCCAGCGCGCGCCGAGCGCCTCGGCGACATCCCGGGTGCGTGGCACGCTGAGGGTGTCGCTGAAGGGCACCACGCCGATCAGGTGGAAGCGGTCGGTGGCCAGCGCCGGGGAGTGGCGGCGCAGCTCCTCGAGTAGTCCGGCGTCGAGGGTCACGTTGGCGGTGCCCGGGGCGATCGGCTGCTCGCTGGCCGGCGGCGCGGGCAGGCCCTTCATGCGCATCAGGATGCAGCCCATGGTGCGCGTCGAGCTGACCCCGCCGAAGCTGCGCGAGTGCATGTCGAGCTGATCGGCCAGCTCGCGGGGATCGGCCAGGTCACCGCTGCCGACGAAGATGATGCGAGCATTGAGGGCGTGGGCCAACTGGGCGTTGAGCTGGTTGGCGTAGGTGCTGTGCTCGGTGGGCACCAGGCCTTCGACCACCACGATGTCCTGGGTGGCATCGGCTAGGCTAGCGGCCTGCTGATGCAGCTCGATCACCGACTCCAGCAGCTCGTCGAGCTGGTCCTCGCGCAGCAGGCGTTCGAGGCGCTCCTGGGTGATCGGCTCCGGCGGCGTGCGGCCCAGGGCGCGGGCGACCAGGGCGCTGGAGCGGTCGGGGCCGCTGCCGTTGAGCTCGCGCTGCATGAACGGCTTGAGGAAACCGGCCTTCATGCCGATGAAGTCGAGCGCCTGGATCAGCCCCAGGCAGGCCGAGGTGAGGCCGGCGCCCACCGAGGTGGGCACCAGTAGCAGGGTCTGGACCTGGCGGTTATCGGGTAGCGGGGTCATGCCTGGCGCTCCAGCAGTTGGCGGGTCTCGTGGGCGATCTGGCCCTCCTCGTCGGTGGGGATCACCCACAGCAGGGGGCCGTCGCCTGCGTCGATGCGGCCCTCGCGTCCGCGCAGGGTGGCCCGGTTGGCGGCGTCATCCAGGTTCAGGCCGAAGTGCGGCAGGGCGGCGATCACCTTGGCGCGTACGCGGGGCGAATTCTCGCCGATGCCGCCTGTGAAGATCAGCCCGCTCAGCGTCGGCAGCGCACAGGAGAGCGCCGCCAGCGACTTGGCGATGCGATAGCAGAACACTTCCAGCGCCAGGCTGGCGCCGGCGTGGCCGCGCTCGGCGGCGGCCTCCAGTTCGCGCATGTCGTTGGTCAGCTCCGACAGCCCCTCGAGGCCGCTGCGCTGATTGAGCATGGCGTCGATTTCGTCCAGCGACCAGCCCAGCTGACGATGCAGGTGCGCGTGCAGCCCGGGGTCGACATCGCCGCTACGGGTGCCCATCACCAGGCCCTCCAGCGGCGTCAGGCCCATGCTGGTGTCGCGGCTCTGGCCCTGCCATACCGCGCAGGTGGAACAGCCGTTGCCGAGGTGGGCGGTGAGCCAGCCGTGGTCGCTACCGCCGGCCAGGGCGTCGGCGCGCTGGCTAACGAAGGCGTGGCTGGTGCCGTGGAAACCGTAGCGGCGAATGCCGTGCTCGCGATACAGCGACGCCGGCAGCGCGTAGCGGTAGGCGTGGGCCGGCAGGCTCTGGTGGAAGGCGGTATCGAAGACGCCGACCTGGGGCAGCTCGGGGTAGAGCTCCCGGGCCGCCGCGATGCCGGCCAGGTTGGCCGGGTTGTGCAGTGGGGCCAGCGCCGAGGTTGCCTCCACCGCGGCGATGACCTCGTCGTCGAGCCGTGAGGCACGGGTAAAGTGCTCGCCGCCGTGGACGATGCGATGGCCCACGGCCAGCGGGGTGTGGCCGTCGAGGCGGGCGAAGATCGCCGCCAGTGCCGTGGCGTGGTCGGCCCCCGGCAGCGCCACCTCGTGCACCTCGCCCCGGGCATCCTTGGCCTTGAGGCGAGCCCCCTGGCTGCCCAGCCGCTCGGCGATGCCCTCCAGGCGCGGCGTGTCGTCGGCGGGAATCAGCGCGTACTTGATGGAGGAGGAACCGCAGTTGATGACCAGAACGGGAGCTTGCATAGCGCGACCTGTAGCGTATCGAACGAGAGCATTAGACCTTAGTATAACATTTTCCACTGGCGCCTGAACCGATAGCGGTAATCCCTACGCTGCAGCACTGGGTTTGGCGTGGGATTTATGCTCTGATACTCAATTGAATTAGCCTGCTATCGATTGGATGACCGAATGCCCGCGACCGACCCCAACGCTGCACTGCTGCCTCGTCACCTGGCCATCCTGCTGCTGCTCAGTGTGGCATGCCTGTTTGCCGCCAACCATGTGGCGGCGAGACTGGCGTTCGACGATGGCACCGGCCTGCTGCTGGCGATCATGGCGCGTTCGAGCCTGGCGCTGGTGGTGCTGGGTGTGCTGCTGGCGGTCAAGCGCAGGCCGCTGACGCTGCCCGCCGGAAGCTGGCCCTGGCAGCTCGGCGTCGGCTTGCTGATCGCGCTGCAGAGCCTGTTTCTCTATTCGGCGGTGGCGCGGCTGCCGGTGGCGGTGGCGCTGCTGCTGATGAACACCTTTCCGATCCTCTTGGCGCTGCTGACCTGGGCGCTGGGCGGCGCCCGCCCGACGCTGCGTGCGACCCTGATCATGGCGGTCATCCTGGTGGGGTTGGTGGTGGTGCTCGACGTGCCCACCTGGCTCGCCGACCCGGCGCAGATGGGCGACGACTGGGTCTCCGGGGTGGCCTTCGGCATCGGTGCGGCGGCGGTGTTCTCCTGCGCGCTGTGGATCACCGACCGGCGCCTGGCGCGGGTCAGCAATACCCTGCGAACCTTCCTGACCATGGGCGTGGTGCTGCTCAGCATGCTGGTTGCCGGCGTGGCCGGGCTGGTGCCCGGCGGCCTTGCGCTGCCCGCCACGGCCAGCGGCTGGAGCGGCCTCACGGCGTTGGCACTGCTCTACGGCATCGGCTTCTCGATGCTGTTCGTGTCGTTGCCGCGGCTGAACATGGCGCGCAATGCCCCGGTGATGAACATCGAGCCGGTCGCCTCGCTGGTGCTGGGGTATCTGGTGCTGGGGCAGATGCTCGGCCCGATCCAACTGCTGGGCGGGGCCATCGTGCTGGGTGGGATAGTCGTTCTAGGGCTATCGCGTCGCGCCTGAAGAGGCTGGGCGACACTTAGTGCACGAACGGTGAAAATGAAGTTCTCTCATTTGTCTTTCGTCGAACGGTGATCCACACTTACCGCGAGTTAGAAAACGCTGTTTTCAAACAGGAGGTGTGTGTGATGAAGAGACTACTTTCGGCAAGCGCTATCGCCATGATCGCCGCCGTGGGTGCCAGCGCGGCTCACGCCCAGCAGGCGCAGACCTTCTACCCGCAGGGCTATGTCGGCGGTGACGCCATGTTCTGGGATCTCAACCCCGACCAGGGCACCAGCCGTGATGACGTGGGCCTGCGTCTGCGCGGCGGCGCCCAGATCAACGACTACTTCGCGGTCGAGGGGCATCTCGGCGGCGGTGGTTCCGACGGCCCGGTGGAGCTCGACTACCTGGTGGGTGCCTATGCCAAGGGTATTCTGCCGGTGGCCGACGAGATCCGCCTCTACGGCCTGGCCGGCTTCACCGAGGTCGATTTCGACGTCGACCGCCAGAGCGGCTTCTCCTACGGCGCCGGGGCGGAATTCGACGTGGCCCAGAACCTCTCGGTGGGGGCCGACTACATGCGCTATCTCGACAAGTCGGATTACACCTTCGACGCCGCCAGCGTCGGCCTGCGCTATCGCTTCTAAGCGCTTGCGTCAGGTGTGATATCACCGCGCCCCCGGCCATTGGCCGGGGGCGCGGTCGTTGGTGGCGAGGAATCGCACGTCGCTCAGCGGTAGGTGGCGTCGTACTCGCGGCGCAGCTGGTTCTTCTGCACCTTGCCCATGGTGTTGCGCGGCAGGCTGTCGACGAAGAATACCTTCTTGGGCTGCTTGTACTTGGCCAGCCGGCCGCCCAGGTGCGCGAGCACCTCGCCCTCGTCGAGGGTGGCCCCCGCCTGGCGCACCACCACCGCGGTGACGCCTTCGCCGAAGTCGGGATGGGGCAGGCCGATCACCGCCGACTCCTGCACCCCATCGAGTTCGTCGATCAGCTGCTCGACCTCCTTGGGGTAGACGTTGTAGCCGCCGGAGATCACCAGGTCCTTGTCGCGTCCGACGATATGCACATAGCCCCGCTCGTCGCGCATGGCCAGGTCGCCGGTGATGAAGAAGCCATCCTCGAGCAGTTCCTCGCGGGTCTTCTCGGGCATCCGCCAGTAGCCGATGAAGACGTTGGGCCCGCGGATCTGCAGCATGCCGATCTCGCCCTGGGGCACCTCGGCGCCGCTCTCGCGGTCGGTGATGCGCATCTCCACGCCGGGCAGCGGCATGCCCACCGTGCCGGCACGACGCTCGCCGTGATAGGGGTTGGAGATATTCATGTTGGTCTCGGTCATGCCGTAGCGCTCGAGGATGGCGTGGCCGGTCATGGCCTCGAAGGCCTGGTGGGTCTCGGCGGTGAGCGGCGCCGAGCCGGAGACGAACAGGCGCATGTTGGCGGTCAGCTCAGGCGTCAGGCGCGGGTCCTGTACCAGGCGGGTATAGAAGGTCGGCACGCCCATCATCACCGTGCCTCGGGGCAGTTCCTCGACGATCACATCGGCATCGAACTTCGGCAGGAACAGCATGCTCGAGCCCGCCATCAGGGTAACGTTGCAGGCCACGAACAGGCCGTGGGTATGGAAGATCGGCAGGGCGTGAATCAGTCGGTCTTGGGCAGTGAAGTGCCAGGCGTCGGCCAGGGTCGCGGCGTTGGAGCCGAGGTTACGGTGGGTGAGCATGGCGCCCTTGGAGCGCCCGGTGGTGCCCGAGGTGTAGAGGATCGCCGCCAGGTCGCGCTCGCCGAGTTCGGCGATCGCTTCGCGGGGCGTGGCCGCCGCGGCCTTGTCCATCAGGCTGCCGTCGGCAGCGCTGCCCAGCGTTTCCACGGCGGGGCAGCCGGTCTCGGCGGCGAGTTGGCGCGCCTCGTCCAAGGCGGCGGGGCGGCAGACGAACAGTGCCGGCTCGGCGTCGTTGAGGAAGTAGCGAATCTCCTCACCGGTGTAGCCGGTATTGAGCGGCAGGTAGACCGCTCCGCTGCGCAGGCAGGCGAGGTAGAGCAGGATCGCCTCGGGACTCTTGTCGACCTGCACCGCGACCCGGTCGCCTGGCGTTACGCCCAGCTCTCCCAGGGCGCCGGCCAGGCGGGCGCTCTCTGTGAGGGCATCGGCGTAGGAGTAACCCCGCCCTTCGCGGGTGTTGATGAAGTCGGCGTCGCCGCGCGCCTGCATGCGCTCGGCAAAGGTCGCGAAGAGGTTGTGGTTCATGTGGGACTGTCTCCGGTGATCAGCTTCCGAGCGCGCTTGGCGAGATCCTTGACCTCGCTGGAGCGTGCCACACTGGCGTTGGCGCTGTAGTTTTCATGGTTGCGCTCGATGTCATCGAGCACGTAGAGGTAGTTGACCATCAACCCGGCGGCTTGGCTAAGTCCTTTGTCAGAGGTGTCACCGAGCCAGTTGATGCGATGCAGCTGCGCCCCGTTGCCGAGGTGGAAGCGAGCCACTGGGTTGAGCGGCAGTCCACTGCGGTGCTTGGCCTCCATCAGATACCTTGCCGCCAAGGGCTTTATGATGGCGGCCAACTGATCGGCGAGTTCGGGCTGTCGATGCCAGTCTGGTGTTTCTAGTGCCTCGAGCGCGTTGCGCGTAGCACTGGTAAGGCTGTCGCTCTCACGCTGCTCGTTCAGCCACTCGGCGAAGCCGGGCACCGGCGACAGCGTAACGAAGTGCTTGACCTGTGGTAGCTCCTGCTTGAGTTCCTGGACCACCTGCTTGATCAGGAAGTTGCCAAACGATATGCCGCGCAGGCCGGTCTGGCAGTTGCTTATGCCAAAGAAGGCCGCGGTATCTGCGTCCTCGGGCTCTTCCACGCCGGTGTCTTCGCCGGCCAGGATCGGCTGGATGCGGCTCGGTAGCCCCTTGTGCAGCGCCACTTCAACGAAAATCAGCGGTTCGTCGCCGATCGCCGGATGGAAAAAGGCGAAGCAGCGGCGGTGGCGGGCGTCGAGGCGTCGGCGCAGATCGTCCCAGTCCTGGATCTCGTGTACCGCCTCGTAGCGGATGATCTTCTCCAGGATAGATGCTGGGGTGTTCCAGTCGATACGTCTGAGCACCAGGAAACCGCGGTTGAACCAGGAGCCGAACAGGTGGGCGAAATCGGCATCGATGGCCTGTAGCGCGGGGGCCTCCTTGAGTTGGCTGAGCAGGTCCTCGCGCATCTTGACCAACTGGTAGGTGCCGCCACTGGCCAGGTTGAGGCGCCGGAACAGCTCTTGTCGACGTGGCTCACAGGCACCGAACAGCGCCTGCAGGCTACTGTTGTCTCGCGCTTCGCGGTAGGCCGAGTAGGCGGCGTCGATCTCTGCCGGGTCGGCAGCGAGCGCGTCTGCCAGGGCGTGGAAGAACGCTATCTTGTGGTCGTCATCGAGTTGCTGGTAGATCGCCAGCGCACGGCTCGCCTGGGTGATGCTGGAGGCTTCGCCGTCACTCTCCAGCAGATCGTGGCACACCTCGACTAGCACGCTGTGGTCGTGAACGACGGCATCGCCCTGGCGCCGCCACAGCAGCGCGTCGCGCTGGGTGATGTTGTTGAACAGCTCCTGCAGGAATGACATGTTCATGGTCTTTTACCCCCGTCTCGGCTTAGGGGAAGAAGGTCAAACCGATCACATAGAACGGAATCGAAATGATCAGCAGCGTCATGCAGTAGCCCATGATATGACGTGCCTTGACGCCGGTAATACCCAGCAGCGCCAGTGCCCAGAACGGCTGGAACATGTTGGTCCAGGTATCGCCGGCACCAAAGGCGGTGATAATACGCCCGACTGATACTTCAAGCTCCTTGGCTACCTCCATCAGGATTGGACCTTGCACGGCCCACTGGCCGCCCCCGGAGGGTACGAAGATATTGAGCAGGCCTGCGGCGAACCAGCTGATTACAGGCAGGGTCTGGGGCGTAGCAATGCTGAGCATCGCATCGACGAAGATCACTGCAAGGCCAGACAGCGTCACCATGCCCATGATGCCGCCATAGAAGGGGAACTGAAGGATGATGCCGCTGGCCCCCCTGGTCGCGTCGGTTACCGCATTCATATAGCGAACCGGGGTCTTGTGCAGGGCCAGGCCAAGGAATAGGAATAGAAAGTTGACGATGTTGAGGTTGAGGTCAAAGCCATTGCGTGTGAAATGCATGATTGCATAGCTGCCAGCGAGGATCAGCAGGACTACCGTGAACCACACCGAATCCATGCGGGCGCCGATACTATCAGTATCATCTTCTTGCTGTGGCTTAGGCTCCTCCTCTTTGAGGAACTGAGGAGCATAGGCGTCTATGCCGGCCATCTCATCCTCCCGGCGAGGCGACATGAGATAGAAGGTGACGGGTACGACCACGGCAATCAGCATCAGGCTGTTGAGCAGGGCATAGCTCGAGAAAGCGGTCTGAGTGATCGGGATGATGCCGATAGCGTCTTCCAGGAAGTGGCCGCTGGTGGCCACGGTAAGCCCGGAGGAGGAGGAGGGCCCCATATGCCAGACCATCTGGCCGGAGTAGCCTGCCGCAACGATCAGGGGGTAGTGCAGCTTGATGCCCTGGCGGTGTGCCGCCTTGCCGATCTCGAGAGCGAAGATAGCCCCTACAATCAGCCCCAGTGCCCAGTTGAACCAGGAGAAAACGCAGGCAATCAGTGCGGTCAGAGCCGCCGCCTGGGCGCTACTGGCAGGCTGAGAGGCAAGCCGCTGGATCCACTTCTTGACGGCAGGGGCCGTTGCCAAGGCGTGGCCTGTGACCAGAATCAAGACCATCTGCATGGTGAAGGAGAGCAGGTCCCAGAAGCCCTCATACCAGTGGTCGACCATGGCCAGCAGGCCACTGTCGGTGAGTATCAGGCCGAGCAGGAAGGTAACGATAGTCAATAGCACGGCGAAGATGATCGGCTCGGGCATATAGCGTTCGGAGAAACGCGAAAAAGTATCGCCAAGTTGTTTGATCATGAAGTGTCTCGCTGTCAGGGAATGGGTGTTGTTGTACGTCCATGGCCGGGCGGCGTTGGGCCGCTCCCTGTGGCTGGCGTGATTCACCTCAAGCGGTGGACGTTTTATTCTTATATGGCAAGCGATAAAGAATTTATCATGTGCGCTTGATGTATATATCAATAGGGATTTTATGTACTACTGTCAAGTTTGTGGCACTGCATATGGACGCAGCCTGGGCTGCTCTGGGCTGCTGAGTGGGCAGATGAGGGGAGAGTTCAAATGACCGGCGCCAAGCGTTCCAGTGCGCAGCGGCTAAGGGATGCGCTGGAAGACGACATCATCAATGGGCGTCTGGCGCCCGGAGAGCGTGTCGATCCCGAAGCTCTCGAGCGCCGCTTCGAGGTCTCGCGCACGCCAGTCCGCGAGGCGATCCAGCAATTGGTGGCCAGCGGGCTGCTGACGGTGTCGCCCAAGCGGGGGACCTTCGTGGCCAAGATAGGGCTAGATCAGTTGATCGAGATGTTCGAAGTCATGGCCGAGCTGGAGGGCATGTGCGGGCGTCTGGCCGCGCGGCGTATCACGACCACCGAGCTCGCCTCGCTCGCCGCGACCCTGGCGCGCTGCGAGGCGGCGGCAGAGGCGGGCGATACCGACGAGTACTATTACGAGAACGAGGCCTTCCACGAGTGCATCTATGTCGCCAGCCACAATGCCTTTCTGGCCGATGAGGCGCGCCGTCTCAAGCAACGCCTGAAGCCTTACCGGCGCCTGCAGCTGCAGGTTCGCCAGCGCATGAGCAACTCGCTGGGGGAGCATCGCGAGGTTGTTGCGGCGATCCAGCAGGGCAATGCCCAGGCCGCCGAGCAAACGCTTCGCGAGCATGTGCTGATTCAGGGGGAGCGCTTCAGCGATTTCGTGGCCAGCATCAGAGGGTTCGGCGTCTCGTCCTGACCATAACGCCATCGAATAGCCCAGGTTATCGACGCCCAGTTCCATAAAGCGCCTATGCTGTAGGTGGCGCTGAACGTCTGTGCCGTCGGCCCAGGCGGTTACGCAGCGCTTTTACTGCACTCACGGATTCGAGGTGTTGATCATGACCAATGGAAAGACAGACAAGGCGAAGGGTACTGCCAACAAGGCCGGTGGCAAGGTCAAGGAAGCAGCGGGCAAGGCGACCGGCAGCACCGAGACCCAGGCCAAGGGCAAGGCACAGCAGGCCAAGGGTGACCTGCAGAAGGGCAAGGGCGAGGTCAAGGACAAGCTCAAGAAGTAAGCGAGCCGCTTGACCGCGCAATATCGCAGGGGCCATCAGGCCCCTGCGTCGTGTCTGGCGGTCGTCACACCTCCTTGTAGAGCTCGGCCCCCGCCTTCCTGAATTTATCCGCCTGCTCCTCCATGCCCTTCATCACCGCTTCCTGATCGCCATCGAGGCCGTTGTCGCGAGCGTAGTCGCGAACCTCCTGGCTGATCTTCATCGAGCAGAACTTCGGCCCGCACATGGAGCAGAAGTGCGCCACCTTGGCGGAGTCCTTGGGCAGGGTCTCGTCGTGGTACTCGCGGGCGGTATCCGGGTCCAGGCCGAGATTGAACTGGTCCTCCCAGCGGAACTCGAAGCGCGCCTTGGACAGCGCATTGTCGCGGCGCTGGGCGGCCGGGTGCCCCTTGGCGAGATCTGCAGAGTGCGCGGCGATCTTGTAGGTGATGATGCCGGTCTTGACGTCGTCCTTGTTGGGCAGGCCCAGGTGCTCCTTGGGCGTTACGTAGCAGAGCATGGCGCAGCCGAACCAGCCGATCATGGCAGCGCCGATGCCCGAGGTGATGTGGTCGTAGCCCGGGGCGATGTCGGTGACCAGCGGGCCGAGGGTGTAGAAGGGCGCTTCGTCGCAGTACTCCAGCTGCTTGTCCATGTTCTCCTTTACGAGATGCATGGGCACGTGGCCGGGGCCCTCGATCATCACCTGGACGTCGTGCTTCCAGGCGATATGGGTCAGCTCGCCCAGAGTCTTGAGCTCGGCCATCTGGGCCTCGTCGTTGGCGTCGGCCACCGAGCCGGGGCGCAGGCCATCACCCAGCGAGAAGGCCACGTCGTACTGCTTGCAGATCTCGCAGATCTCCTCGAAGTGGGTGTAGAGGAAGCTCTCCCGGTGATGGAACAGGCACCACTTGGCCATGATCGAGCCGCCGCGGGAGACGATGCCGGTGACACGCTTGGCGGTCAGCGGCACGTAGCGCAGCAAGACGCCGGCGTGGATGGTGAAGTAGTCCACGCCCTGCTCGGCCTGCTCGATCAGGGTGTCGCGGAACACCTCCCAGGTGAGGTCCTCGGCCACGCCGTTGACCTTCTCCAGCGCCTGGTAGATGGGCACGGTGCCGATCGGCACCGGGGCGTTGCGGATGATCCACTCACGGGTCTCGTGGATGTTCTGGCCGGTGGAGAGATCCATGATGGTATCCGAGCCCCAGCGGATGCCCCAGGTCATCTTGTCGACCTCTTCCTCGATGGAGGAGGTGACCGCTGAGTTGCCCAGGTTGCCGTTGATTTTCACCAGGAAGTTGCGGCCGATGATCATCGGCTCGGACTCAGGGTGGTTGATATTGCAGGGGATGATCGCCCGCCCGGCGGCCACTTCGGCACGCACGAACTCCGGGGTGATCTCTTCCGGCAGGCGTGCGCCGAAGCCCTGCCCCGGGTGCTGGTGGCCCAGAATGCGTTCGACTTCCTCGGTGCCGAGCGCCTGGCGGCGCTGGTTCTCGCGAATGGCGATGAACTCCATCTCCGGGGTGATGATCCCCTGGCGGGCATAGTGCAGCTGGGTGACGTTTCCTACCCGGCCATCTTTTGTAGGGAGTGCGCGCCGTGGCGTGCGCTTCAGGTCGAAACGCAGCTGGGCCAGCATGGGGTCGTTGGCGCGGCGCTTGCCGTACTCGGAGGTGGGGCCGTCGAGAAATTCGGTGTCGCCACGCTCTTCGATCCAGGCGCGGCGCAGCTCCGGCAGGCCACGGCGCAGATCGACGCTGATTTCGGGGTCGGTGTAGGGGCCAGACGTATCGTAGACCAGCAGCGGCGGGTTCTCTTCGTCCTCGCCGGAGGTCTTGGTGGGTGATAGCGATATCTCGCGAAAGGGCACGCGAATGTCGGGGCGTGAGCCTTCGATATGGACCTTGCGTGAGCCGGGTAGCGGCTGGATGGCGGCCTCGTCGACCATGGCGGTATCGGCGAGGAAGTGCTGGGTCTTGCTCATGGAGTGTTCTCCCTAGGGTATTGCGGCGGTTGTGCGTTGTCAGGGAGGACAGCTGGGAGGACAGGGGCAGCCAGGCGGAATGCCCTGGCTGCGTGTCGCTTGATCCCTACGCTGGTCCTAGCCAGTTCAGGTTCAACGGGATCCATGCTTCGGCGCGCTGCGCTGCATGATCTCAGCCGTTTTCAACGGCACCCCGTCAAGCGTGGTGGTGCCCGCCGGCGAAGGCGGACAGGTTGCTACTGCATACGTTGCTGCCTTTCTGCTTCTGGCCCGGGGCTGATCCGGCGGCAGGCCTACGAGGAGGCGCTATAAATACTTCCTTGTACGCTACCTACGCCATCCATGGCGTAGAACCTCCTCTTCGGCCTGCCCCCGGCGCCCCTCACCCTGTGGCAACAGCAACGGGTCTACTTCGGCTGGATGGCAGCGGAGTCAATCGCTGCCATCCAGCCCCATCTGCCAGAAGTCGATCTCGAGCCGCGTCGCGTCGCGGAAGATCCGCGTCAGCGCGTCGAAGCGGGCCGGCGTGACGTCGGCCAGGCGCGCATCGAGCCATGCCAGTTCGGCGCGCATGGCGGCCTGGAACTCCTCGCCCTCGTACATGGCGATCCAGGCGTCATAGGGGTTGGCGTCGCCGCGCAGGGTATCCGGCTGAGCATTCAGCCAGTTGGCGATCTCGCCATAGCCCACCAGGCAGGGCGCCAGGGCCACATGCAGGTCGAGCAGGTCGCCGCGATTGCCGGTGTCGAGCACGTAGCGGGTATAGGCGAGGGTGGCACGCGCTTCCGGCAGTTCGGCCAGCTGCTGCTCGCTGATGCCCCACTCCCGGCAGTAGCCGACGTGCAGCTCGAGTTCGACGTCGACGATGGCCTTCAAGCCGTCATGGGCTTGGCGCAGGTCGGCCAGCGTCGGGCTCTTGTAGGCGGCCAGGGCATAGGCACGGGCGAAGTGGATCAGGAACAGGTAGTCCTGCTTGAGATAGTGGCGAAAGGCGTCATCGGCGAGGCGACTCTGGCCCAGCTGGCGCACGAAGTCGTGCTCGATATAGGCGCGCCAGTCGTCCTGGCAGGCTGCAGTGAGGTCGGTAAAGCGGTAGCCCATCTTGCCTCCGGAAGCGATATGGCAATCCGGTGCACGGGCGAAGGGAGAGGGGCCGCACGAAGGGCGAAACGCTGGTGTGCCTGGCCACCGCTTGATTCCTACGCCGGTACGAGCCGGATCAGGTTCAACGGGACCAGTGCTTGGGTGTTGTCGAGAGCTCGACCTACCCCTGCGCCATCTCAGCCGGAATTCACCGACACCCCGTCAAGCGTGGTGCCAGTCTAGCAGGCCAGTGGAAAGTTGCTAGCCTACTGATGCAGCACGAGGCGATTCCGGCGAGAGGCCTGCGAGGGGGCGCTGTGAACCCCTCCCTGGGCGCTACCTATGCCATCCATGGCATAGAACCCCCTCTCCGGCCTCTCGCCAGCGCCTATCGCTCAGCGTTGAATCACTGGCGGCGGTAAAGCCAGCGAACGTCCACGGCGAAGGAGAGGCTCAGCAACAGCAGTGCGGTGGCAGTCAGCAGGCTGGCCAGCGCGGCCGACACCCCGGGCAGCAGAGCCACCATCAGGGCGACCACCTGAACCACGCAGATCGCCTTGCGGCGCAGGCTCTCCGGCAGCGCTGCCTGCAGCCAGGGCCAGCGCTGGCCGCTGAACACGAAGGCGTAGCGCATGGCGCCGATCAGCAGCACCCAGCTGCCGACCTTGCCGAGCACCACCAGTGCCAGGCACAGCAGCAGAATAAGCCCAGCGTCCAGCTCCATGTCGAAGCGCGCACCGAAGGCGCTGATGGATCCAGTGCGCCTGGCCACCCAGCCGTCGATGCCGTCGAGCAGCAGCGCGGCAGCAGCGATCCCGGCGAGTGCGACGGTGTGCTGCTGCCACAGGACGGGCCACCACAGGCTGCCGGCGAGCAGCGCGATCAACGCCGCGCGCAGCAGCGTCACGCGGTTGGCCCAGCCAAAATGGCGCAGTTCTCCGGTCCAGGCAGCGGCAACCAGCACGGCGATGACGAGGTAGCTCAGGGCGCTGGTCAGGGCCAACCACCCCGGCGCGGTCAGCGCATGTTGAGTTAACTGTGCCAGCACCAGCACAACGGCGAGCCCTGCGGCCAGATCGGCTATCGGGCGCTGAAAGGCGGTAGAAGTAGAGAGAATACGACTCATGCGGGGCTCTTATGCGCTATAGCTGAAGGGGGACGTCTGTCGTGCCAGCCGGCGTATGGCCTATTGCCAATAGCCTAGCCCAGCGCCGTATCGTTGGCGAAAAATGATGCAAAATACCCTGCCAGTACATATATTGTATAAATATTGAAACCTAAATGTCGAGAACGCGTCTTCAGTAGCACGACTAACAGCGGGACCGCGATATGCCTTATACGACAAGCATGGCCTTCTGGACGCTGGCTCCCGGTCACGGTGTGCTGCGCAGCGAGCCGCTGGAGGCGCCTGGTCCGGATGAGGTAGTGGTCGAGGCGCTTTACAGCGGTGTGAGCCGGGGTACCGAATCGCTGGTGTTCACCGGCCGGGTACCGCCCAGCGAGTATCAGCGCATGCGTGCGCCGTTTCAGGAGGGTGACTTCCCAGGCCCGCTGAAGTACGGCTACGCCAGCGTGGGTTGCGTGGTCGAGGGGCCTGAGACGCTGCGCGGGCGCACCGTATTCTGCCTCTATCCGCATCAGCAGCGCTACGTGGTGCCGGCCAGCGCCGTGCATCCGCTGCCCGATGACGTTCCCCCCGAGCGCGCCGTGTTGGCGGCCAATCTCGAGACGGCGATCAACGGCGTGTGGGACGCGGCGCCCGGGCTCGGAGATCGCATCTGCGTGATCGGCGCCGGGGTGGTCGGTGCGCTGGTGGCTTGGCTATGCCAGGGTATTCCCGGTACCCAGGTGTGCCTGGTGGATATCGAGCCAGAGCGAGCCGGCCTGGCTCGGGCGCTGGGCGTGCCCTTTGCCCTGCCCGATGAAGCGCCGCTCGACAACGACCTGGTGATCCATGCCAGCGGCCACCCTGGTGGGCTGGACACGGCGCTGCGTGTGGCCGCCCGCGAGGCCACCCTGGTCGAGATGAGCTGGTACGGCGAACAGCCAGTGGCACTGCCGCTGGGCGGCGCCTTCCACGCCCAGCGCCTGACTCTGCGCTCCAGCCAGGTGGGCGGCATCGCGCCCCAGCGTCAGCCGCGCTGGGACTTTCGCCGGCGCATGCAGCTTGCGCTGCGGCTGCTGGCCGAGCCGCGGCTCGATGCGCTGATCAGCGGCGAGACGCCCTTCTCCTCCCTGCCCGACGAGATGCCGCGCCTGGTACAGGGCGGCGGCACGGTGCTCTGCCACCGTATTCGCTATGCAACGACCTGACCCCCTTCGAGGAGCTGTCTATGTACCGTCTGACCGTTCGTGACCACTTCATGATCGCCCATAGCTTTCGTGGCGATATTTTCGGCCCCGCCCAGCGCACTCACGGGGCCACTTATGTGGTCGACGTCACCTTTCAGCGCCGCGAGCTGGATGACGACGACCTGATCGTGGATATCGGCCTGGCCAGCGAGACGCTGTCGACCCTGCTGGCCGAGTTCAACTTCCACAACCTCGACGAGCTCGAGGAGTTTCAGGGCCGTAACACCACCACCGAATTCATGGCGCGGGTGATCTTCGAACGCCTCGCGGCGGCGATCGCCGACGGGCGGCTCGGCGAAGGGGGGCGTGGCCTCGAAGCGCTGACGGTCACCCTCCATGAGTCGCATATCGCCTGGGCCAGCTACGAAGGAGCGTTGTAATGCCGCAAGCGCCCGATCTGTGCCTGATCGTCGCCGGCGACCCCGGGCAGCTGACCGGCGGCTATGTCTATGATGCGCGCATCGTCGCCGCCCTCGAGGCGCGCGGCTGGCGGGTCGAGGTAGTGGGGCTGGCGGGGCGGTTCCCCGACCCCGATGCACGCGCCCGTGATGCGCTGGAGACGGCGCTGGCCGCCCAGCCCGATGATCGCCGGGTGGTCATCGACGGCTTGGCCATGGGGGGGCTGCCCGAGGTGGTCGAAGCGCATGCCACACGGCTCGATCTCACGGCGCTGGTGCATCACCCGCTGGCCGACGAGACGGGGCTCGACGAAGCCACGCGTGTGCGGCTACTGGACAGCGAGGCGCGCGGCCTGGCCGCGGTGGCGCGGGTGATCAGCACCAGTGCCTTCACGGCCCGACGCCTGCGTGACTTCGGAATTGCCGCGGCACAGGTGGTCGAACCTGGCGTCGAGCCCGCGTCGCTTGCCCCCAGCGCCCTCGATCTGGAAGACAGCCAGCGTCCTCAGCGACTGCTGTGCGTGGCCACCGTGACCCCGCGCAAGGGCCACGATTTGCTGGTCGAGGCGCTGGCCGGGCTGGATGCCACCCGCTGGCGCTGTGACTGCATCGGCGGCCTCGACCGCGATCCGGCCCACGCTGAGCGGGTTGCCGCCAGCATCGCCGAGCATGGCCTCACGCAGCAGTTGCGGCTGCTCGGCGAGCGCGAGCCTCAGGCCCTGGACGTGGCCTATCGCGACGCCGACCTGTTCGTCCTGCCCTCTCACTATGAGGGCTACGGCATGGTGGTCACCGAAGCGCTGGCCCGCGGCCTGCCGGTGATTACCACCACCGGCGGGGCGCTGCGTTACACCCTGCCCGAGGGCGCCGGGCTGGCGGTGGCGCCCGGTGACGTAGAGGCCCTGCGTGGGGCCCTGCGCAGCTGGCTGGATGATGCTCGCCTGCGGCGGGAGCTGCGCCGCGGCGCCATCGCGGCCCGCGAACGGCAGAGCGACTGGCAAGCCGCGGGCGACGCCTTCGCTGCTGCGCTCGGGGTAGCGCATCCATGACCGTCGCGGACAACGCCGGGGGCGGCCGTTTCGCCAGCGACTGGCTGGCGCTGCGTGAGGCCGCCGATCACGCCGCACGCTGTGCCGAGCTGACCGCCGAGGCGGGTGCCTGGCTGCGCCGTCACCGGGCATCCGACAGCGCACCGCTGACGCTGGTCGATCTGGGCTGCGGGCGCGCCAGTAATCCTGCCTATTTGGCGTCGCGCCTGCCTGGCCCGCAGCGCTGGCGGCTGGTGGATCATGATCCGGCGCTGCTGGAGAGGGCTCGCCGGCGGCTGGCAGACTGTGCCGATGCGGCGGGCAGGCAGCCCGATATCGAAAACCGTCAGGTCGACCTGGCCGACCTCGAGGCGCTGCCTGGCCTGCTCGATGGCGCCGAGCTGGTGTGCGCCTCGGCGCTGTTCGATCTCTGCTCCACGGCCTGGGTCGAGGCGTTGGCCGAGGCCTGCGCGGCACGCCGCTTGGCGGCGCTGTTCACCCTCAGCGTGGATGGCCACTGGCAGTTCATCGATGCCAGCGGGCCGCGCCAGGACGCCGAAGACGATTGGGTACGCACGCTGTTCGGCGACCATCAGCGCCGCGACAAGGGGCTGGGGTCGGCGTTGGGGGGAGAGGCGCCGGCGGTGCTGGCTGCCGCCTTCGAGGCGCACGGCTATCGCGTCGAGCGTGCCGCCAGCCCGTGGCAACTGGCGCCGGGCAGCGAGGCGGCGCTGACCCTGGGGCACGCGCTGGTGGCCGGTTGGGCCACGGCGGCGGCCGAGCAGTGCCCCGCGCAGGCGGGGCGAAGCGAGGCCTGGCAGTTGGCCCGCCAGCGCGACCTGGCCAACGGCCGCTGCGGGGTCTGGGTCGGCCACGTCGACCTGCTGCTGCTGCCTCCTGAGGGAGCTGCCTGATGGGTGGCGCGACGCGGCGGCGCAGCCTGCTGCGCCTGGCGGTCAGCCTGGCGCTGCTGGGCGGCGTCGCGCTGTGGCTGGAGGCCGCGGAGGTGATCGCCGAGGTGCAGCGGCTGGCCCCTGGCTGGGTGCTGCTGGCACTGCTGCTGAGTCTGCCCCAGGTCGTGATCTCGGCGTGGCGCTGGCGCTTTACCGCCGCGCGCCTCGGAGTAGGGCTGAGCTGGCGCCATGCCATCAACGACTACTATCTGGCCAGCTTTCTCAATCAGGTGCTGCCCGGCGCGGTGCTCGGCGATGCCGCCCGCGCCTGGCGTCATGCTCGGGCCAGCGGTCAGCGCGCCGCGGCATGGCGCGGCGTGGTCATCGAGCGCGCTTCCGGCCAGCTGGTGCTGGCGGTGGTTACCCTGGCCATCCTGGCACTCTCGCCGCTGTGGCATGCCGCCATTGGCGACCTGCTGGCACGCCCCATGGTGGGCACTAGCGTCGCGGTAGTCGCAGGGCTGGCAGTGCTGGGGACGGGGCTGTGGTGGGGGCTGTGCCGCTCAGGCATCACCCCGCCGACCTGGGCCAGCGGCCTGGGTGGTGACCTGCACCGAGCGCTCTTCAGCCGGCGCGCCTGGCCGGCGCAGCTGGGGGGCTCGCTGCTGGTGCTGGCCAGCTATGGCGCGATCTTCGTCTGCGCCGCGCGGGCGATAGGTGTCGAGCTGCCGGTCACCACTCTGCTGGCGCTGCTGCCGCCGGTGCTGCTGGCGATGCTGATCCCGCTGTCGGTGGCCGGCTGGGGCTTTCGCGAGGGCGCCGCGGCGCTGGTCTGGCTCGGCGTCGGCCTGCCGCCGGCGCAGGGTGTGGCGGTGTCGGTGAGCTACGGGCTGCTGGTGCTGCTGGCCAGCCTGCCCGGGGCGCTGTGCTGGTGGCAGCGCAAGCGCAACGCGGCACCCGGCTCAGTCGATGGCGGGGCGCAGGGCGACATCGAAGAGGGTGTCGTCGCCGCAGTCGAAACGTCGCGCGGTGGGCCGCAGCGCCTGGTCGAGGGTGTCGATGACGGGCAGCGACAGCCCCGGGCGCCCGGAGCCGATCAGCAGCGGCGCTACCAGCAGATGCAGGCGGTCGACACAGCCGGCGGCGATGAACTGCGACACAGTTTGACCGCCGCCCTCGATCAGCACGCGGCGGCAGCCGGCCTGCTGCAGGACATCGATCACCGCCAGGGGAGACACCCGGCCCTCGGCGTCCTGCGTCAGCCGGTAGTGCTCGACGTGTGTGCCAACCCCGTTGGGCGCCGCCACGCCCTCGCCGAGCAGGTGCAGCGTCGCCAGCCGCGTGTCCTGAAACACACGCCGCGCAGCCGGTACCCGGCCGCGCGGGTCGAGCACCACCCGCCGCGGCTGGCGACCCTCGACGTGGCGTACGTTGAGCTGCGGGTCGTCCTCGTCGGCGGTGCCGGCACCCACCAGCACGGCGTCGACCAGGGCGCGCAGCCGGTGCAGATGAACCCGGCTCGCGACGCCGTTGATGTAGTGGGAGTGACCGCTGTGGGTGGCGATGCGTCCGTCGAGGCTCTGGCCGAGCTGGGCGACCACCCGCGGGCCGGCGTCGCAGACCAGCGGCAGCAGGCTGTCGAGCAGCGCGCTGGCGGCGCTGCCCAGTGTCGGCTCGGCATGCCACTGGCCGCCGCGGATCAGCGTCAGTTGGGCGCTACCCTGGCTGACGGTCAGTCGGCGCTGGCGGCTCCAGGGGTGGTCGCGCGCCGTCTGCAACGCCTGCCAGGCGAGGCTCAGCTCGCTGTCGTCGCGACGCGGCGTGGCGGGGTGGCTCATTCACGGCCTCTCTCGATCAGAAACGTTCCTTATCATGGGCAGCCGCCACGGGCGGCACAAGCCCCATGCATCCGTGGCGCCGTGGCGCCCGTATCCAGACCCATTATCCCCAGTGCCATACGCCTCCCCGGGTGAGGCGACAAGGAGGCTACATGCCACGTACAGGACATCACGTCGAGCGCGCCATCTTCGATCTTCGCCGCGGCGTACCGGTGGTACTGCAGGATGCCGACACGGCGACCCTGATCCAGCCGATGGAAGGACTATCGGCGAGCCAGTTGGCGACGCTGCAGGAGGACGCTGCGCTGGTGATTACCGGTCACCGTCTGGCGGTGTTGAACGGTGACGCAGGTGGCGTGTCCAGGCAGGTCGAGGCCCTGCGCCTGCCGCTGGGCAGCTGCGGCCCGCTGGATCTGGCGCGTCTCGAACGGCTGGCGTTCGGCTCCCAGGCCGAGCCGCGAACGGCGGCGCTGGCCCAACCGGCCGGGGCGGGTGAGCATGGCGCGCTGGCGCTGATGCGCCGCGCGTTGCTGATTCCCGCGGCGTTGACCGTCGAGCTGACCGGCGCCGCGCGCAGCGCCGCCCAGGCACGTATCGATGCCGGCGAGTGGTTGAGCGTCGAGGCCGAGGCGGCGATCGACTGCTTCGACAGCGCTGCCGGCATGCTGACCCGAGTCAGCGAGGCGCGGATTCCGCTGGCCGAGGCCACCGAGAGCCGTTTCATCCTGTTTCGTGAGCCGGATGGGCTGCGTGAGCACGTCGCGGTGGTGATCGGTGAGCCCGGCGACTGGCAGCCGGCAGTGCCGCTGCGCCTGCACTCGGCGTGCCTGACCGGTGATCTGTTCGGCAGTCTGCGCTGCGACTGCGGCGAGCAGCTGCGCAACGCGGTAGCGGATATCGAGTCGCTGGGTGGTGGGGTACTGCTGTATCTGGCCCAGGAGGGGCGCGGCATCGGCCTGGCCAACAAGCTGCGCGCCTACACCCTGCAAGACGGTGGCCTGGACACCGTGGACGCCGACCGGGTGCTGGGGTTCGGCGACGACGAGCGCCACTATCGCGCAGCGGTGGACATGCTCGCGGCACTCGAGATCCAGCGGATCCAGATGTTGACCAACAACCCGCAGAAGATCTCGGCCCTGCAGGCCGGCGGCATCGAGGTGGTGGAGCGACAGGCGCTGTATGGCCGTCTCAACGATCACAATCGCCGCTACCTGAGTGCCAAGGCCGAGCGCTCCGGGCACCTGCTGGATGAGGTGCTAAACGCCGATACGTCACGCTCTTCGGCCTGCAAGTAGTCTTGGCTCCTCAGTCCTGTTGCATATAGCTACGGGACTCGGCGAAAGCCCTGCGAGGAGGCGCTGACTCAGCGCTGCTGCGCCCAGCCGGGCAGCGATAGCGTCTGGGTCTCGATCACTACCTCGGCCAGCCGCGCGGCGTAGTGTGCCACCAGCCGCTCGCCCAGCGCGGCGTCGGCCAGGGTGGCATTGCCGGCAACGCCGTCGGCGTGCAGGTCCTCGGCCAGCCAGGCGAAGGCCGCCTCGCCCTCGGGGCCCACCAGCTTGCCCGCGGCGGCCAGGGTCTCACTACTCGCCGACGGGTGACCGGCGGCTGCCTGCGTCACCTTGTGCGGCGCCAGATGCAGCATCATCGCGGTTTCCAGCGCCCCGCCGTGAAGGCCGTGGCGCAGTTCCTCGGCGGGCAGCCAGTCGCCGGGCGGCGGCGCCAGTCGGGTATAGGTGGCCTTGACCACCAGCATGGCGTGGCGGCGGCGCAGGGCCAGTGCGGCGAGATCCATTACCGCCTTGTTGCCGCCGTGGCTGTTGAGCAGCAGCAGGCGACGTATGCCGGCCCGGGCGAGGCTGTCGCCGTAGGCCTCGAGCGTGGCGATGGCCAAGGCAGGCGGCAGGCTCAGGGTGCCGGGATAGCTGGCGTGCTCGTCGCTGGCGCCCACCGCCAGCGGCGGCAGGCAGACCACGTTGAGGGCGGCGCCTGTCTCGGCAGGGCGCCGTGCGAGCGCCTCGAGGGTGGCCTGCTGCAGGCCCAGCCCGATATCCAGGTCGGTGGAGAGCGGCAGATGGCGACCGTGCTGCTCGACGGCACCCAGCACCAGGATCGCCACCGGGTCCTCGGCGGCCAGTGCAGCGAGGCCTTCGCTGGTCAGATCGCTCCAGTCGCCGATATGGCTCATGGCGTTGCTCCCGTTGGCGGGGTGGGCTGGCGGCGGGCATACAGATCGCCGGAGGCCAGGCCGTCGGCGCCGTCAGCGAGCCAGGCGCGTATCTGCACGGGGCTGCGCCACTCACCCCAGATGAACGCCCGGCGCTCGCCCTGGATGGCGTTGAAACGGTAGTCGCCGAGGGCCTCGAGGCGTGCCACGCAGGCCTCGGCAACGTCCAGCGCACCGGCCACGAACTCCACGGACAGCGCCTCTACCGGCTGGCTGAGGCCGGCCAGTACCTCGGCCTCGAAGCCCTCGACATCGACCTTGATGAAGCGCGGCACGCCGAAGCGCGCGATCAGGGCGTCGAGGGTGGTCACCGTCACCGTCACTCGGCGCTCCCAGCGGACCTGGCGAAAGCCGGGATTGGTGCGGCCGATGCGCTTGCGCCAGTGGCGCGCCAGCGTCGAGACGCTGGGGTTGGCGACGCTGATGGCGATCTCGGCCTCGCCCTCCTCGGGCCCGGCGGCCACGGGCATCAGCACCAGGCCGCGGCGCGCGCCCATCAGCCGCACCAGCCAGCGGAACAGGCCCGGCTGCGGCTCCAGCGCCACCACCTCGGCGCCCAGCGCCTGGAAAGCGGCGGTGCGGTCGCCGAGATGGGCGCCGATATCGAACGCCAGGTCGCCGGGGGCCAGGAATTCGGCGTAGAGACGCTGAAGGCCAGGCTGACGCCCCGGGCGCCAGTACACCACCAGCGAGCGAGCCAGGCCGAGTGCGGCCTTGACACGCTGCTGCAGCGGCGGAGGGGAGTCGATGGCATGGGGCATCAGTAGGGTTCCTTTAGCGGCGGGCGATGGCGTGCCGGTCGCTGGCGGCGCCAGCCCAGGTGCTGGAGAGGCATATCGCCTGGCTGCTCGGCCGGTACGCTGGCGGCGCGGCTGTCGGCGTGCGCCGGCGTGGCGCACGCCAGTGTCTGGTCGAGGCGCATCAGTACCGCGGCGGGCGTCTCTTCACCGGGGGTTGCCAGCAGCCCGACGCCTGCCAGCCAGGCGCCGAGGCGGCGACTGCCCGACAGCCGCACCAGCAGCGGGGCAATGATCAATCCCACCCATACCGGGGTCAGCCACCAGAAGAAGCTCGGCGTGAACTGGTACATGGCCAGCGCCCAGGCGCCGCCGACCAGGGTTGCGGCGCGAGTGTGAGCGAACGCCTGGCGCCATGCCACCGACCGGCCCTCGCGCACCTGCGGGTCCCAGCCGACGCTGCGCCCGATCAGGATGCCAAGCACGAAGACGGTATGGAAGACCATCATCAGCGGGGCGATCAGGATCGCGTGGAACATCTCCAGCAGTGCACTCAGGCTGAGCCGCCAGCGCCCGCCGAAGGCTGCCGGGGTTTGCCACAGCGCCAGCAGCAGGCCGAACAGCTTGGGCAGCAGCAGCATGGCGGCGGTCAGCGCCAGCAGCGGCATGACCATTGCGCTGGTGTCCAGCGGCCAGTCGGGAAACAGCTGGTAGGTGTCGCTGAAGAAGCGCTCACGGCTGAAGGCGTTGAGCATGGCGGCGGCACTGCTCAGCGCCAGCATCAGTACCCACAGCAGCGAGGAGAGGTAGGCCAGCGCGCCCATGGCGAAATGCAGGCGACTGATCGGGTGCAGGCCGCCGGCCGCCAGCAGGCGCAGGTGCTGGAGATTGCCCTGGGTCCAGCGCCGGTCGCGCCGCGCATAGTCGAGCAGGTTGCCGGGCAGCTCCTCGAAGCTCGCCGTGATGCTCGCGTCGAGCCGCACCCGCCAGCCGCCGCGGCGCAGCAGCGCGGCTTCGACGAAGTCGTGGCTCATGATGTCGCCGCCCAGCGGCGGGCGGCCCGATAGCGCGGGCAGGCCGCAGTGGGCCATGAAGGCACGGGTGCGCAGGATGGCGTTGTGCCCCCAGTAGTTGGCGCAGTCGCCCTGCCAGAAGGCCTGGCCGGCAGCCAGCATGGGGCTGTAGAGCGCCGCGGCGAACTGGGTGAAGCGTCCGAACAGGGTGGCCTGGCGCACCGGGATCGGCACCGTCTGCAGGAGGCCCAGCTCGGGCTCGCGCTGCATGGTGCTGATCATCTGCAGCAGGCTGCGGCCGCCCATCAGGCTGTCGGCGTCGAGCACCACCAGGTAGTCGTAGCGGCGCCCCCAGCGGCGGCAGAATTCGGCCAGGTTGCCGGCCTTGCGGCCGGCGTTGTCGGCGCGGCGCCGGTAGTGCACCGCCAGCCGACCGGCCAGGCGCTGGCGCAGTGCGGCGACGTGGCGGCGTTCGTCGGCGGCGATGGCGTCGTCGCGGGTGTCGCTGAGCACGAAGGCTTCGACGCGGTCGTGGAGGTCCTGGTCGGTGCTGGCCAGCAGGTCCTGGCAGGTCGCCTCCAGACCGCCCAGGGCGCGTGCCGGATCCTCGTTGTAGATCGGCATGACCAGCGCGGTGCGCGAGGCCAGCGCGGCCATCGCCGGCGGGGCCTGGCGCGCCAGGCTCAGCGGGTCGCGCCGCGCGAGGCTGATCACGAAACCCACCAGGGCGGTCCAGAAGGCCAGCGCGATCCAGCCGAAGGTGATCGCGAACAGTCCCAGCACCGCGGCCTGCAATATGCCTAGGCCGCCGTCGTAGAGGATGCGGAACATGGTTGCCACGCCCAGCGCGGTGCTCGCCGCTACCAGCGCCAACAGGCCCAGCCTGCGCAGCCACAGCAGGGGCTGGCGCGGCGCCGAGTCAGCGTAGCTCATCGGGGTACCAGACATAGCTCCAGGTTTCGCTGATCGGCGAGCCGCGCAGGCTCAGGAAGAGGCGCATGTCGGCCGGCTCGCGGCCCTGGGGTTGGACGCGGAAGCTGGCGCGCCAGGTATCGCCGTCGGGCAGGCGTTGGACTTGGGCCTGGTGGATGTCACCACGACTGGTGGAAAGCTCGGCCTCTACCGGCTGGCTGGCATCCAGACCGGCCAGTTCGCCGCCGTGAAAGTCGACGATGAACTGGCGCCGGCTGCGCGGCGGCGGGTCGCTCTGCCCGGGGATCGCGCCCCAACCGCTGCGGGTGCGTATCACGCTGGCCTGGCGCTGTTCGTCGAGGCGGTCGCCGAAGGTCTGGGTGCGGTAGTGAAAGCGCCGCGACTCGCCGGCGTTGAGCGGCTCATCCGGTACCCAGTAGGCGACGATGTTGTCGTTGGTTTCGGTGTCGGTAGGAATCTCCACCAGCTCGACGCTGCCGCGCCCCCAGTCGCCGCCCAGCGCCTCGACCCACTGGCTGGGGCGACGCTCGTAGCGCGCTTCCATGTCCAGGTAGGCGTCGAAGTCGCGCTCGCGCTGGACCAGGCCGAAGCCGCCGGGAGATTCATCCTGCAGCGCGGAAACGCGCAGCCGGCGAGGATTGGAGAGCGGCCGCCAGATCCACTCGCCGGCGGCGGTGTGCATCGCCAGGCCGTCGGAGTCGTGGACCCGGGGGCGGAAGTCGTCGGCGCCGTAGGGGCTGGTATCGCCGTGGGTGAACATGCTGGTCAGCGGCGCCACGCCGAGCTTGGCCACGTCGCGACGGGCGAACAGCCGGGCGTCGACCTCCACGTCCACGTCGCGCCCGGGGCGGATGTCGAAGCGGTAGGCGCCGGCAAGTGACGGGCTGTCGAGCAGCGCCAGCACGCTCATCTGTGTGGCGTCCTCGGCCGGCTTGACCAGCCAGAATTCACGGAAGGCCGGGAACTCCTCGCCGTGCGGCGCTGCGGTGTCGATGGCCAGGCCGCGCGCCGAGAGCCCGTAGCCCTGATCGCGGCCGACCAGGCGAAAGTAGCTGGCGCCGAGGAATACCGCGAACTCATCGGCGTAGTCGCCGCGGTTGAGGGGGTAGTGAAGCCGGAACCCGGCGTGGCCGGCGCCGTCCAGGTCGGCGTCGAGCAGGCGCTCGGCGTCGCCGTCATAGGAGTAATACTCCTGGGAGTAATCCAGCCGCCTGGCCTCGCCGTCTTCGACCAGATTGAGGGTCACCGGCGTGTCGAACAGGAAGCCGCTGTGAAACAGCTGCACCGAAAACAGCCCGTCGTCGCGCCAGATCGCCTGGTCACCGCGAAAGCGGATCTGGCGATAGGTGTCATAATCGAGGTTGCGCAGGGCGGTGGGTAGCGACGCGCCAGCGCCCTGGTAAGGCTCGCCTGCCAGCGCTTCGGCGCGCTCGATGACGTCCTCGAAGTGGCGCTGGGTGTTCTCATCGGCGCTGGCCAGGGGCATGAGAAACAGCCAGCAGGCGCATCCCAGGGCGGTGCGTGTCGTGAGTTTCAACGGCGTCTCCTTGGCAGGGGAAGTAAAACAAAGCGAGACATAACTTGTACATTATCCGATTACAGTACATGTTTTAGCGAGCTGCCACCCTATAAAAAAGGATTTCGTACCTATGCGCTGGCTCTTCAGTGGCCTGCTTCTCAATATCCTAGTGCTGTTTCCGCTGTGGTGGCGGTTTACCGAGGTCACGCCGCGACTGATCGCCTGGGAGGCGTGGTGGCTGGCGGCGCTGTTCGCGCTGCTGCCGCTGGCTGCCTGGAGCCTCGCGCTGCGCTGGCTGGCGGTGGCACTGGTGATGGCCGGCGTGCTGGCCGCGCTCGGCGAGGCCGCTGCGCAAATGGCGCTGGGGCGCTCGCTCAACGTCTACCTCGACCTGCCGCTGCTGCGCGCCGTCTACCATCTGCTGCAGGGCAATCTCGGTCAGGTCGCCGCCGTGCTGGCCATGGGCGGCGGCGCGCTGCTGATCGCGCTGGTGATCTGGGGCGTGGCGCGGCTGCTGGCGGCTTCTCTGGGCGCACCGCTCGGTGCCACGTGGCGCTGGTTCACGGTCGTGGCGCTGGCGTTGATCACGCTGCTCGCCGGGCTGGAGATTGCCGGCACCCGGCTGGTGCCGGCGGCGCGCACGCCGCTGATCGATACCTGGCGCTATCAGACCGAGCAGGTGGTGGACACCCACCGCGCCCGCCAGGCGTTCAGCGAGCGGCTCGCCGAGTCGCCGAGCCCGGCCCGGCCGCTGCCGGGGCTCGAGGGGCGCGACGTGATCCTGGCCTTTGTCGAGTCCTACGGCGTTGCCGCGCTGGAGGATGCACGTTACTCGCATGTTTTGCTGCCGACCCTGGCCGAGATGGACGAGCGGCTGGACGCGGCCGGCCTCTCGGTGGTATCCGGGGTACTCGATGCGCCGATCCGCGGCGGCCAGTCGTGGCTGGCCCATGCCACTGCGCTGAGCGGGCTATGGATCGACAATCAGCTATGGTATCGGCTGCTGCTGGGCAGCGATCAGGCCACCCTGATCGACGACTTTCGCGCCACCGGCCAGCGCACCCAGACGGTGATGCCGGCGATCACCATGCTGTGGCCGGAGGGCGAGGCCTACGGCTTCGACGATATCTATGCTGCCGCCGACATCGACTACGCCGGCCCGCCGCTGCACTGGGTGACCATGCCCGACCAGTTCGTGCTCGACTACTACCAGCGTCGGATTCGCGCGCCGCAAGACGCGCCGCTGTTCACCCAGCTCGCCTTGATCTCCAGTCATGCACCCTGGACGCCGATTCTGCCGGTGCTCGAGGATTGGGCGCTGATCGGTGACGGCAGCCTGTTCGCGCCCTGGGAGCACGCCGGCGACCCGCCCGAGGTGCTGTGGCAGGAGATCGAGCGCATCCGCGACCATTACGCCTGGTCGGTCAACTACTCTGTCAAAGCCACTGCACGCTGGGCCGAGTGGGCGGTGGACGACAATACCCTGCTGATCATGCTCGGCGACCACCAGGCCGCGCCGCTGATCACCGGCGAGGGCGCCGGCCTCGGCGTGCCGGTGCATATCATCAGCGGCGACGCCGCACTGCTGGCGCCGTTCCTCGAACGCGGCTTCGTGCCGGGCAGCGTGCCGCCGCCGTCGGAGGGCGCGGCAGGCATGGACCGCCTGCGCGGCTGGTTGCACGAAGACTTCGGTGAACCCGGCGCCGAGCTCGCCCCGCTGGATGACGATCAACGACTGCCAGGAGCCACGCCATGAGCGAGTCCTTGACCCCGGTGATTCTCGCCGGCGGCAGCGGTAGCCGGCTGTGGCCGCTGTCGCGCCAGCACTACCCCAAGCAGTTTCTGGCGCTGGGCGATCAGGGCGGTGCTGACCTCCCGGCCAGCCTGCTGCAGCAGACCCTGGCGCGCCTGGCTGGCTTGCCTCTGGCGCCTGCGCTGGTGGTGGGCAGCGAGCCGCATCGCTTCCTGCTCGCCGAGCAGCTGCGCGCGGCCGGTATCGATGATGCCACCCTGTTGCTCGAGCCGGAGGGGCGCAACACCGCCCCGGCGATTGCCTGCGCGGCGCTATACGCCTGCCGCGACGGCGGCGATCCGCTGCTGCTGGTGCTGCCCGCTGATCACCTGATCCGTGATGCCCAGGCATTCCGCTCGAGCGTGGCGGCGGCGGCAAGCCTGGCGACTGGCGGCGAGCTGGTGACCTTCGGCGTGGTACCCGAGCATGCCGAGACCGGCTATGGCTATCTGCAGCGCGGCGCGGCGCTGGGTGAGTCGGGGTACCGCTTGTCGCGTTTCGTCGAGAAACCCGAGCGCGCCACCGCCGAGGCGTACCTGGCTAGCGGCGACTATCTATGGAACAGCGGCATGTTCGTGTTCCGCGCCTCGCGCTACCTCGACGAGCTGGCGGCGCGCCAGCCGGCCATGCTCGCCGCTTGCCGCGCCGCGCTGGACGCTGCCCGCGAGGACCTCGACTTCCTGCGCCTCGACGCCGAGGCGTTCCGCGCAAGTCCCGCCGACTCCATCGACTACGCGGTGATGGAGCATGCCAGCCGCGCGGCAGTGGTGGCGCTGGACGCCGGCTGGTCGGATATCGGCGGGTTCCAGGCGCTGTGGGAGGCCAGCGCCAAGGACGAACGTGGCAATGCGCTGAGCGGCGATGTGCAGCTTCACGACTGCCGCGGGCTGCTGGTACACGCCGAACAGCGCCTGGTCAGTGCGTTGGGGGTCGAGGACCTGGTGATCGTCGAGACCCAGGATGCGGTGCTGGTGGCCGACCGCCGACGCAGCCAGGAGGTCAAGACACTGGTCGAGGGGCTGCTGGCGGCGGGGCGCGACGAGCCGATCGAGCATCCGCGGGTACATCGGCCCTGGGGCTGCTACCAGGCCATCGAGCGCGGCCAGCGCTACCAGGTCAAGCACATCACGGTGGCGCCGGGGGCGCGCCTCTCGCGGCAGCTGCACCACCACCGCGCCGAGCACTGGGTGGTGGTCAGCGGCACCGCCAAAGTGACCCTCGATGACCGTGAGTTCATGCTTAGCGAGAACCAGTCGGCCTATATTCCCATCGGCGCCACCCACCGCCTGGAGAACCCCGGCAAGATTCCGCTGGAACTGATCGAGGTGCAGTCGGGGAGCTACCTGGGTGAGGACGATATCGTGCGGTTCGACGATCTCTATGGCCGGTGAGGGCAGTGGCTGAGGCGCTATGGGGCGCTTAATAAAGCCGGAACGAGGGGTGGTCAGGGTGCCCCTGCTGCTCCTGGATCACCTTGCGGTAGCGCTTGTACTCCCACTGGTACTGGGCCGGTTCCAGGGAAATGGCGGCCTCCACGCAGGCGTTGACGCCGGCCGCCGAGGCGGTCTCGTCGGTCTCGTAAACGCGGCTGTCGGCGGCCAGGAAGTGGATCACGAAGCCCTTGCCCGGTACCCGCTGGGCCACGCCGGTGACCACCCGCGCCTGGGTGCGGGCGACCAGCTTGGGCAGCAGGGTGGCGGTATAGGCCAGGCGGCCGTAGAAGGGCGCGAACACGCCGCTGCCCCAGTCCGGCTCCTGGTCGGGCAGGATACCCACCGCTTCGCTGCGCTTGAGCGCCTTGAGCAGCGCCGCCACGCCGCGCGGGTTGGTGGGCACCAGGCTGGCGCCCATGCGTTCGCGGCCGTGGCGAATCACCGGATCGAGACGCTCGATCTTGGGGGGCTCGTACATGGCGGTGAACGGGAAGTGGCTCGACAGCCAGAAGTTGAGCACCTCCCAGTTGCCGAAGTGGGGCGCCAGCACGATCACCCCGCGGCCCTCGGCGCGAGCGTCATCGAGCAACTCGCGACCGTGTACATCGATGATCGAGCGCTCCACGCGGCCCGGCTCGGCCATCCAGGCGAAGCCCAGCTCGAGCATGGTGGCGGTGGAGTGAGCGAGACTGCTGCGGGCTAGCCGGCGACGCTCGGCGTCGCTCTGCTCGGGGTAGACCTCGGCCAGGTTGATCTCGGTGACCTCGCGCTCGCGACGGCTGAAACGGTGCACCAGCGGACCGGCGATGCGCGCCAGGCCCCACAGCAGGCCCAGGCGGCAGACGGCCAGGCTACGCCAGAGCCCGGCAATCAGTTTGGCCTGCAGCGGCGAGGAACTGGAGCGTGGCTTGCGACTCATGGTTTAGAACAGCCAGGTGTCGACGTTGTCCGGCGCGCGCTGGGCCTGCAGGGCCTTGATGCCCTTGACGCAGCGAATCACCAGCCACACCACGACCACCAGCCATAGCACGAAGCCGATGGCGATCAAGGTCAGGATCCCCGCCAGCAGGAAGTAGACCAGCGAGATCCAGAAGGTGCGGATCTGGAAGCGGTAGTGCTCGTCGAGCCAGTCGGGGCCCTTGCCGCGGTAGACGTAGGCGATCACCACGCCGATTAGCGAGGTCAGCCCCCCGGTGGCGATACCCGCCAGGTGCAGCGCATAGACCACGATGGGGATGGTGGTATCCGGCCCCTTCGACGGTTCGACCGGGTTGGGCTCGGGCGTGACGGTATCATTCATCGGGTCATCCTTGAGGCTTACCATATGGGCCTTCATGATACCCGCCCTATCCGCCGATGCCAGCACCGAGCCCACCGCCATGACCGAGAGCCCCATCTGCCCGCTGTGCGGTGCCGCCCGCTGCCGCCACTATCACCGCGACCAGCGCCGCGACTACCTGCAGTGCCCGCGCTGCGCGCTGATCTTCGTGCCGCCTGCCTTCCACCTGGCAGCGGCCGAGGAGCGCGCGGTCTACGACCAGCACCAGAACTCGCCGGATGACGCCGGCTACCGGCGATTCCTGTCGCGCCTGTTCACGCCGCTGGCCGCCGAGCTCGCTCCCGGGGCTCGCGGTCTCGACTTCGGCAGCGGACCGGGGCCGACGCTGTCGGTGATGTTCGAGGAGGCCGGCCACCCGATGGCCATCTACGACCCCTACTATGCGCCGGACAGCGCGGTGCTGGCGGGTACGTATGACTTCATCACCGCCACCGAGGTGGTCGAGCACCTGGCGGCCCCCGGCCGCGAACTCGAGCGGCTGGTGGCGCTGCTGCGCCCCGGCGGCTGGCTGGGGCTGATGACCAAGCGGCCGCGTGATCACGCGGCCTTCATCGGCTGGCACTACATCCTCGACCCCACCCATGTGTGTTTCTACGGTGAAGCTACCTTCGAATGGCTGGCCGATCGTCTTGATATGCAGGTGGTGTTTCCGGCGGCTGACGTGGTGATGATGCGAAAGGAGTATCGCGGGACGCCGAATGAGGCGCCGCGACCCTAAAGGCTATCGCCGCATGACCTGACGCAGATTTTCCCTCCCTCCAGCGTGGTAGTGTTGATCTCTGTCAATCACCACCACGCGCAACGCCTAAGGGAATAGCGATGCAATCGGAAGGTAGTCCGGGCTCTCTGCAGCAGACCAACGGTGAGCGCCCCCCGCGCCTGGTGGCGGCCGGCGACTGGACACTGGCCCACTACGCCACGCTGTGTCGAGAGGTCGAGCGCTGGCGGGGAGCTGAAACGCTTGAGCTTGCCCAGGTACAGCGGTTGGACACCGCGGGCGTGGTGCTGCTTGCCCGGCTGCTCGGCGTCGAGGGGTTGAGGGCGCTGGCCGCTAGCGACCCATCGCTCAGCGATGAGCGGCGAGCGCTGCTGCGCACCGTCTGCGAAGCGCTGGTCAAGGTTGGGCAGTCGCCGGCGCGGCAAGAGACGTCACGGCTCGGCGACTGCCTGGCACGCATCGGTCAGCATGTGCAGCTGCATCTGCATAATCTCGTCGGCCTGCTCGGCTTTATCGGGCTGACCCTGGCCAGCGGCGCGCGGGTGCTGTTTCGCCCGCGCCGCTGGCGGATCAACGCGCTGATGAGTCAGATTCAGAACACCGGCCTGAATGCGCTGCCGATCGTTGCCCTGCTGACCTTCATGATCGGGGCAGTAGTGGCGTTTCTCGGCGCCACGGTGCTCGACGCCTTCGGTGCTAGCGTCTACACCGTCGACCTGGTCGCCTACTCCTTCATGCGTGAATTTGGCGTGCTGCTGGCGGCGATTCTGGTGGCCGGCAGGACCGCCAGCGCCTTCACCGCCCAGATCGGCTCGATGAAGGTCAACGAGGAGATCGATGCGCTGCGCGTGCAGGGCTTCGACCCGGCGGAGTGGCTGGTGCTGCCGCGGGTGCTCGCGCTGCTGATCACGCTACCGTTGCTGGCCTTTGTCGGCCTGCTGTCAGGCCTGGTGGGCGGCGGCCTGGTGGCGCTGCTGGCCCTCGACATCCCGCTGGGGCGGATCATGGCCATCTACCGCGACGTGCCGCTGCAGCATTTTCTGGTGGGCATGGGCAAGGCACCGGTGTTTGCCTTTCTGATCGCCGTGATCGGCTGTCGGGAGGGCTTCAGGGTCAGCGGTAGCGCCGAGTCGGTGGGCCAGCACACCACCTCGAGCGTGGTGCAGAGCATCTTCGTGGTGATCCTGGTCGATGCGCTGGCGGCCCTGTTGTTCATGGAGATGGGCTGGTGATGAATACCGAGGACACAACGACGTCTGCCGTGCAGGAGGCGATCATCCAGGTACGCGGGCTACAGAATCGCTTCGCTGAGCATGTGGTGCACGACCGCCTCGACCTGGATGTCATGCGGGGCGAGATACTGGGAGTGGTCGGTGGCTCCGGCAGCGGCAAGTCGGTACTGCTGAGAAGCATCGTCGGCCTGCTGCGGCCAAGCGGCGGCGAGGTAAGGATGCTCGGCGAGCGTCTCGACCAGCTCTCCGAGCGTCGGCGCGTGCTGCTGGAGAGGCGCTGCGGCGTGCTCTTCCAGCAGGGCGCGCTATTTTCGTCGCTGACCGTCACCCAGAACGTGGCGCTGCCGCTGAGTGAGCATCTTAACCTGCCGCGTGCCGAGGCCGAGCGACTGGCCGCGGTCAAACTGGCGCTGGTGGGGCTGCCGGCGCATGCCGGTGAGCTGTCGCCCTCGGCGCTCTCCGGGGGCATGATCAAGCGCGCTGCCCTGGCGCGGGCGCTGGCCCTGGACCCCGATATCCTGTTTCTCGACGAGCCCACCGCCGGGCTCGATCCCATCGGCGCCGCGGCCTTCGATCAGCTTCTGCTGACGCTGACCAACGCCTTCGGGTTGACGGTCTTCCTGGTGACCCACGATCTCGACACGCTGTATACCACGTGCGACAGGATCGCCGTGCTCTCCGGCAAGAGGGTGCTGGTCGCCGATACTCTGAGCGTCGTCGAACAGACCGATGACGAGTGGATTCGTGACTATTTCCATGGTCCTCGTGGGCGTAGTGCCCAGCTGGCCAAACACTCGGCAAGGGAGGCTTGAGCGATGGAGCCACGTGCCAATCACATCATGATCGGTGGCATTACCCTGCTGCTCATCGCTGCCACGGCGCTGTTTGGGCTATGGTTGGCCAGGTTCGGCGACGAGCGTGAAACGCTGACGATCGATGTGGTCTTCCAGGAGGCGGTGAGCGGGCTCGCCGACGGCAGCCGCGTCGAATACAACGGCCTGCGCGTCGGCTCGGTGAGCCGGTTACGCCTCGATGAGACCGACCCGACCCAGGTCATCGCGCGCATTACGGTGGCCGCCGATACGCCGGTGACCACCGATACCCAGGCGCGTATCGCCATGACCAATATCACCGGCTCAGCGCATATCCAACTGAGCACCGACTCCTTGAGCGGGCCGCCGCTGGTCGCCGAGCGGGACGGCGAGGTGCCGGTCATCATTGCCGAGCCGTCGCCGTTCGCCCGCCTGCGCACCAGCTGGGAAGAGTCCATGGGGGGCGTCAATTCGCTGGTCGACAATATCAATCAGGTGTTCTCCGAAGACAACGCCAGCAGCATCTCCTCGATCCTGCGCAATGTCGATCAGGTCAGCCGTTTCGCCCTCGACCATCAGGAACAGGTCGGACTGGCGCTGGACAACCTCGCGCAAACCACTGCATCGGCCAATCTGGCGTTCGAGAGCCTCGACGGCTTGATACAGGACACCAGCCGAATGCTGGATATGCACGGTGAAGAGGCGATGCGCAGCGTATCGGACACGATGCGGCGACTCGACGCCGTTATTGCCTCGGTGGATGACGTCATCAATGACAATCGTGGCTCCCTCGAGCAGGGCTTGCAGGGCGTCAATGCACTGGAGCCGGCGATTCGTGATTTCCGCGATGCGGTCAACACGATCGAACGCACGACCCGTCAATTCGACGCGGACCCGGCCGGCTACATGCTGGGGCGCGAGCGCTTACCGGAGTTCACTCCATGAGGCCTGTCACTGCCAGACTCGGCGCCTTGGCGACGCTGCTGCTGCTCGTGGGATGCACGGTATTTCCCGAGCGTGAGCCGCGCCAGGTCTATCAGCTTCCCGCCTCGCAGCTCGCCGCCAGCCAAGCGCCGCCCAGCGAGTGGGTGTTGAGGGTCGCCAGGCCTGCCGTGGATGAGTCGCAGGGCGGCATGGACATCGTCGTGGCGCCTGATCCGATCACCCTGCAGAGCTACGGCCAGGCGCGCTGGAACGCCCCCGTTCCGGTAATGCTGCGCGATCATTTGATGGAGGCCTTCGTGCGTGATGGACGCCTGGCGCGGGTGGTCTCCGACCAGCAGGGCGTTGCAGCGGACCGGCAGCTGGGTGGGCAACTGCGCGCTTACCGGATCCAGTATGAGCAGGGTGAACCCTTCGCGATGATCGTGTTCGATGCTCAGCTGATCGATCTCTCCGCTAATCGCCTGGTCGGCAGTCAACGCTTCGAGGTGCGCGAGGCGCTCGAGGACGCCTCCGTGGAGCAAGCAGTGATGGCGCTGTGGCGCGCCACGGAGCGGTTCTCCAGCGAGTTGGTCGAGTGGGCAGTCAAATAAGCAAGGAGACCTGATGTATCGCCAAGCCTCTACGGGATTGTTCAAGGGGATGAATGCCCGTGTCACGCTGACCGCCATCGTGATGGTGGGCACGGCGTTAGTCTATGGAGCCTTTTTTACCTGGCACCTATCCGCTGTGTTGGAGGGGGTGCGTGGCGCTATCAACCCCTTCCTCGAGTGGTACTACGTCCTGCTGGTGGCGTTCTTGCTGCTATTCATGATCTGGCTAGGCGTTGGGCGCTTCAAGAACGTCCGCTTGGGTGGCGACAATGAACAGCCAGAATTCACCTTCTTCTCCTGGATTTCGATGCTGTTTGCCGCCGGTACCGGGGTGGGCATCCTGTTCTGGGCGGTGGCCCAGCCGATCATGCAGTTTCAGGAAAACCCCTTTGTGTCCGACGGAATGAGCCCGGATGCGGCGAGGGTGGCGATGCGCCTGACCTACTTCCACTGGGGGCTGAACGGATGGGCGATCTTCTCCTTTGTGGCGCTGGTGCTGGCCTACTTCGCCTATCGCCGCAATCTGCCGCTGACGGTGCGCTCCGGGCTGGAGCCGATCCTGGGTAAGCGCACCCACGGCATCCTGGGTGACATGGTCGACCTGCTGGCGGTGTTCGGCACGGTATTCGGGATCGCCACCACGCTGGGGCTGGGTGTCCAGCAAATGAATGCCGGCCTGGACGCGGTATTCGGGCTGTCGTCGTCGGTCGAGCTGCAGTTGGTCATCACCGCCGTCATCATGAGCGTGGCAACGCTGTCGGTGGTCTCCGGGGTCAAGCGCGGCGTGCGCCTGCTATCCGAGGCTAACTTCTGGCTGAGTATCGCGGTGGTGGTCTTCATGCTGCTGTTCGGCCCTACCCAGTACCTGATTGCCCTGACCATCGAATCCGCCGGCGACTATCTGCAGAACCTGCTGGGCATGACGTTCCATACCAATGCCACCATTGCCGATGGCTGGCAGTCGGAGTGGACGGTGTTCTTCTGGGGTTGGTGGCTTGCCTGGTCGCCTTTCGTCGGCATGTTCATTGCGCGGGTCTCGCGGGGGCGCACCTTCCGCGAGTTCGTGATGGGTGTGCTGCTGGTGCCCACCGTGATCACCATTATCTGGATAGGCCTGTTCGGTGGTACCGCGCTCTATCACGAGCTTTTTGGTGTAGGGGGAATCATCCAGGCCGTTGACGACGATGTGGCCACGGCACTGTTTGCTACGGTGGCGGCCATGGATCTAGGAGCTCTCGGCATCGGTGTGTCGGCGCTGTTGGTAGTGCTGATTGCCACCTACCTGATCACCTCTGCCAATGCCGGGACCCTGGTGATCAACACCATTCTCGCCGGCGGTGACCCTGAACCGCCTACGCTGCACCGGATCATCTGGGGGGCAGTGCTGGGGCTGCTGACGGCGGTACTGCTACTCGCCGGTGGGCTGGAAACGCTGCAGTCGGCGGTGATCATGGCCGCCTTGCCGTTCTCGGTAGTGGTGATCCTGATGGTGGTAGGGCTGCTGAAGGCGCTACATAGCGAGCGGTTCGCAGCGCGTACCGGGTCGCGGACAGAGGCGCCACGCGAGCCGTGGGCGGACCTGGATGACGCCGGGACTCAGGCGACGCCGGTGTCGCCGGATGAGCGCCATCTTCCCCACTGAGCGGTAAGCCACGCCCAGGGGGCCGCTCGATGAGCGGCTTCTAAACAGCCATTGACTTCTCTATTGCCGAGTGTATATTCCCCGCGTCTCCCTGCACACGGCTGGCCTGGCAGGCATTCATCGGCAATTTCTGCCACCCTCGTTCCTGTCGATTCACATGCCTGTGAGGCTGATTTCATGTCGCGGCAACTACTCTCCATGGCGCTGGCGCCGCTGCTGGGGTTGTTCATTCTCGGTATCGGCAACGGCTTCCTCGCCACCCTGATCACCCTGCGCTTGGACGATGCCGGTTATTCTCCGGTGGTCATCGGCTGGGTCTCCTCGGCCTACTTCATCGGCCTGGCGCTGGGCGCGGTGTTCAACGACCGGCTGCTGCTGCGTATCGGCCATATCCGCGCCTACGGCTGCTTCGCTTCCATCGTTGCCGTCACCGTGCTGCTCCAGGGCCTGTGGCTGGACGCCTACGCCTGGTTCGTGCTGCGCCTGATCGGCGGCTGGGCCACGGTGGGCGTCTATCTGGTGATCGAGAGCTGGCTGCTGACCTCCGGCGACCAGAAGGTGCGCGGACGGCTGCTGGCGATGTACATGATCTCGCTCTACGCTGCCGGCGCCATTGGCCAACTGCTACTTGGGGTCACCGACGCCGCCGGGGTCACCCAACCGTTCATGGTGGTGGGCATGCTGGCGGCACTCTCGGTGCTGCCGATGGCGATGATTCCGCGGGTCTCGCCGCTGATCGAGCACGCCGAGCCGCTGTCGCCGTGGCGGCTGATGGTCGTCACCCCCACCGGCGTGGTGGGTAGCTTCGGCTCGGGCCTGCTGGTGGCGGCGATCTACAGTCTGCTGCCGCTCTATCTGCAGCGGGTGGGGCTCTCAGTCAACCAGATTGGCCAAATGATGGCGGTGGTGGTGGTAGGTGCGATGCTGCTGCAGTACCCCATCGGCCGCTGGTCGGATCGCCACGACCGCCAGCAGGTGCTGATCCTGATCGGCGCCTTCTGCGTGGTGATCTCGGCCGGCATGCTGTGGCTGCCGCTCAATACCTGGCTGCTGGCCGGGCTGCTGTTCCTGCTCGGCGGCGGGGTGTTCGCGCTCTACCCGGTGGCGGTGAGCCACGCCGCCGACCGCGCCCCGGCCGGCGCCCTGGTGCGCATGAGCCAGGGCCTGCTGCTGATCAACGCCATCGGCTCGACGCTCAGCCCGCCGCTGATCACGCCGGTGATGAGCGCTGTGGGCGACGGCGGCCTGTTCTGGTCGCTGGGCGCACTGGGGCTGATGCTGGTGGCGTTCTTCATCTGGCGTCGCAGCGTGCGCCCGGCGCCGCTGCCGGTGGCGCCGTTCGCCCCGAGCACGCCGATGACCTCGGTGGGTGCCGAGCTGGGGGTGACCGAGGAACTGATGCAGGGCGCCATCGAGCACGAGCACGCCGAGGATCTCTCGGCGGTGGTGCCCGATGTCGAGGTGGCCGAACCGCTGGTCGGTCCGCCGCGTGAAGACGCCGCGCATATCGAGTATTTCGACGTCGATGCCGAGGCCGGCCCTCACGGCGACGACGCCCGGGTGGAGGAAGGCTCGCGGAGTTAAGCGCTTGCTGCCGCGGCGCTGGACAGGCACCTTATAGGGCTTATGTGCAGCGCAACAGGAGCGAGTGATGAGCGATATGACGATCGGCGTGGTCGGCGCCGGTACCATGGGCCAGGGCATTGCCCAGGTGGCCATTACCAGCGGTTTCCAGGTCGTGATGTGTGATGTTGCCAAGGCGTCCCTCGAGCGCGGCCAGGCGGCCATCGACAAGCGCCTGGCCAAGCTGGTGGACAAGGAGAAGCTCGATGACGCCGAGCGGCAGGCGGCCCTGGCGCGGCTGACCAGCACGACCCAGCTGGATGGCCTGGCCGGCTGCCAGGTGATCATCGAGGCGGCGCCGGAGGACCCTGAGCTCAAGGAGCGCCTGTTCCGTGACCTAGACGCCCTGGCGCCGGATGCCATCCTTGCCTCCAACACCTCGTCACTGTCGCTGACCCGGCTGGCGGCGGTCTGCGAACGCCCCGAGCGGGTGGTCGGCATGCACTTCTTCAATCCGGTGCCGGTACTCAAGCTGGTCGAGGTGATCCGCGCCGAGCAGACCTCGGATGCGACGGTCGAGGCGGTACAGGACCTCGCCGAACGCCTCGGCAAGACCGCGGTACTGATCGCCGACGCCCCGGGGTTTGCCGTCAATCGCCTACTGGTGCCGATGATCAACGAGGCCGCCTTCCTGCTCCAGGAGGGTGTGGCCAGCGCCGACGATATCGATGCCAGCATGAAACTCGGCGCCGCCCATCCCATGGGACCGCTGCAGCTTGCCGACCTGATCGGCCTCGACGTCTGCCTGGCGATCATGGA
This sequence comes from Halomonas sp. 1513, assembly GCA_001971685.1. Lineage (NCBI taxonomy): Bacteria > Pseudomonadati > Pseudomonadota > Gammaproteobacteria > Oceanospirillales > Halomonadaceae > Halomonas > Halomonas sp. 1513. Next base: position 1,071,077 of record CP019326.1, read on the forward strand.
GGTGCTGCAGCAGGGCTTCGGCGATCCCAAGTACCGGCCCTGTCCGCTGCTCCGGCGCATGGTCGCCGCCGGCTATCTGGGCCGCAAGAGCGGCCGCGGTTTCCACGTCTACGACTGAGCGGAGCGAGTGATGAGCGATAACCTGATCGAACGCAGCGAACGCCACGGCCTCGTCTGCCTGACCGTCAATCGACCCAAGGCGCTGAACGCGCTCAACAGCGCTGTACTTGAGGCCCTGGCCGCCGAGCTCGATGCCCTCGAGGCCGAGCCCGGCCTGCGCGGGGTAGTGATCACCGGCGCCGGCGACAAGGCCTTCGTGGCGGGGGCCGATATCACCGAGATGCGCGAGCTGAGCGCTGCCCAGGCGCGGGACTTCGCCCAGCGCGGCCTGGCCACGCTGAAGCGCCTGGAAGCACTGCCGGTGCCGGTGGTGGCGCTGGTCAACGGCTTCTGCCTCGGCGGTGGCTGCGAGCTGGCGCTAGCCTGCGACTGGGCGGTGGCCAGCGACAACGCCATCTTCGGCCAGCCCGAGGTGGCGCTGGGGGTGATCCCCGGCTTCGGCGGCACCCAGCGCCTGCCGCGCCGGGTCGGCCCGGCCATGGCGCTGGACCTGGTCACCACCGGGCGCAAGATCGACGCCCAGGAGGCGCTGCGCATCGGCCTGGTCAATCAGGTGCTGCCCCAGGCCGAGCTCGACGCCTACGTCGAGCGGCTCGCCAAGCAGCTTGGCGGCAACGGTCCCCAGGCGGTGCGCGCCGCCAAGCAGGCGGTCCACGACGGCCACGACCAGGACCTCGACAGCGCCCTGGCGCTGGAGGCGAGCCTGTTCGCTTTGGCCTTTGCCGGCGACGAGCAGCGCGAAGGCATGGGCGCCTTCGTCGACAAGCGCAAGCCGAACTTCTGATCGGAGCACATCGCTTAGCGGCGAGCTTGCACCATGAAGCCCTCCAGTTCGGCGGGGGTGTCGATATCCCGACAGACCCCGCCATCCTCGACGGCGATCTCCCGATAGCGATCGCGGTGCCGGCGGATGACTTCTCTAGCGCCCTGGTCGCCGTCCAGCGATGCCAATTCAGGCCACAGTTCCCGCCCGAACAGCACCGGATGCCCGGGCCGGCCGGCATGGCTGGGGCGCAGGATGGTTGCGGCATCGGCGTGGTCCTGCAGGCGCCTCAGCGTGGCGGGGGAGATCGCCGGCATATCGCCGAGCAGCACGGCGGCGGCGGCAACGTCGGCTAGTTCGGAGTCGCGGCCAAGCACGGCGATGCCATCGCCGATACTCGCGCCCAGGCCGCGCTCGGCGCGGGAGGCGCGGATGATCGGCGTGGTCGCGGCTAGCCCCAGGGCGTGCGGGTCGTCGTCTTCGCGCAGCACCACCCGCAGCAGGGCAAAGGCCTGTTGAGCACGCGCCAGGGTCGCGGCCAGCAGGGTCTGCTCACCGGTCGACGGCGCGCTGCGCTTGTCCTGGAGGCCGAAGCGCCGCGAATAGCCGGCGGCCATGATGATCGCCACGCAGGCGTTGGCGCGGGGCGGCTCACCGTTCATCTCATAGTTCATCGCGGGCCTTGCCGCGCTGCACGCGCAGGATATCGGCCATCACCGCCAGGGCGATCTCCGCAGGTGCTTTGCTGCCCAGGTCGAGGCCGATGGGCATGTGCAGGCGGGCAACCTCCTCGTCGCTGAGACCGCCGGAACGGCGCAGGCGCTCGGCGCGCGCGTCAGAAGTGCGCCGCGAGCCCATCACGCCGATATAGAACGCCGGCGTGCGCACCGCTTCGATCATCGCCAGGTCGTCGATACGCGGGTCATGGGTCAGGGCGACGACGGCGGTGGCCGCATGGCAGGCGCCGGAGGCGATGAACTGCGACGGCAGCACCCGCTGCAGTTCGACCCCGTCGAGCTCGATGTCGCGATGCTGCTCGTCACGGGGGTCGCACACAATCACTTCGAAGCCGAGGCCCAGAGCAAACCGGGCGCAGGCCTCCGAGACCGGCGAAATGCCGGCGATGATCAGGCGCGCCGCGGGGCCGATGCGCAGCTGGACCGTGCGCCGCTGCGGGTCGCGTACCACCCGCGGCCCGGTGCCGTCATCGCTGAGGAAGTGCCTGCGCCCCGTGTCGAGATCGACGCAGCGCAGTAGCCCGCGCTGCCCGAGCAGCGTGGCGTGGAACACCTCCAGATGGACCAGGGTCTCGGCGTCCGCTGCCAGGCGCTCGACCAGCACGTCGAGGGTGCCGCCACACGGCAGACTGACGCCGGGGGCATCGACGCTGCCGCTGCCCCCGCCGTAGCGCAGGGTGGTCACGGCTGAGTCGAACTCACCGCGCTGCAGGCGTTCGAGAAAATCCTCCTCTACGCAGCCCCCGGACAGCGAGCCGACCTGCCGGCCGTCGCCGCACACCGCCAGCAGCGCCCCCGGCGCACGGGGCGACGAGCCATAGGTGGCCAGCACCGTGCACAGCCACACGCTTTCGCCGTCGCGGGCCCAACTCAGGGCACGCTCGATCACCTGCAGGTCGAGGTGCTGCATGCTCACCCCGCCAGCTGGTTGCCGACCGGCAGGCGGCGGATGCGCTTGCCGGTGGCGGCGAAGATCGCATTGCACAGCGCCGGTGCCATCGGCGGCAGGCCCGGTTCGCCTACGCCGCCCAGCGGTATCTCGGGGTCGTCGTTGATCAGGTGAACGCGGATCTCGCGGGGGGTGTGGGAGAGGCGCGGAATCTGGAACTGGTGGAAGTTGTCCTGCTCGATGCGCCCCTGATCGGCGCTGATCTCGCTGTGCAGGGCGATGCCGATGCCCATCAGGCAGGAGCCCTCCATCTGCGCGCGAATGCGGTCCGGATTGATCTGTGGGCCGCAGTCGAAGGCGATATCGGCGCTGTGAATCGTCACGTCTCCGTCGTCGTTGACCTCCACGTCGAACACCACCGCGGCGTAGGCGGCGAAGCTGTGGTGCACGGCCAGCCCTAGGCCGCGACCCGCGGGGCGCTCACGCTGCCACTCGGCCGCCTCGGTGGCGCGCTCGATCACCCCGCGCAGGCGGCCGATATCGATGGGGTAGCGGTCCGGGTCTTCGCCGTAGTTCCAGGTGTCGTTGACGTCGCGCGGGTCGATCTGGCGCGCCGGCCCCAGCAGCTCGAGCAGATAGTCGCGATGATCGCGGCCCGCGGCATCGGCCATCTCGGCGGCGAAGCTCTGGATGGCGAAGGCGTGGGGCAGGTTGTAGACGGCGCGGAACCAGCCGATGCGCACATGCGCCGAGGCGTCGGGGTTCTCCAGGCGCATGGCGGGAATATCGAAGGGCACCGGGGTGAAGCCCATGCCGAGCTCGAAGTCCTGCTTGTGCTCCGGGTCGGGGGCGAACAGCGAGGCGATGCTCGGCGAGAGGGTGCGGTGGCGCCAGCCCAGCGCCTTGCCCTCGCCGTCGAGGCCGGCCTCCAGGCGGTCCACCGAGACGGCGTGGAAGTAGGCGTGGTGAAGGTCGTCTTCGCGGGTCCACTGCACGCGCACCGGGCGGCCGTCCAGCGCCTGGCTCAGGTAGCTGGCCTCGAGGATGAAGTCGGGCTTGGACTTACGACCGAAGCCGCCGCCCAGCAGGGTCGCGTGGATGGTGACATCCTCGAGCGGGATGCCGAGCTGCTCGGCGACGCCCTCCCGGGCGGCCTGGGGATGCTGCACCGGGGCCCAGACTTCCGCCTTGCCGTCGACGATTCGGGCCAGCGCCACGGGCGGTTCGATAGGGGCCTGGGCCATGTGCGGCATATAGTAGGTCGCCTCGAGGCGCTGTTCGGCGTCGTCCAGGGCGGCGTCGACATCGCCACGTTCGCGAATCACGCGGCCGGCTTCTGTGGCGGCCTGTTCCAACGCCTCGCGGTAGGCAGGGCTGCTGTAGTCGGCGTTGTCCCCGGCGACGTCCAGGTCCCACTCGATCTCGAGCGCATCGCGCCCCTGGATCGCCGGCCAGGTGTTCTCGGCGAGTACCGCCACCCCGCCCAGCGGGGCGAAGCCGCCCGGTTGCCCGGTTCCCGGCACCTCGATCACGCGCACCACCCCCGGGACGTCGAGTGCCGCCGAGTCGTCGACGCCGGCGAGCTGCGCGCCGTAGACCGGCGGCCGGGCGATTACCGCATAGAGCATGTCGTCGAGGTGAACGTCGGCGCCGTAGATGGCGCGGCCGGTGACGATATCCTCGCCGTCGATGGCCAGCGGCGCGTCGTCGCGGACGTTGTCGCGGCCGATATAGCGCCACGCGTCGCGGGGCTTGAGCGTCAGGCTGTCGCGTTCCGGCACCGCCAGCTGGCTGGCCGCGGCGGCCAGCTCGCCGAAGCCGAGTTCGCGGCCGCTGGGGGTGTGAATGATCACATGCACGCCGGCCTGGCACTCATCAATGGGTACTTCCCACTGCTCGGCGGCGGCCTGTTCGAGCATCTGGCGCGCCGCGGCGGCGGCGCGGCGCATGGGATCGAAGGAGTGGCGCATGCTGCGCGAACCGTCGGTGTTCTGGTTGCCGTAGGTCTCCTCGTCGCCCGGGGCCTGTTCGACCCGCACGCGCTGCCAGTCGGCGCCCAGCTCATCGGCGGCGACCATCACCAGGCTGGTGCGGATGCCCTGGCCCATCTCGGCGCGGTGGTTGACCACGCTGACCGTGCCGTCTTCGTCGATGCGGATAAAGACGTTGGGGTCGTCGACCCAGCCGTGGGGCATGGCCTCGGCGCCATAGCTTGTCTGCTCGTCGGCGCTTAGCGGCGCCCAGCGGGCGGCGATGACTAGGGCGCCGCCGGCGGCCAGGCCCTTGAGGAAGTGGCGACGGCTGACGTTGGCCAGTAGCAGCGTGTTGTTGAGGGTCGTCATGCCTGCTGCTCCCCATGCTCGGCGGCGCGCTGGATCGCCTGGCGGATACGCGAGTAGGTACCGCAGCGGCACAGGTTGCCGTCCATGGCCTCGACGATCTGTGCGTCGCTGGGTGACGGTGTCTGCTTGAGCAGGGCCGAGGCGCCCATGATCTGGCCGCTCTGGCAGTAGCCGCACTGGGCGACGCCGAGCTCGAGCCAGGCCTGCTGTACGCGGCTGCCAACGGTGTCATCGGCGATGCCTTCGATGGTGGTGACGTCGCGATCCTGGGCCTGGGAGACCGGGGTGACGCAGGAGCGCACCGCCTCGCCGTCGAGGTGCACGGTGCAGGCGCCGCACTGGGCGATACCGCAACCGAACTTGGTGCCGGTGAGCCGCGCTACATCGCGCAGCGCCCACAGCAGGGGCATCTGGTCGGGCACGTCGAGCTCGTGCTGCTGACCGTTGATCGTCAGGGTGATCATGCGCTATCTCCTTACAGCGTCGTTATTGTGTTCTGAGTGCTCCGCTTCTCCACGCGGGCGTAGCCTCCCTGGCAAGGGTAGCCGATACCCGGTAGTACGCATATTGGCGGGTATCGGCGAGCGCGGTCAGGCGGCGTCGTTCTTCAGGGTGGCCATGTCGATGACGAAGCGGTAGCGCACGTCGCCCTTCTCCATGCGCTCGTAGGCCGCGTTGATATTGTGGATATCGAGCATCTCGATATCGCAGGTGATGCCGTGCTCGGCGCAGAAGTCGAGCAGCTCCTGGGTCTCGGCGATGCCGCCGATCAGCGAGCCGGCCAGCACGCGGCGCTTGAACACCAGGTTGAAGCCCTCGATGGCGGGCTCGATGGGATCGAGCAGTCCCACCAGGATATGGGTGCCATCGTACTTGAGCGCCGCCAGGTAGGGGTTGAGGTCGTGCTGCACCGGCACGGTGTCGAGCATGAAGTCGAAGGTCTCGGCCACGGCCTCCATCTGCGCCGGGTCGCCGGAGACGACCACGTGGTCGGCACCGTTGCGCTTGGCTTCCTCGACCTTGGCCTCTGAACGGGTGAATACCGTGACTTCGGCGCCCAGCGCCTTGGCCAGCTTGACGCCCATATGGCCGAGGCCACCCATGCCGATCACCCCGATCTTGTGGCCGGCGCCGACGCCGTGCTTGCGCAGCGGCGAATAGGTGGTGATGCCGGCGCACAGGATGGGGGCCGCGGCGGCCGGGTCGAGCCCCTCGGGCATGCGCAGCACGAAGTGCTCGCTGACCACGATGCTGTCGGAGTAGCCGCCCTGGGTCAGGGTGCCGTCCTGGCGATCTTCGCTGCCGTAGGTCATGGTGAAGCCGTTGAGGCAGAACTGTTCGACGCCGTCTTCGCAGGCCTGGCAGTGGTGGCAAGAGTCGACCATGCAGCCCACCCCGACCAGGTCGCCGGTCTTGAACTGGGTCACCGCGTTGCCCACCGCGGTGACGCGGCCGACGATCTCGTGGCCGGGCACGAGGGGGAAGGTGGTCATGCCCCAGTCGTTGCGGGCGAAGTGCAGGTCGCTGTGGCAGACGCCGCAGTAGAGGATCTCGATGGCCACGTCGTCGGGACGCGGGGCGCGGCGCTCGAAGGTGAAGGGGGCGAGCGGCTGGTCGCCGGCGTAGGCGGCATAGGCGTGGGTCTGGCTCATGTACATCTCCTCTCGATCGGTCATGCCTCGTGGCGAGGCCATGTCGGCATTATTGGCCGATCGGGGGCAGGGTACGACCGTCGTTTCTCCGGGGTTTTTGCTTATTTCTCCAGAAGCCCGGCCCAGGGGGCTCCACAGCTGCCAAAAATTGACATAATTCGCTGATACTGCTGCTACGAGGAGCTTGTCATGCCGCCATCATCGACGCTGCCCGACCCACTGGTCGACCTGCTGGCGCCACTGATCGAGCGCGACGGCTACACCGCGACGCCGCTGCCCGGCGTGTCGCTGATGGCCATGCATCGCGCCCACGGGCCGGCGCCGCTGATCTATGACCCGAGCCTGATCATCGTCGCCCAGGGCCAGAAGGTGGGCTATCTCGGCGCGCGGGAGATCCACTACGGCCCCGGCCACTATCTGGTCCAGACCCTGCCGCTGCCCTTCGAGTGCCAGACCCACGCCAGCCTTGAGGCGCCGCTGCTTGGCGTGTCGGTGCGCCTGGAGCCGACCCTGCTCGGCGAGCTGGTAACGGCGATGGGCGAGTCGCTGGTCGACGATAGCGCAGCGGATCCGGTGCCGATGGCTTCGGTGCCGATGGCGGCGGGCATGCACGGCGCCGTGGTGCGTCTGCTGGAGAGCCTGCACGAGCCCGGTGCGGCGGCGGCGATGGGCGAGGCGCGAGTGCGCGAGGTGGTGTTCGAGGCGCTCAAGGGCGAGCAGGGGCCGGCGCTGCGCGCCCTGGTGCTGCATCAGGGCCATTATGCGCGGATCGTGCAGGTGCTGACGCGGCTGCAGGTGCACTACGCCGAGGACATCTCGGTGGAGGAGATGGCCCGACAGGCCAACATGAGCCTGTCGACGTTTCACCAGCACTTCAAGCAAATCGTCCACTCATCGCCGCTGCAGTACGTCAAACGGCTGCGCCTGATCAAGGCGCAGCAGCTGCTGATGCAGGAGGCCTGCAACGTCAATCGTGCCGCGGCGGCAGTGGGCTATCGCTGCGTGTCGCAGTTCAGCCGCGACTACAAACGCTACTTCGGCGCCTCGCCGCTGCAGCACCGCCGCGAGGAGCGTGCGCTGCAGGTGTCGTGACGGCGCGGGTTACTTGGCGAACAGCTGGCTCATGTCCTTGAACGCCTTGAACTCCAGGGCGTTGCCGCAGGGGTCGAGCAGGAACATGGTGGCCTGCTCGCCGACCTCGCCCTTGAAGCGCACATAGGGCTCGATCACGAACTCGGTGTCGCGGCCGCGCAGGCGCTCGGCCAGTGCCTCCCACTGATCCCACTCGAGGATGATGCCGAAGTGCGGCACCGGTACGTCGTGGCCGTCGACGGGATTGGTGTGGGCGCTCTCCTGGGTGGAGGTCTTGGGGTGCTCGTGGATCACCAGCTGGTGGCCGTAGAAATCGAAGTCGACCCACTGCTCACTGGAGCGGCCTTCGGCCAGGCCGAAGACCTCGCCGTAGAAGGCGCGGGCGGCGGGCAGGTCGTGAACGGGGATGGCCAGATGGAAGGGCGAGAGGCTCATGGTCGGCTCCTGTGGAGGGTAGTGGATCAGCTCACAGCCTAGGAGAAGCGAAGTCATAATAAAATCAATATATATTTGTTAGAAACACAAAGAGTATTGATGAATGCTTCGTGAGCTGCAGACCTTCATCGCCGTGGCCGAGGTCGGCACCTTCGCCGCCGCCGGCGAGCGCATCGGCCTGTCCCAGGCCGCGGTGAGCGCCCAGATGAAGCGCCTGGAAGCGGCGCTGGGCGTTGCCCTGTTCGAGCGCCACGGACGCAGCGCCCGGCTCACCGTCCGCGGGCGCCACACCCTGCTGCAGGCCCAGGAGCTGGTCAAGCTCTATGCCAGCCTGGGCGCCGACGACGCTGGCCCGGCCGCCGCGGCGCTGGTCTCCATCGGCGCGATTGCCTCGGTGCAGCGCGGCCTGCTGCCCGGCGTGCTGGCACGCTTTCATCGCCACTTCCCCGGCTGCCGTACGCGAGTGATGCCGGGGCTCTCGATGCAGCTGGTGGATCTGGTCGATGCCGGCGAGCTCGACATGGCGGTCAGCATCCGGCCGCCGTTCTCGCTGCAGAGCGACCTGCGCTGGACGACGCTGGCGCGGGAACCCTTCCGCCTGCTGGTGCCCGCCGGCCAGGCCGGCAGCGACTGGCGCGAGTGCTTGAGCGACCGTCCCTTCGTGCGCTACGACCGTGCCTCCTTCGGCGGCCGCCAGGTCGAGCGCTTCCTGCGCGAACGGCGCCTCGGCGTGCGAGAGGTGTGCGAAGTCGACGAACTCGAGGCCATCGTCGAGCTTGTCGCCAACCGCGTCGGCGTGGCGCTGGTGCCGGAGACCGCGGCGCTACGCCACTGGCCCGCCGGGGTCCGCGCCATTGATCTCGGCGCCGACACCTTCCATCGCGACATCGGCCTGGTGCAGCGCGCCACCGGCCAGATCAGCGAGCCGGCCTGGGCGCTGGCCGAGCTGATCGAGCAAGTGGTTAGTGCAAAGGATAATTGTCGCTAGGCGGTGTTGAGGTGCAGGCTCGGCTAGCGATAGTGCTACCCCCATGACGACGACAGGAGAGCAACATGGATCTAGCCATAGCCGGCCGCTGGGCCATTGTCTGTGCAGCCAGCCAGGGATTGGGTTTCGGCTGTGCCGCGGCACTGGCGCGGGAAGGCGTCAATCTGGCCATCAATTCGCGCGACCCGCACAAGCTCGAGGCGGCAGCCGAGCAGCTGCGACAGCTCAACGCCGGCATCGAGGTGCGCAGCGTCGCCGGCGATATCGGTACCCCTGAGGTGCGCACGGCGCTGCTCGATGCCTGCCCGCAGGTGGACATCCTGATCAACAACAATGGCGGCCCGCCGCCGGGAGATTTCCGCGACTGGCAGCGCGACGACTGGGTCGGTGCGGTGGACGCCAACATGATCACGCCCATCGAGCTGATCAAGGCCACGGTGGACGGCATGGCTGCGCGCGGCTTCGGGCGGGTGGTCAACATCACCTCCTCGGCGGTCAAGGCGCCCATCGATATCCTCGGCCTCTCTAACGGTGCACGCTGCGGCCTCACGGGTTTCGTCGCCGGCCTGGCCCGCCAGCCCCAACTGGCCGGCAGCAATGTCACCATCAACAACCTTCTGCCGGGTGCCTTCGATACCCAGCGCCTGGCCGGCACCCTCGACAAGCTGGCGGCCGCCTCCGGCGAGTCACTGGAGACGGTGCGTGAAAAGCGCGCCCAGGCCATCCCCGCCCAGCGCTTCGGCACTGCCGAAGAGTTCGGCAGCTACTGTGCGTTTCTGTGCAGCGCCCAGGCCAGCTATATCACCGGTCAGAACCTGCTCATCGATGGGGGTAATTATCCCGGCACCTTCTGAGTGTCGGCGCCCTTTAGGGCGGCGGCGTCGGCACGACCCGCCTCCTGAAGCGCACCATGCGGGTGGCCACGGCGGTGCCGGTCAGGGTGATCGCCATGCCGATCAGGATCTGCACGCTGAGCACTTCGCCGAGCAGCAGATAGCCCCATAGCAGGGCGCTGACCGGAACCAGGAAGGTCACCGTGGAGGCGGCGGTGGCGCCAGCGCTGGAGAGCAGCCCGAAGTAGAGCAGGAAGGCCACGGTGGTGCTGAGCACCGCCAGCGCCAGGCCGTTGGCCCAGGCCAGGCCGCTGATCGGCTCGCTGGGCCACAGCAGCAAGCCGGGGATCAGCAGGATCAGCGCCGACATCGCCGAGCTGCCCGCGGCCAGCACCCGCACGGGTAGGTGCGAGAGGTGGGTCTTGGAGTAGTTGCCGGCGATGCCGTAGCAGAAGGTGGCACCCAGCACCGCGAGAATGAACCAGCCATCGCCGCCCAGCGCGAAATCGAGTCGATTGGCCGACAGCACATAGACCCCGACGAAGGCCAGCGCCAGCCCCAGGTACTGCTGGCGGCGCACCGGCGTGGTGAAGAACAGCGCGCCGATCAGCGCGGTGAAGATCGGTGTGGTGGCGTTGATCAGCGAGGTGAAGCCGGCCTCCAGCCGGGTGGTGGCCAGCGCCAGCAGGCAGAACGGCAGCACATGGTTGACGAAGCCGAGCAGGAACAGCTGACGCTTGTGCTGCCACACCAGGCTCAGGTAGCGCGCCCCGAGCAGCAGCGGCATCAGCAGCAGGGCGCCGATGCCCATGCGCACCAGCACCAGCGGGACAGGGCCGAACTCGGGTACCGCCACGCGCATGAAGATAAACGACAGACCCCACAGCGAAGAGAGCAGCAGCAGGCGCAGGGTATCGGCGGGAGACATGCGGTGTCCTTGTGAATCGGAAACGACTCAGCTTACGACCCGCGCGGTGAGAAAGAAAGCGCGCTAACGACTGGGCCGCGGCGTAATCTCCGCGGCCCGAGTGACGAACCGAATCAGCGGGTCAGGCGTCGAGCCCGATGCTCTCGTCGAGGCCGAGGTGGACGTTCATGTTCTGTACCGCGGAGCCGGCCGCGCCCTTGCCGAGGTTGTCGAGGCGCGAGACCAGGCACAGCCGCTCGGCGCTGCCGAACACGAACAGGTCGACGCGGTTGGTCTCGTTGCTGCCCTGGACGTCGAAGAAGCCACCGTCGAGGTTGGCCATGTCGTCGACGCCGTGGACGCGCACGAAGGGCTCGTCGGCATAGCGCTCGCGGTAGGTATCGAGCAGCTGCTCGGCACTGGCCCCGCGCTTCAGGTGCGAGCACTGCAGCGGCACCGTGACCGCCAGCCCCTTGAGGAAGGGGCCGACCACCGGTGAGAACACCGGCGGCTGTGCCAGCCGGCCGTGCTGCTGCATCTCCGGCAGGTGCTTGTGGGCCAAGCCCATGGCATAGGGACGCGGTGCCTGCAGCCGGCCGTCGCGGTCGGCCTCGTAGGTGGCGATCAGCTGCTTGCCACCGCCGCTGTAGCCGGTCAGCGAGAAGGCCGAGAGCGGGTAGTCGGGCGGCAGCAGGCCGGCATCGACCAGCGGGCGCACCAGCAGGATGAAGGCGCTGGCGTGGCAGCCGACGTTGGCGATGCGCTTGCTGGCGCGGATCGCGTCGCGCTGGCCAGGTGCCAGCTCGGGCAGCCCGTAGACCCAGGTGGGGTCGGTACGGAAGGCGGTGCTGGCGTCGATCAGGCAGGTATCGGGGTTGTCGACCATCGCCGCGGCCTCGCGGGAGGCGTCGTCCGGCAGGCACAGGAAGGCCACATCGGCGGCATTCAGCAGGCGCGCGCGCTCGGTCGGATCCTTGCGCTTAGCGCTGTCGATGCGCAGCAGTTCGATGTCGGTGCGTGCGTTGAGGTATTCGAACAGCCGCAGGCCAGTGGTGCCTTCCTGCCCGTCTACGTAGACCTTGAATGCCATGCCGTGGGGTGCCTCGCTGAGAACGAATCGAGAAATCGAGTCGGTATTGTGCGGATTTCGCGGCGCCTTGTCACACCCGGGCGCGTACTCTCAGGCGTACGTAGTCGGCGCTCCAGTGGCCGGTGTCATCGCGCAGGCTATGCGCGAGCAGCGTCAGGGTGTTTTCCAGAACCGCTTCGCGCACGTCCTCGTCGAGACCGTGCAGGAAGGGGTTGGCGAAGGTTTCGAGCCAGCCGGCCATGCCGGTAGAGAGAGGCGTGGGGCGCGGTATCAGCGCGATCTCCTCGACCCGGAAGCCGGCGTTCTCGAGCAACCGACGGTACTCCTCGGCGGTGGGGAAGTACCAGGGGTGGCGCCCGCGAGCGCTGATGCCGCGGAACTGCAGCGAGGCCAGCAGCGCGGTACAGATAGCGGCGACGTTGCCGTGGCCGCCGAACTCGGCGACGAAGCGGCCGCCGGGCTTGAGCGCGCGCTTGACCCCGGCGATCACCGCCTGGGGCTCGAGCATCCAGTGCAGCGCGGCGTTGCTGAAGACGGCATCGAACTCGTGGTCGAACGGCAGCTGATGGGCATCGAGCTGCCGCGCGGTCAGGCCGCGTTCGCGGGCGGCGGCGACCATTGCTTCGGAGGCGTCGACGCCGAGAACGTCGACGCCGAGCTTGGCCAGACGCTCGGTGAGGGCGCCGTCGCCGCAGCCGAGGTCGAGGATACGCTCGCCGGCCTGGGGCGCCAGGAGCTTGACCACCTCACTCCCCAGGGTGGGCACGAAGTCGGCGTGACGGGCGTAATCGTCGGCGTTCCAATGCTGGCCCGGAGCGTTATGCGGCGGTTGGGTCATGGCCAAGTCTCGTCGGCAGTGTGATCGAGGCAATATAGCAGTTACACAGAAAAGCTGACTATGCGCAGCGGCTGTAAAGCTATGGCATGTTCATCAGCGATATCCATCCCCGGGCTTGATCCAGGGCAATATCCGTGGCGCTGGCGTGTGGCTTGATGGTGGTGTGCCCTGACTCACGTCACAGAGGAGTTGCCCCATGCCCGCCATGATGAAAGCCGCCATTTTCGTCGAGCCCGGCCGCATCGAGATCGGCGACAAGCCAGTCCCCGAGATTGGCCCCAACGACGCCCTGATGCGCGTGACGACCACCACCATCTGCGGCACCGATGTGCATATCCTCAAGGGTGAGTATCCGGTGGAGCGAGGCCTGACCATCGGCCACGAGCCGGTGGGGGTGATCGAGAAGCTTGGCACCAACGTCAAGGGCTACCGCGAAGGCCAGCGGGTGATCGCCGGCGCGATCTGCCCGAGTTTTACCTCCTACGCCTGCCAGGACGACTGCTGCGCCCAGGATGGCGGCCACCACGGCCACGGCTACAAGCCGATGGGCGGTTGGCGCTTCGGCAATACCATCGACGGCGCCCAGGCCGAGTACCTTCTGGTACCCGACGCCCAGGCCAACCTCTCGCCGGTGCCCGACGGCCTGAGCGACGAGCAGGTGCTGATGTGCCCGGACATCATGTCCACCGGCTTAGCTGGCGCCGAGGCGGCGGGTATCAAGATTGGCGACACGGTGGCGGTGTTCGCCCAGGGCCCGATCGGCCTGTGTGCCACCGCCGGCGCGCGGCTGCGCGGCGCGGGCTTGATCATCGCCGTGGACGGGGTCGACGAGCGCCTGGCGATGGCCAAGCAGATGGGGGCCGACGTGACCCTGGATTTCCGTAAGGTCGACGTGGTCGAGGAGATACTCAAACTGACCGGCGGGCGCGGCGTGGATGCCGCCATCGAGGCGCTCGGCCTGCAGCAGACCTTCGAGTCCTCGCTGCGCGTGCTCAAGCCCGGCGGGACCCTGTCGAGCCTCGGCGTCTACTCCGAGGACCTGACCATCCCGCTGGGGGCCTTCTGCGCCGGCCTCGGCGACCACAAGATCGTCACCTCGCTGTGCCCCGGCGGCAAGGAGCGCATGCGCCGGCTGATGGGTATCATCGCCGCCGGCCGTCTCGACCTCGGCCCCATGGTCACCCACCGCTACGCCCTGGAGGATATCGTCGAGGCCTACGAGCTGTTCTCCCATCAGCGCGACGGGGTGCTCAAGGTGGCGATCCAGGCGGGCTGATACATGCCAGTGTAGCGCGGTCGGCCGAGGGCGGCCGCGGGAGCTTGGAGGGCTTGCTGTAACACTGCTTTTAGCGGCGCCAAAACGCCAACCGCCGAACCGTGCATGCGGTTCGGCGGCTGTCAGCTGGTCTTGGTGAGCGTTTCTTGCTCAGGACGGGAAGGAGAACTGCGCGCCTTCGCGCACCCCCGCCGACGGCCAGCGCTGGGTGACGGTCTTGCGCTTGGTATAGAAGCGCACGGCGTCAGGCCCATAGGCGGCTAGATCGCCGAACAGCGAGCGCTTCCAGCCGCCGAAGCTGTGGTAGGAAACCGGTACCGGCAGCGGCACATTGATGCCGACCATGCCGACCTGGATATTGTCGCTGAAGTAGCGCGCCGCTTCGCCGTCGCGGGTGTAGATGCAGGTGCCGTTGCCGTACTCGTGATCGTCGATCAGCTGCATGGCCTCCTGCATGGTGTCGACGCGTACCACCAGCAGCACCGGCCCGAAGATCTCCTCCAGGTAGCAGGTCATCTCGGGGGTCACCCGGTCGATCAGGGTGCCGCCGACGTAGAAGCCGTTCTCGTGTCCGGGGACCTCGACGCCGCGGCCGTCCACCACGATCTCGGCACCCTGCTCCTGGGCGCCGGCAATGTAGCCGCACACCTTTTCCATGTGCGCCTTGGTGATCACCGGGCCGAAGTCGTTGTCGCCGTCATGGAAGGGGCCGACCTTGAGCGTCTGCAACTGGGCCTGCATCTTGCTGATCAGCGCGTCGGCTGCCGCATCGCCCACCGCTACGGCCACCGACAGCGCCATGCAGCGTTCGCCGGAGGAGCCGAAGGCGGCCCCGGTCAGCGAGCTGACCACGTTGTCCATGTCGGCATCCGGCATCACGATGGCGTGGTTCTTGGCCCCGCCGAGGGCCTGGCAGCGCTTGCCGTTGGCGCTGGCGCGGCGGTAGATGTACTCGGCGATGGGCGTCGAGCCGACGAAGCTGACGGCCTTGACCCGGGCATCGTCGAGCAGCGTGTCGACGGCTTCCTTGTCGCCGTTGACGACGTTGAGCACGCCGGCGGGCAGGCCCGCCTCGAGTGCCAGCTCGGCGATGTAGAGGGTCGAGGTGGGATCGCGCTCGGAGGGCTTGAGCACGAAGGTGTTGCCGGTGGCGATGGCCATCGGGTACATCCACAGCGGCACCATGGCCGGGAAGTTGAACGGGGTGATGCCGGCGACCACGCCCAGCGGCTGGAACTCGCTCCAGGAGTCGATGCCGGGGCCGACATTCTTGCTGTACTCGCCCTTGAGCAGCTCAGGCACCCCACAGGCGTACTCGACGTTCTCGATGCCGCGCTGCAGCTCGCCCTTGGCATCGTGGACGATCTTGCCGTGTTCCTGGCCGATCAGTCGGCAGATCTCGTCGGCGTGCTCTTCGAGCAGCTGCTTGAAGCGGTACATGACCCGTGCACGCTTGGCGGGCGGGGTGTCGCGCCAGGCGGGGTAGGCGGCCTCGGCGGCGGCGATGGCCTCCTCGACGGTGGCCTTGCTCGCCAGGCTGACCTGGCTACCCACTTCGCCGGTGGAAGGGTTGAAGACATCCTGGGTACGGTGGCCGTCGGCGACGCGTACTCCGTTGATCAAGTGGCCAAGCGTGGTCATGACAATACCTCTAGCAAAACGTGTAATTTGGTGTGTTCAATCGAGTTCGCCGATGGCGTCACCCAGCACATTCATGAGGCGGTCGATCTCCTCACGCTCGACGATGAACGGCAGGCCGAGCTGGATGGTGTCGCCGCCGTAGCGCACGTAAACCCCTTTCTCCCAGCACTTCATGGCGATTTCGAAGGGGCGCCGCGTCGGCTCGCCGGGATAGGGCTCGATCTGCAGGGCGCCGGCCAGGCCGTAGTTGCGTATGTCGCTGATATACCGCGTGCCCTTGAGCTCGTGCAGGGCCGACTCGAAAATCGGGCTCATCTCGCGCACACGATCGATCAGGCGGTCGTTCTCGAGCACGTCCAGTGCCGCTAGCGCCGCGGCACAGGCCACCGGGTGGCCGGAGTAGGTGTAGCCGTGGGGCAGTTCGAGCATGTAGTCGGGCCCGCCCTGATCCATGAAGGTCTGGTAGATCTCGCCCTGGACAATCACCGCGCCCATGGGCACTGCGCCGTTGGTCATCTGCTTGGCGGTATTCATGATATCCGGTACCACGCCAAACGCATCGGCGCCGGTCATGGCGCCCATGCGGCCAAAGCCGGTGATGACCTCATCGAAGATTAGCAGGATGTCGTGGGCATCGCAGATCTCGCGCAGGCGCTGCAGGTAGCCAACCGGCGGCGGAATCACCCCGGCCGAACCGGCCATCGGTTCGACGATCACCGCTGCTATGTTGGAGGCATCGTGCAGCGCGATCAACTCCAGCAGCTCTTCGGCGCGTTCGGCGCCGCGCTCCGGCATGCCGCGCGTGAAGGCATTTTCCGCGAGCAGAGTGTGGGGCAGGTGGTCGGCGTCGACCCCCTGACCGAACAGGGCACGGTTGGCACCGATGCCGCCCAGGCTGATGCCGCCGAAGTTGACGCCGTGGTAGCCCTTCATGCGGCCGATCAGCTTGGTCTTGGTGGGCTTGCCCTTCTTGCGCCAGTAGGCGCGGGCGATCTTCAGCGCGGTGTCGGCGCTCTCGGAGCCGGAGCCGGTGAAGAATACGTGGTCGAGGCCTTGCGGGGTCATCTCACGCAGGCGGTGGGCCAGTTCGAAGGCCTTGGGGTGGCCGAACTGGAAGGCCGGCGAGTAGTCGAGCTCGCCCAGTTGGCGGCTCACCGCCTCGGTGATTTCCGGGCGGCAGTGGCCGGCGCCGCAGGTCCACAGGCCGGAGAGGCCGTCGAAAATCTGGCGACCTTCGGCGTCGGTGAAGTAGCTGCCTTTAGCGCCGACGATGATGCGCGGGTCACGCTTGAACTGGCGGTTGCCGGTGTAGGGCATCCAGTAGGCATCCAGCTGCGCTGCGCTTAGCCCGGCGTTGGGCGATAACTCTCGCTCTGACATGACGCTACCCTCTATTTTGGCCGATATTGTTGGCATCTTGCCTGGTAGCCTAGTCCCGACCGGTGATAACTTAAATCTATAAATTTTTAAGCTCATGCAAGCATATGGTTAACTTTTACCGCGTCGGCCGTGGCCGTCGACCAGGAGGCTGAATCGATGTCGCGACGCAAAGCGGCCCTGAGTGGTCAAGTGAGCGATGCCGATCTGCGCCTGCTGCGGATCTACCGCAAGGTGGTGGAGTGCGGCGGATTCTCTGCCGCTGAAGTAGAGCTGAATATCAGCCGCGCGGCGATCAGCATGGCCATGAACGACCTCGAGACCCGGCTCGGGCTGCGGCTCTGCCAGCGCGGGCGCAGCGGCTTCTCGCTGACCGACGAGGGGGCGGAAGTCTATGAGGCCGCCCAGCGGCTGCTGGCCGCGGTGGAGGGCTTTCGTACCCGGGTCAACGGCCTGCATGCCTGGCTCAAGGGCGAGCTCAATATCGGCATCACCGATAACCTGGTGACCATGCCCGAGATGCATATCACCCATGCCCTGAGTGCCCTCAAGGAGCGCGGACCTGAGGTGCATATCCATATTCGCATGATGCCGCCCAGCGAGATCGAGCTGGCGGTGCTGGATGGCCGTCTACACACCGGGGTGATTCCGGCGCTCAAGACCCTGGCAGGGCTCAACTATCTCTCCCTCTATGAAGAGCACTCTCAGCTCTACTGTGCGGCCGACCATCCGCTGTTCACGGCTGATGCGCTATCCGCAGGGCGGCTGGCCGAGCATGACGCTGTGGTACCCGCCTATGCCCAGACGCCGGAGGTCAAGGCGCTGCATGAGCCCCTCAAGGCCGCCGCCTCGGCGACCGATCGCGAGGGCATCGCCTTTCTGATCCTCTCCGGGCGCTATATCGGCTACCTGCCTACCCACTATGCCGAGCGTTGGGTACGCGACGGCCGCATGCGCGCCCTGGACCCCGACCGTTGGCACTACCTGACCCGCTACTGCGCCATCACCCGCAAGGGCGCGCCGCCCAACCTGGTGATGGAGGGCTATCTCGAGGAGCTGCAGCGGCTGATCATGGGGTAGCCTCCAGAAGGAATCCTCTCTCTTGGCTTGCACCGCTGCTGTACAGCTACATACAATCAAAAATGTTTGTGTGCCTGTAAGAATAACCTTAGGAAACGACATGGCGATGCGTGGATGGTGGCTGGGACTGGTGGCGGGGCTGGTGGCGACGTCAGCGATGGCAGAGAACCCTTGGCAGGGCAGCGTCGGGGCGGGGGTGTTGGTCACGCCGGAGTATCTGGGCAGCGATGATTTCCGCACGCGGGGTTGGCCATCGCTGGAACTGCGCTACGCCGATGCGTTCTATTTCAATCCCCGCGAGGGACTCGGCTGGAACGCGATTCGCGAGGGCAACTGGGTCGTATCGCCCTACCTCGGCTATACCTTCGGCCGCGACAATCGCGGCGCCTTGGCGGCATTCGAGGAGGTCGACGGTGGCGCTACCCTGGGTCTGCGCGTCAGCTACGACCAGGGGCCATGGCGCTATAGCCTGTCCGGGGAGTCGCCGGTCAGTGGTGATGTCAACGGCAGTGAGTGGCAGGCCCGAGCCAGTTGGCGAGCGCCCCTCAGCGAGCGCACCTTCGTCACCTTGGGCCCAAGCGTGAGCTACTCCAGCGCCAGCTGGACGCGGGCGATGTTCGGTGTCTCCGCCGAGGACAGTGCACGTTCGGGGGTGGCAGCTTATGAACCGGATAGTGGCTACCTGCGCTATGGGCTTAGCGGTACCCTCAGCCACGCGCTGACCCCGGCCTGGTCGCTCACCGCGCTGGCCGGCGTTACCTATCTGACCGGCGATGCCGCCGACAGCCCCATCGTCGACGACGTAGGCGATGCGCTGCAGCCGGTAGCCGGGGTTTTCCTCAGCTACCGTTTCTAACTCGCATGCTCAAGGATCGAGACATGACCTATCGCAGCGTCTGCTGCTGGCTGGCAGTGGCGGCCCTGGCGGCGCTGCCCGGGATGGCCGCCGCCGACGGCACCTTTACCCTCAAAGTAGAAAACGACTTCCTGGCGAGCAGCGATGATGGCCACTTCACCAGCGGCGTCGAACTCAACTGGACCTTCGTCCCCGAGCCCGAGCACTGGAGCCAGCGGGTGGCCGCGCGCCTGCCCGATACGCTGATCGGCCAGGCCGACAGGGTGGCCTACCGGCTGATCCACCAGATCTATACGCCCGACGACATCGAGCAGCGCGGTCTGATCGAGGACGACCGACCCTATGCCGGGCTGGTGTTCGGCGGGGTATCGTTCTACGAGGACGTAGCGCGCGGAGGCTGGCGACAGGCCACCGACCTGCATCTCGACGGGGGCATGGTGGGGCGCTCGTCTCAGGCCGAGCGCATTCAGCGAGAGGCGCACCGCTTCTCACGCAGCGATCGTCCGCGGGGCTGGAACAACCAGCTTGCCGACGAGCCGATCGTCAACGCCACGCTGCGCCGCCAGTGGTGGCACGAGTCGCCGCTGGCAGGCAAGACCCTGGCCCACGGCCCCAGCGCGGGGCTGGCAATGGGCAACCTCTATACCTACGCCAGTGGCGGCTACGCGGTACGCTTCGGCGATGATGCCGTGGGCATCCCCACGGTCACGCCCAATCCGGGCGGTCGCCAGGCCTTCACCCAGCGCTCGGGCTTGCGCTGGTACCTTTTTGCCAGCGTCGAGGGCTACTACATGGCCCAAAACCTGACTCTCGACGGCAACACCATCAAGAGCAGTCACTCGGTGGAGCGCCGAGAATGGGTCGGCGATCTGGTGGGCGGCGCGGCGCTGGCCTGGGACGCCTGGCAGTTGAGCTACACCGCGGTGCGGCGTAGCCATGAGTTCGAAGGCCAGACCAGCCACGACGTGTTCGGCGCCGTGACCCTGTCACGGGATTTTTGATCGCCTGCCTCGCTGGGCTATGATGGCCGACCTTTTTGTTTTGCCATGGAGCCTTTGATGAGCTTTTACGTCTACCTGTCCGGCGAGATCCACACCGACTGGCGCGATGAGATCCAGCGCGGTGCCGAAGCGTTGGGCCTCGACGTGGTATTCACCTCGGCGGTGACCGACCACGCCGCCAGCGATGCCGCCGGCGACCACCTCGGCGAAGAGAGCCGCCAGTTCTGGCGCGACCACAAGTCCTCCAAGGTCAACCTGATTCGTACCAAGACCCTGATCGAACAGAGCGACCTGGTGGTGGTGCGTTTCGGTGACCAGTACAAGCAATGGAACGCGGCCTTCGATGCCGGCTACTGCGCGGCGCTGGGCAAGCCCTACGTGACTCTGCACGGCGAGGACATCGTGCATCCGCTCAAGGAGGTCGACGCCCAGGCGATGGCATGGGCCACCAGCACCGACCAGGTGGTCGAGATCCTGCGCTACGTGCTCAAGGCCTGAGGCCAATACCTACCTTGCCGGGTCGATCCGCCCGCCCAGTGAGGCGTTGCGTCGGAACCAGCCGGCGATGCTGGCCCGCGGCAAGCGGGTCGGCAGCACCTCGTGGGGCACCGTCTCGGAGAGAAAGCAGGCGAAGGTGCCGGCTTCAGGGCGCACTCGAGCGACCTCTCGCTGCGAGTCCTGACTGGCGTAGATCGCCATCTCGCCGCCACCGTCGGTGGGCCACTCGGGGTTGAGGTAGAGCACCGTGGAGACCACGCGGTTGGCGCGGCCCTGGAAGCTGTCGACATGGGTCTTGTAGAAACTGCCCGGCGGGTAGTGGGCGAAGTGCGCCTCGAACTCGAACAGCCCCAGATAGAGTGCCTGATTGAGGCTCTGCTGCAGCTCGGCCATGGCCGCGAGGTAGCGGCGCTGGGCCAGGCTCTGGCGGTCGAGCCAGTGGATGGCGTCGCCGCGCACGTCGCGGCGCAGGTGGTGCTCGCTGCCGCGGCCGATACCGGCGGCAGCCAGGGCGTCGAGTTCGGCAAGCTGACTGACCTCGGCGAACAGCGCCTGGCACAGCTCGGCGTCGATGAACTCCTCGCCCACGAACCAGCCCTGGGCGACCAGGGCATCGACCAGCGCTGCCAGCCGCTGCGGGTCGAAGGCGGGCGAGGCGCTCATGGCGTCTTCACTCCGGGAAACCGTGGGCGCGGGCGCGGGCCAGCATCACGCCCTTCTTGTTGCCATAGGCCTTGAGCTGGGCCTGAGTGACATGCACGCAGTAGGCCTGTCCCTGGCGGGTAGCCATGCCGGCAAACTCCTCGCGGGCGGCCTGGTAGGCCTGCTCGGCCTGCTCCCGAGTGACGACCAGGTCGTCGTCGCCGGGATTGCCGTCAATCACTTCCTGAAGGTTCTGCAGATAGAGGGCGCAGCGCATCAGTTGAAAGCCCTTGGCCTTGGTACGCATGAAGAACCACACCAGCAGGGCGGCAATGGCGAGACTAATGAGAACGACTTGCATGATACGGCTCAATCTTGTCGGGAGTGGGTGTTGGGTACGGTTTGTCGTGGTCCGCGGCGCGGCGGGCGATGGCGAAGCGGGCCGCCCTCGGGGGCGCGATCGAGGCTCACCGGGCAGCCGAACCCCTCGCTGAGCAGCTCCACCAGCATCATTGCCGAGAGCCCCCAGATCACCTGGCCCTGGGCCTGATAGCTGGGCACGTAGTAGGGACGGCCATCGACGGTGATCACGTCGGTGTGGCTGCGGCAGTCGTCGAGAAACAGCGCCAGCGGCACCTCGAAGATCGCGTCGAGCTCGCTGGGGTCCGGGGTCAGCGGCAGATCCGGCGGGATCAGCCCCACGTAGGGGGTGACCTTGAGGCCGTGCAGCGAGACCACCTCGCTGAGCTGGCCAAGCAGCTCGACTCGCGAAGGAGGCAGGGCGATCTCCTCCTCGGACTCGCGCAGCGCGGTCTCCAGCAGGTCGCGGTCGTGGGCCTCGCGCTTGCCGCCGGGAAACGCCACCTGGCCGCGATGGGTGTTGAGGTGGTCGGCGCGGCGGGTGAACAGCAGCGTCGGCTCTTGCCGGGTCACGATCGGGATCAGCACCGCGGCCTCGGGCATGGCGAGTGTCAGGCGTTGAGGGCGGTGTGCTTGCAGGCGCTCGCGCAGTTTCTCTAACATGGGGTATCCGCTGGGTTTCATGTGTTGTACCCAGCTCCCGCACAGGCGTCAAGACGCGCTCCGCCCCTGCGCCATGAAGGAGAGCCATGAACTTCTGCAGCCACTGCGGCGAGACCGTCCGCTTCGCGATTCCCGACGGCGACGACCGACCGCGCTACCTGTGCGACGCCTGCGGCACCATCCATTACCAGAATCCGCGCATCGTCGCCGGTACCCTGCCGGTGATCGGCAGCAAGGTGCTGCTATGCCGCCGCGCGATTTCGCCGCGCAAGGGCTTCTGGACGCTGCCGGCGGGTTACATGGAGAACGCCGAGACCACCGTCGAGGCGGCCGCCCGCGAGACCCGCGAGGAGGCCTGCGCCGAGGTGGCCATCCATGGCCTCTATACGCTGATCAACCTGCCGCATATCAACCAGGTCTACATGATGTTCCGCGCTGACCTCGAGGGCGGCTTCGACGCCGGCCCGGAGAGCCTCGAGGTGGCGCTGTTCGAGGAGCACGAGATCCCCTGGGACGAGCTGGCCTTCCCGACCATCGAGCGCACCCTGCGCCACTTCTATAGTGACCGCCGCGACGGCGTCTATCCGCTGCATATCAGCGACGTCACTGCCGAGGATCGCGAGCGCTACTTCGGTTCGGCCTGACAGGCCGACACGCTCAGGCCGTTGCCCGCTGTTCGGCGAGCAGGCACAGCAGCTCATACATCAGGGTGGCGCCGAGCAGAGCAGTATTGCCGGTGGGATCGAACGGCGGCGCTACCTCCACCACGTCGGCACCGATCAGTGGCAGGCCGCGAAAGCCGCGCACCAGCTGCAGCGCCTGCAGGCTGGTCAGCCCGCCGACCTCCGGCGTGCCGGTGCCCGGGGCGAAGTCCGGGTCGACGCTGTCGATATCGAACGACAGATACACCGGGCCATCACCCACCACCCGCCGGGCCTCGGCGACCACCGCCTCGATGCCCAGCGCGTCGACCTCCTCCATGAACATCACCCGCATCCCCGTGGCATCCGAGTAGTCCCAGCCCTGGGCGGTGTTCTGGGCGCCGCGGATGCCGATCTGCACGGTGCGGGTGGGATCGATCAGGCCTGCCTCGCAGGCCAGCCGGAAGGGGCCGCCGTGGTGGAATTTCGAGCCCTGGAACTCGTCCCAGGTGTCGGTGTGGGCATCGATATGGATCAGCCCCACCGGCGCGTCGCCGGCCAGGCCGCGCAGGATCGGGTAGGTCACCGAGTGGTCGCCGCCGGCGCTGAGCGGGAGCACCCCGGCCTGGTGGATGGCGCGGTAGTGGGCGGCGATATCATCGGAGACCCGCTCGAGGTCGTAGATCGATGAGAAGCGCACGTCACCGATGTCGGCGATGCGCGCCTGGTCGAAAGGGTCCTGGCGGGTCACGTGGTGGATGCTGCGCATCAGGCTCGACTGGTTGCGCATCTCGCGCGGACCCAGGCGGGCGCCGGGACGGTTGCTGACGCCACCGTCGAAAGGAATGCCGACCAGGGCGATATCCAGATCATCGAGGCGCTCGGCCAGCGGCGCGCGCAGAAAGGTGGCGATCTCGCGGTAGCGCGGCTCGAGGTGCGGGGCGTAGCTCTCACCGGTGGCGGCGTTGCGGCGGGTGGCGTCGGTCGGGCTTGTCATGCGGGCTCCTTGCTGGAGAGGGTCAGGCGCAGAGGCGCGCCAGGCTGGCGCCCAGCGGCGTCTCCTCACGCGTGGACGTCGAAGTGCACCTCGACGGGGACACAGTCCTCGCCGTTGATCGGAATGATGTCCTGGGGGCAGGACGACATGACGACGATGCAGTCCATCTCGGCGCGCAGCTCGACGTAGTCGCCGGGCTTGGAGACCGGTGGACACCAGTCGACCTTCATCTGCGCGTTGACCGGGATGTTCATCCACAGGTTGAGCGGCTGCGGCACCTCCGGGGCATCGATGCCGATCGCCTTGAGCGCCAGGCGCAGGTTGTCGGCGCAGTTGTCATGATAGCCCTCGACGCCGAGTGTCATGTAGCGAAACAGGTCGCAGGCCGCCATCAGGGTGTCGTGGATGCCCGGTGAGGTGTCGGCGGTGAGGGTCATGATCGGACGGCGGCGGTTGCTCATCAGCGGGTCGCCGACCTGGGGGATCAGCCCGCTGAGCCAGGCGCGGCCGTGCTCCCAGGACATGAATTCGTTGAGATTGTCGCTGCTGAAGGCCCAGGTATCGCAGACCTGAGTGCCGTGGGTATTGATGATGCGGATGGTCTGGCCCTTCTTTAGGCGTACCGCGCGGCCGCCGCGCGCGGCGACCTCGTAGCGTTCGCCGAGCACCGGGGTGCCGTCGGCGGAGATCGGCGTCTCGAGGGTATGATTGTGGCCGCAGGGTTCGCTGTTGCGGCGCGGCAGCTGCTCGATGCGGGCGTGGTCGAAGGTTGGCTTGCTGCTCATGGTGTTCTCCTTGTGGTGATGGGTCAGCTCTGAGCTGGGATGTCAGTCGATATGGCGCTCGCGCCAGGTGTTGAGGAACTGCTTGAGGCGCTCGCTTTGGGGGGTGCGGAACAGCGTCTCCGGGGGGCCACTCTCGACGATCCGGCCCTGGTCCATGAACACCACGCGGTCGGCGACCTTGGCGGCGAAGCCCATCTCGTGGGTGACGATGGCCATGGTCATGCCGTCGTGGGCGAGCTGCTTCATGACGTCGAGGACCTCGCCGACCAGTTCGGGGTCGAGGGCCGAGGTGGGCTCGTCGAAGAACATCACCCGCGGCTGCATGGCCAGCGCCCGGGCGATGGCCACGCGCTGCTTCTGGCCGCCGGAGAGGCTTTCGGGGAAGTGGCCGGCGCGCTCGGCCAGGCCGACCCGCTCGAGCATCGCCATGCCCTCGGTCTCGGCCTCGCGGCGCGACAGGCCGTTGACCAGACGCAGCGCCTCGGTGACGTTCTCCAGCGCCGTGCGGTGCGGCCATAGATGGAAGTGCTGGAAGACCATGCCCACCGGCGCGCGCACCGCGTCGACGCGCGACTCCCGGGCGCGCACGCGCATGCCGCCACGCTCCTCGTAGCCGAGCAGCTGACCGTCGATATGCACGCTGCCGTGGTCGTAGGGCTCGAGGAACGCCAGACAGCGTAGCAGGGTCGACTTGCCGGAGCCGGAGGGGCCAATCACGCAGACCACCTCCGACGGCGCGAGGCGGAAGTCGATATCGCTCAGCACTTCGAGCTCGCCGAAGGACTTGCCGATACCGCGCGCCTCGACGATCGCCTCGCCGCGGGTCCGGCGCGGGGCGGCGGTAGGCATGGTGGTGGTGTCAGCCGTGGGCATGGGCGGTGTCTCCTGGTTGGGCGATGTGGCGCGGCTGGCGGTCGGCCAGACGCTTCTCCAGGGCATAGCCGCCGCGGGCGATCAATTCGATGATCATCCAGTAGAGCAGGGCGACGGCCAGGTAGGGCTCGATCACGTTGAAGGTCTGGTTGACGATGGTGGTGGCATTTTTGGTCAGGTCGTCCACCGAGATGATCGAGATCAGCGCCGACTCCTTGACCAGGATGATCAACTGGTTGGTGCCCGGCGGCACGATCAGGCGCAGCATCTGCGGGATCTGGATGCGGGTCAGTGCGTGCCAGGGCGAGATGCCGAGCATGCGTGCTGCCTCGAGCTGGCCCTTGGGGATCGACTTGAAGCCGCCGCGGTAGATTTCGGCGAAGTAGCCGGCGCCGTAGAGGCCGATACCGGTGACGCCGGCGATCTCGGCATCGAGGCGTAGGCCGATGCTGGGGCCGCCGTAGTAGAGCAGAAACAGCAGCACCAGCAGCGGCGTGCCGCGGCATATCTCCACGTAGCAGGCTACCGGGTAGCCGAACAGGCGCGGGCTCGAGAGTCTCAGCGCGGCCAGCACCAGGCCCAGCGAGAGCGCCATCAGGCAGCCCAGGAAACAGATCCAGACGGTGTTCCACAGGCCTTGCAGGATCAGTTCGCGGGTCTCCCACAGCAGGGCAAGATCGAACATGACGATAGCTCCTCGGGGTGTGCCTATTCGGTGGCCAGGCCGCCGGCCATGCGGCGTTCCAGATGGGCGCTGATTTGCGCTAGCAGCAGATTGACCGCCAGGTAGAGGAAGGCCGCGGCGAGATAGGTCTCGAGGGGTTGAAAGGTGCGCGAGGCGATCTGCTCACTGACGCGCATCAGCTCTGTGACGGCGATCACCGAGATCAGCGACGAGTTCTTGAGAATGGTGATGATCTCGTTGGTCAGCGGCGGCAGGGTGAGGCGGAACACCTGCGGCATGACGATGCGCCGCCGCGTCTGCCAGGCCGAGATGCCGGCCATGCGCGCGGCCTCGACCTGTCCGGCGTGGATATGCGCGATACCGCTGCGAAATATCTCTGCCTGGAAGGCGGTGGTGTTCAGCGTCAGGGTCAGGATGGCGGCGGTGATCGGCGCCACTTCGATACCCACTTCCGGCAGCAGGTAGTAGACCAGCAGCAGCTGCAGCAGGATCGGCGTGCCGCGCCAGAAGCTACGGTACAGGCCGCAGGGCCAGCGTAACCAGCGGTGGCGGCTGGTCAGGCCGAAGGCCAGCAGCACGCCGCATACCAACCCCAGGGCGATGGCCGAGAGCGACACCACCAGGGTGGTGGTCAGGCCCTTGATCAGTACCGGGTAGTGAGTGAGCAGGATCTCGAACATGGAGCACCTTATCGGTCAAACCCGACAGACTCCCGGGAGCGGCCCACGGCCGCTCCTCGGGTCGCGATTACTCAGCGGCGGGCAGTTCCAGAGGGACGTCCATGGGCGCACCAAACCATTTTTCCTGCAGCTCGTTCAGGGTGCCGTCTTCATTGAGACGCCGGATCTGCTCATCCATGAAGGCGTTGAGCGAGGCGCTCTCATCGTCGCGACGCCCTGCCCAAGTGAAGTAGACCGGCTCACCGAAGGTGCCGACTACCTCGAACACGTCGGGGCGGGTGCGCTCGGCCTCGAGCAGGTTGGGCAGGCTGTTGATCACCACGTCGACGCGACCGGTGCCTAGGTCGGCGTAGGCCTCGTCGACGCCGGTGTAGGTGCGAATGTCGGCGAGCGGCGTGCCGGCCTCCTCGAGCTCGGCGGCCAGCGCCTCCAGCGCTTCGAGCTGAGCCGAACCGGCCTGGGCGGCGGCAACCTTGCCGCCGATATCCTCCGGTGAGCCGATCTCGTCTTCGCCGGCGCGCTTGAGGATCGCCATGGTAGCGTCGGCGATGGGCGCGCTGAGGTGGTAGCGCTGCATGCGCTCGGGGGTGGCGGTGACCGAGGTGATCACGTAGTCGAAGCGCTCACGCTCGAGCCCAGGCAGGATCCCCTGCCACGGCAGGTCCATGCGAATCAGTTCCACGCCCTCAAGCTCAGGCATGATGTATTCCATGAGGTCTGCTGAGTAGCCGACGATCTCGCCATCTTCAATGAACTCATGGGGGGCGTAACGTGCTTCGGTGCCTACCGTGAAGACGCCGTCAGATTTGATGCTTTCCAGCAGGTCAGCGTTAGCGCTGCCCGCCATCAAGCCGGTGCTCAACAGTAGGCCTGCGGTGATGGATGCTGTGCGATTCATGAAGTGACCCTCTTGTTGTTGATGGTCGTCGGCGCTGCCGGGGCAGCGAGTCGGGGAGTACGACTTGAGTTAAGCAGAGGATTCACAGCAGGAAAATTGCTATCTTTCGATGTATGAACCCATATTTTTGATGTATTGCGCACTAAGGTAGGGCATGCCGATGAAGGTATCCGCGTCGGATCTCAAGAGCCTCTCGGTGTTTCTGGCGGTGGCCGAGCATCGCGGTTTTGCCGGTGCCCAAACCGCGCTGCACATGAGCCAGTCGGCGGTGAGCTTTCATATCCGCGCGCTGGAGGAGCGGGTCGGCTTCACGGTCTGCCGCCGCGGTCGGCAGGGCTTCGAGCTGACCGAGCGAGGCGCGGTCGTGCATGAGCGAGCCAAGGCGCTGCTCGCCTCGGTGGACGACTTCGACAGCGAGATGAGCGAGCTGCGCAGCTCGGTCTACGGCACGCTGCGCCTGGGAGTGGTGGACAACACGATCATGGACGAGGATCTCGATCTGCAGGGGGTGATCGGCGAGTTCCTGCGCAAGAATCCCCGTGCCAGATTGAACATCACCGTGGGCAGCCCCGACCGCTTGATCGGCGAGATCGCCAACGGCGAAGTGCAGCTGGGTATCCTGCCGGAGACCGCGCAGATGGAAGGGCTCCAGCATCGCCAGGTCTACACCGAGCGGCACGGCGTCTACTGCGCGCGCAGCCATCCTCTATTCAAACGTCAGGCCGAGCAGCTGACGGTAGCGGAGATCGTCAAGCACCCCTTCGTGGTGCGCCCCTACGCCAACCTCCAGGAGCTGCACAGCTTTCCCGAGGCGACGGTAGGCGCCCACGCCTCCAATATGGAGGCCCAGGCGTTGCTGATCCTCAGCGGTCACTTCATCGGTAATCTGCCCCACTACTACGCCGAGCACTGGGTGGCCCGCGGCGAGCTCATGGCGCTGCTACCCGGCGAGATCGAGATCGCCTCGCCGTTCTGCGTGGTGACCCGCGCCGGGAGGCGGCCGTCGCTGATCGTGCGCAACTTCATCCAGGAGCTGGTCTCGCGGCTGTGGCAGCAGTCCCACCTGGCCGACGAGGCCCCTGGCGAGACCTGAGTCACTGCCGCTCGATGCTGAACGGCGACCAGCTCTGGCTGGTGGGCATGATCTCGAGGCGGTTGATATTGATGTGCTCGGGCAGAGTGGCGACGTAGAACACCTGGGCGGCGATATCCTCGGCCTGCAGCGGGTTGGCGCCGTCGTAGAGCGCCTTGGAGGCCTCTTGATCCCCCTTGGAGCGGACCAGCATGAACTCGGTCTCGGCCAGGCCCGGGGCGACGTCGGTGACGCGCACGCCGCTGCCCTTGAGGTCGCAGCGCAGGTTGTAGCTGAACTGCTGCACGAAGGCCTTGGTGGCGCCGTAGACATGGCTGCCCGGGTAGGGGTAGCTGCCGGCCACCGAGCCGATGTTGACGATGCTGGCGCCCTTGCCGGTGGCGATCAGCAGCGGCAGCGCGGCGTGGGTGACGTTGACCAGGCCGGTGATGTTGGTGTCGATCATGGTGTGCCAGTCGTTGAGATCGACGCGCTGGGCCGGTTCCAGGGCCAGCGCCAGGCCGGCATTGTTGACCAGGCAGGTGATCTCGCGCCACCGGGCATCGAGGCCGTCGATGGCGGCTTTTACCGCCTCGGCGTCGCGCACGTCGAGGGTCAGGGTAAGGATATCGACCTTGGCGCCAAGCTCGCTTTCGAGCTCTTCGAGCCGCTCGCTGCGCCGGCCGGTGAGGATCAGCGACCAGCCGGCCTCGGCGAAGCGATAGGCGGTGGCGCGGCCGAAACCGGAGGTGGCGCCGGTGATCAGGGCGATAGGCATGCAGGGCTCCTCATGAGGTGGTGCGCCACAGGGTGTCTGGCACTTTTGGCGCGTTGTGGATATCGATCAGCTTTGTATGATGACAACAACTCCCCCAATGGCCTAGAGGGTAATCGTTCCGTGGACAAGTTCGAGGTAAAGCTGGATCAGGCGGCGCGCGCCGCCTGGATGTCCTACGTCGGCGGCATCACCCAGGACGAGATCGCCAGCCAGCTGGGCGTGTCACGCCCGGGAGTGCAGCGGCTGCTGGCGCTGGCGCGCCAGGAGGGGCTGATCAAGGTGCACATCGACCACCCCATCGCCGCCTGCATGACCCTGGCCAGTGCCATCCGCGAGCGCTTCGGGCTCGACTACTGCGACGTGGTGCCGGCCGAGGCCAGCGCCCCGGAGGGGGCGGCCTACTACCTGGCGGTGGCCGGCGCCGAGCGGGTGGCACGGCTGGTCGAGCGCGGCGAGCCGCTGACCCTGTCGCTGGGCACCGGCCGCTCGGTGCGCGCCACCGTGGAAGCGCTGAGCCGCATCGAGCGCCCCCAGCACCGCTTCGTGTCGCTGGTTGGTAACGTCGCCCGCGACGGCTCCTCCAACCGCTACGACGGGGTGATGGTGCTGGCCGACAAGACCGGTGGCCAGCGTTTCCTGCTGCCCTCGCCGGTGGTGGCAAGCACGGTGGAGGAGAAGGCCTCGCTGCAGCAGCAGCCGCTGTTCCAGGCCATCACCCAGGTCGCCCTGGAGGCCGAGGCGGCGTTCATCGGGGTAGGGCGCATCGACCGTCAGGCCACGCTGTTCCAGGATCACTTCATCTCCGAGGCCGAACTCGACGAACTGCTCGGCATGCAGGCGGTGGGTGAGCTGCTGGGCTGGCCGATGACCGCCGACGGCGAGGTGGTGGAGTGTTCGATCACCCGCCGCGTCACCAGCCTGCCGCTGGAGATGTTTCGCGACCAGCCGATCGTCGCGCTGGCCGGTGGTCGCGAGAAGGCGCCGGCGATTCTCGCCGCGCTGCGCGGCGGCTGGATCAGGGGGCTGGTCACCGATCAACTGGCGGCACGGCATATCGTCGAACAGCTGTGATGCGCCACAGCATGACCAGACCCGCATAAATGCACCCAAAGTATAAGCCTGACGGCTTTGCTTTTTTTGGAAGCGTGAACGATCATTTGATCGATCAATGATCAATTTGATCAAAATGATTTGAGCAGAACAACAATGCCAAGCGTTACCAAGGAGCACTCCATGAAACTCTCCCACGCCTTGCCATTGGCGACCCTGGCGGTAGCGGTTTCCGCCGCGGCCCACGCCCAGGAAATCACCGTCGCCACGGTCAACAACAATGACATGGTGATCATGCAGAGCCTGACCGACGAGTTCGAGCAGGCCCATCCCGGCATCACCCTCAACTGGGTGGTGCTCGAGGAGAACGTGCTGCGTCAGCGTCTGACCACCGACATCGCTACCGGCGGCGGCCAGTTCGACGTGATGACGATTGGCACCTACGAGGCACCGATCTGGGCCGAACGTGGCTGGCTGGTGCCGCTCGATGACCTGCCCGATGAGTATCAGGTCGACGATCTGCTGCGCCCGGTGCGCGACGGCTTGAGCCACGACGGCACCCTGCATGCGCTGCCGTTCTACGGCGAGAGCTCGATGCTCTACTACCGCACCGACCTGTTCGAAGAGCATGGCATCGAGATGCCCGAACAGCCGAGCTGGGACGAGGTCTACGAGTGGGCAGGGCAGATCCACGATCCCGACAATCGCCTCTACGGTATCTGCCTGCGCGGCAAGCCAGGCTGGGGCGAGAACATGGCCTTCGTGTCGACGCTGGTGAATACCTTTGGCGGGCGCTGGTTCGACGAGGACTGGAACCCCGAGCTCAACTCCCCCGAGTGGCAGGCAGCGATCAGCTTTTACGTCGACCTGATGAACAACTACGGCCCGCCGGGGGCCAGCTCCAACGGCTTCAACGAAAACCAGGCGCTGTTCTCCAGCGGCCGCTGCGGCATGTGGATCGACGCCACCTCGGCGGCGGGACGTATCTATGATCCGCGCGAGTCTGACGTCGCCGAGGTGCTGGGCTTCTCCCAGGCGCCGGTGGCCGAAACGCCCAAGGGTTCGCACTGGCTGTGGTCCTGGGCGCTGGCGATTCCGGCTTCTTCGGAAGAACAGGATGCCGCCAAGCAGTTCGTGACCTGGGCCACCTCTCAGGAGTACATCGAGCTGGTTGGCGAGACCGAAGGCTGGACCAGTGTGCCGCCAGGCACCCGTGCCTCGACCTATGAGGACGAGCGCTATATCGAGGCGGCGCCGTTTGCCAGCTTCGTGCTCGAGGCGATGCAGAACGCCGACCCCACCGATTCGACCCTCAAGCCGTCACCCTACACCGGGGTGCAGTTCGTCGGCATTCCCGAGTTCCAGGCCATCGGTACCCAGGTCGGCCAGTCGATCGCCGCGGCACTCACCGGTCAGATGCCGGTCGAGCAGGCCCTGGAGTCGGCACAGCGCAGCGCCGAGCGTGCCATGCGTCAGGCAGGCTACTACGACTGATCGTCTGTCCTGAGTCGGCCGGGGCTCCCCGGCCGACCTTCGTCTCTCAATCCCGAGTGGTAACACCATGCGTACTCGAGCTTCCGGGCGAACCGTAGGCGGCCTGCGTAGCCTGTCGCTGCAGGCGCCCGCCGTCACCCTGCTGCTGATCTGGATGCTGATACCACTGGGCATGACCCTATGGTTCTCCTTCCAGCGCTACAACCTGATGATGCCGGGCATGGAGCAGTTCGCCGGCCTGGAAAACTATGAATATCTGCTCAGCGACCCGGCCCTGTGGCGGGCGATGGGCAACACCCTGGTGCTGGTCGGCTCGGTGCTGGCGATCTCGGTGATCGGCGGCACCCTGCTGGCGGTGCTCTACCAACAGGAGTTCTTCGGCCGCGGCGTGGCTCGCGTGCTGGCGATCTCGCCCTTCTTCATCATGCCCACGGTCAGCGCGCTGATCTGGCAGAACATGATGATGCACCCGGTCAATGGCGTGCTGGCCTGGTTCCTGGGGCTGTTCGGGCTGCCGGCGATCGACTGGTTCTCCTCCTTCCCGCTGTTGTCGATCATCATCATCGTCGCCTGGCAGTGGCTGCCGTTCGCGCTGCTGATCCTGCTCACCGCGATGCAGTCGCTGGACGACGACCAGGTCGAGGCGGCACGCATGGACGGCGCCGGCCCGCTGGCAGTGTTCTTCTTCATCACGCTGCCGCACCTCAAACGCGCCATCAGCGTGGTGATCATGATCCAGATGATCTTCCTGCTGACCATCTTCGCCGAGATCTACGTCACCACCTCGGGTGGACCGGGGCTTGCCACCACCAACCTGGCGTACCTGATCTATATCCGCGCGCTGCTGGAATTCGACGTGGGGGGTGCCTCCGCCGGCGGGGTCATCGCCATCATCCTGGCCAATATCGTGGCGATCTTCCTGATCCGCATGGTCGCGAAGAACCTCGAAGACTAGCCGAAGGAGCCCTCATGAATACCTCACGTCTACAGCGTTTTGTCCTGGCCGTGCTGGCCTGGAGCATCACCTTCGTGATCTTCTTCCCGATCCTGTGGATGATCCTCACCGGCTTCAAGACCGAGGCCCAGGCGATCGCCGACCCGACGCTGTTCTTCACGCCGACGCTGGACAGCTACGCCGCCGTGCAGGGCCGCGCCGATTATTTCCACTTCGCCTATAACAGCGTCTACGTCGCCTTCGGCTCGACCCTGCTGGCGCTGATCATCGGCATCCCGGCGGCCTACTCAATGGCCTTCCTGCCCACCAAGCGCACCAAGGGCACCATGCTATGGATGCTCTCCACCAAGATGCTGCCGCCGGTGGGCGTGCTGGTGCCGATCTACCTGATCTTCCGCGACCTGGGCATGCTCGACACGCGTATCGGCCTGACCGTCATCTATACCCTGATGAACCTGCCGATCGTGATCTGGATGCTCTACACCTTCTTCAAGGACCTGCCCAAGGACATCCTCGAGGCGGGGCGCATGGACGGTGCCAGTACCACTCAGGAAATGCTCTACCTGCTGATCCCGCTGACCCTGCCGGGGATTGCCTCCACCGGCCTGCTGTCGGTGATCCTGAGCTGGAACGAGGCCTTCTGGAGCCTCAACCTCACCAGTTCGCGAGCGGCTCCCCTGACCGCCTATATCGCTTCCTTCTCCAGTCCCGAAGGCCTGTTTTGGGCCAAGCTGTCGGCGGCCTCGACCATGGCGGTCGCGCCGATCCTGATCTTCGGCTGGCTCACCCAGAAACAGATGGTACGCGGCCTGACCTTCGGCGCCGTCAAGTAACAGGACCCTGACTATGGCTACCTTACAGATCAAGCAAGTCGTCAAGCGCTTCGACGACACCGAGGTGCTCAAGGGCATCGACCTGGAGGTCAACGACCGTGAATTCGTGGTCTTCGTTGGCCCCTCGGGCTGCGGCAAGTCGACCCTGCTGCGGATCATCGCCGGACTCGAGAGTGCCACCTCCGGCGATCTGCTCATCGACGGCGAGCGCATCAACGAGGTCGGGCCCGCCGACCGCGGCCTGGCGATGGTGTTCCAGAGCTATGCGCTCTACCCGCACATGACCGTCGAGGACAACATGGGCTTCAGCCTGCGTCTGGCCGGGGTAGGCAAGCAGGCGCGGCGCGACAAGGTGCTCGAAGCGGCGCGCATCCTGCAGCTCGAGCCGCTGCTCGACCGCAAGCCGAAGGCGCTCTCCGGCGGCCAGCGCCAGCGGGTGGCGATCGGCCGCGCCATCGTACGCAACCCAAGCATCTTCCTGTTCGACGAGCCGCTCTCCAACCTCGACGCGGCGCTGCGGGTACAGATGCGTATCGAGCTGGCACGGCTGCATGAAGAGCTCGACGCCACCATGATCTACGTCACCCACGACCAGATCGAAGCCATGACCATGGCCGACAAGATCGTGGTGCTGCAGGGCGGCGTGGTGGAGCAGGTCGGTTCGCCGATGGAGCTCTATCACCATCCCTGCAACCGCTTCGTGGCGGGGTTCATCGGCTCGCCGAAGATGAATTTCCTGCCGGTCACGGCTCAGGCGGTGTCTGCCAGCGGGGTGCGCGTGGCGCTGCCCGGGGGCGGCACCAGCGAGGTGGCGGTGAACGGCGAGGGGGCCCAGGCAGGCGATGCACTGGAGCTGGGCATTCGCCCCGAGCATCTGCTGCTCGACGACCAGGGGCCGCTGTCAGGGCAGATCAAGGTCATCGAGCGGCTGGGCGGCCAGACCTCGCTCTACGTCGAGATGGACGACGGCATCATCACCATCACCGCCGACGGCGACGTCACCTATCGTGTCAACCAGCGGGTGAACTTCGGTTTCGAACCCTCGCGGGCACACCTGTTCGACGCCCAGGGCCTGGCCCTGGCGAGCCTGGCGCGTCACCCGCTCTCGGGGCTGGTGCGCCAGGACAGCCGCGAACGGTCTGAGAATAATCGCGAGCGCCCCGAGGGTAGCCCATGAGGCCGACGCCGACCCTGATCTTCGACTGTGACGGCGTGCTGGTCGACAGCGAGGCGATCGCCGAGGCGACACTGATTGAGCTGCTCGGCGAGTGGCTGCCCGACCTGCACGCCGAGAGCGAGCTGCGCCAGGCGCTGGGCATGACCACCGCCAATATCCTGCGCCATCTTGAGGCACACAGCCGCCATCGGTTGCCTGCCGATGCCACCCAGCGGGTCGATAGCACCATCGAGGCGCGCCTGGCCGAGGAGCTGCAGGCCATGCCCGGCGTCGCGGCGGCCATCGGCGCCATCCCGCTGCCCAAGGCGGTGGTCTCCAACAGCCGCCGCCAGCGGGTAGTGGCGTCGCTTGCCTGTACTGGGCTGGATGCCTTGCTCGCCGAGGCGCCGATCTTCACGGCCGATGAGGTCGAGCATCCCAAGCCCGATCCCGCTCTCTACCGGCTGGCCGCTATGCGGCTGGGCGTGGCGGCCGATGAGTGCCTGGTAATCGAGGACAGCGTCGCCGGTGTTACTGCGGCCCATGCCGCCGGCATGACCGTGGTGGGCTTCACCGGCGCCAGTCATATCGAAGCGGGGCAGGCGGCGCGGCTGGAGGCCGCCGGCGCCTGGCGGGTGATCGACCATATGCAGCATCTAGCCGAGCTGGTGAGCGACTGGCGGAGTGCCGGGCTGAGCCTGCCTTCAAGGAGAAGCAAGTGATGAAACTCAATGACAAGGTGGCCGTGATCACCGGCGGTGCCCGCGGCATCGGCCTGGCCATCGCCCAGGGCTACCTGGCCCAGGGCGCCAAGCTGGTCATCGCCGATATCGACCAGCGCGCCATCGATGCGGCACTGACGACCCTCGATGCCGATGGCCAGAGCGCGGGACGTCTGATGGGCGTGCGCCTCGACGTCTGCGATATACAGGCCATCGAGGCCATGGTGGCACAGGTCAGCGAGCGCTTCGGCGGCATCGATATCCTGGTCAACAATGCCGCGCTGTTCGACATGCAGCCGGTACTCGAGGTGACCGAAGCCAGCTACGACAAGCAGTTCAACGTCAACGTCAAGGGCCTGTTCTTCACCCTTCAGGCAGTGGCCAGGGCGATGGTCGCCCGCGGCCAGGGTGGGGCGATCATCAATATGTCGTCCCAGGCCGGGCGCCGCGGCGAGGCATTGGTGAGCACGTATTGTGCCACCAAGGCGGCGGTGATCAGCCTCACCCAGTCCTGTGCGCTGGATCTGATCAAGCACGGCATTCGCGTCAACGGCATCGCCCCCGGGGTGGTCGACACGCCAATGTGGGCGGAGGTCGATGCGCTGTTCGCCCGCTATGAAGGGCGCCCGCTGGGCGAGAAGAAGCGCCTGGTCGGCGAGGCGGTGCCCTATGGCCGCATGGGGCGCCCCGAGGACTACGTCGGTCCGGCGCTGTTCCTGGCCTGCGACGACAGCGAGTACGTGGTAGCGCAGACCTTGAACGTCGACGGCGGCAACTGGATGAGCTGAGCCATGTTCGATATCACCACCAGCGGCGAGCTGCTCGCCGAGTTCATGGCCGAGGCCCGCGACCAGCGTTTCGACGCCACCGGCCGCTTCCATGGCCCCTTTGCCAGCGGCGCCCCGGCGATCTTCGCCTCCCAGGCGGCACGCATGGGCGCGAGGGTCGCCTATGCCGGACGCGTGGGTGACGACGGCTTCGGCGACCTGATCGTCGCCCGCCTGCGCGAGGACGGCATCGATGTTGGCGCCGTGCAGCGCGATCTCGAGCGTCCCACCGGCAGCGCCTTCGTCAGCTACCAGGCCGACGGCAGCCGCCGCTTCATCTTCAACCTGGCGCACAGCGCCGCCGGCCAGCAGACCCTCGACGACGATCAGCTGGAGCGACTGGCGGCATGCCGCTACTGCCACGTGATGGGCTCGTCGCTGTCGTCGCCGGCGGCCATCGCCATCGTGCGACGGCTGGTGGCGCGGGTCAGGGCCAACGGCGGGCAGATCAGCTTTGACCCCAATGTGCGCGATGAGCTGATCGAGCGTCCCGGCGTACGCGAGGCGCTGCTCGAGCTCGTCGCCGGCTGCGATATCTTCCTGCCCAGCGATGCCGACCTCGAATGGCTGGCCGCTGCCGGCGAGGACGCCGAACGAACCGCACAGCGGCTGCTGAGCGAGCAGCGCATGTCGCTGCTGGTGCTCAAGCGTGCTGCCGAGGGCTGTGTCGCCTACCGCGACGGCGAGCGCCTCGAAGTGCCCGGCCTTAGCGTCGAGGAGGTCGACCCCACCGGCGCCGGTGACTGCTTCGGCGGGGCGCTGATCGCCGCCCTGGCCGCCGGCTGCGAGCTTCACCAGGCACTGCGGCTGGCTAATGCCGCCGGCGCCCATGCAGTGACCGTGCTGGGGCCGATGGAGGGCTGCAGCGATCTTGCCACCCTGGAGCAGCGGCTCGCCGCTGCAGGAGAGACGCAGTGAGTCATCCTCTCGACGAGATCGTGGCCGCCAACCGGCGCGGCGAGATGTGCGGCATTCCCTCGGTGTGCTCGGCCCACCCGCTGGTGCTCGAGGCCGCCATCGAGCGAGCCCAGGCCGATGCCACGCCGCTGCTGGTCGAGGCGACCTGCAACCAGGTCAATCAGCAGGGCGGCTACACCGGCATGACGCCGGCCGACTTGCGCGACCGGGTGCTGGCCCTGGCGGCACGGCGAGGCTTGCCCGAGGCGCAGCTGATCCTCGGCGGCGACCATCTGGGGCCGTCGCCGTGGCAGGCCGAGTCCGCCGAGGCGGCCATGGCCAAGGCCGAAGCGATGGTGGCCGCCTACGCCGCGGCCGGTTTCACCAAGCTGCATCTCGACGCCAGCATGCCCTGCGCCGATGACCCGCCGGCGCTCGACGATGCCACGGTGGCGGCCCGGGCCGCGCGCCTGGCGCGTGCCGCCGAACAGGCAGCCGGAGAGCGGCGTGACCGGCTGCGCTATGTGATCGGTACCGAAGTGCCGGTGCCCGGCGGTGCCCAGGAACACCTCGACAGCCTTGCCGTGACCGGCACCGACGAGCTGCAGCGGACCCTCGAGACCCATCGCCAGGTGTTTGCCGCCCATGGGCTGAGCGAGGCCTGGCAGCGCGTGCGAGGGGTAGTGGTGCAGCCCGGGGTGGAGTTCGGCCATACCGAGGTGATCGACTTCGTGCCGGCCGCCGCCGCTGAGCTGAGCGCCGCCATCCACGCCTGGCCCAACCTGGTGTTCGAGGCCCACTCCACCGATTACCAGACGCCGCGCGCCTACCGCGAGCTGGTGAAGGGCCACTTCGCGATTCTAAAGGTGGGGCCGGCGCTGACCTTCGCCCTGCGCGAGGCGCTGTTCGCCCTCGACCATATTGCCCTGGAAGCGCCGGCGGTGGCGTGGAAGACGCCGCTGCGCGAAACCCTGGAGGTGGCCATGCGCGTCGAGCCGCGCTACTGGCAGGCCTACTACGAGGGGAGTGCCGACGAGCAGCGCTTCGCCCGTCGCTACAGCCTCAGCGACCGCAGCCGCTACTACTGGGCGCAG
Source organism: Halomonas sp. 1513 (assembly GCA_001971685.1). NCBI lineage: Bacteria > Pseudomonadati > Pseudomonadota > Gammaproteobacteria > Oceanospirillales > Halomonadaceae > Halomonas > Halomonas sp. 1513. Next base: position 1,109,594 of record CP019326.1, read on the forward strand.
CCCGAGGTGGCCGCTGCGGTCGAGGCGCTGTTCGACGCGCTCGACGCGGCAGCGATACCGCCGACGCTGATCAGCCAGTACCTGCCGCAGCAGTATCAGGCGATCCGCCGCGCTGAGCTGACCGCCGATGCCCGCGCGCTGGTGCGCCACCATATCGACCGCACCTTGGGGGCCTACGCCGAGGCCTGCGTGCCCCCCGATCTGCGCATCGATGGCGGTTACACGGCGAACTAGGCGCGCCATCATGGGCCTTCGTTGATTTGCAAAGGAGAGCTCCACGTGAGCCAAGAACTGCATGCCATTGCCCAGCGCATCATCGCCGCCGCGGCGGATGCCGAGCGCTTCGTGGTCGCCCTTGCCGGCCCGCCGGGGGCCGGTAAGTCGACGCTGTCGGAGCAGCTGTGGCAGGCCATCGATGCCGAGCTGTCCGGCCAGGTGGTGGTGGTGCCGATGGATGGCTACCACTTCGACAACGCGGTGCTGGGCGCCGAGCAGGTCCCGTTCAAGGGCGCGCCACACACCTTCGACATCGCTGGCCTGCATGCCGACCTGCTGCGCATTCGCCGCGCCGACGCAGCGGTCGCGGTGCCGGTCTTCGACCGCCCACTGGACCTGGCCCGGGCCGGTGGGCGCATCGTCGCGCTGGAACACCGCATCATCCTGGTCGAGGGCAACTACCTTCTCCTCGACCAGGCGCCGTGGTGCGATCTGGCGCCGCTGTTCGACCTCAGCGTGATGCTAGAGGTCGACGACGACGAGCTCGAGCGACGTCTGGTGGAGCGCTGGCGGGGCATGGGCCAGGGCCCGCAGGCCGCACTCGACAAGGCGCGCAACAAGGACATGCTGAATGCCCGGCTGGTCAAGCGGCACTCGCGAACCCCCGACCTGGTCTGGCGCTGACGCCGGGCCCTGGCGGGCCGAATACTCTTGCACTGGAGACACGCCATGACACCCCTCGACTCCACCACGCTGCCCAGCCTGCCCGCCGAGGTGGCCCGCCCGTGCTACGCTCGCGGTGCCGTCACGGCGGGGATCGTGCATATCGGCGTGGGGGGCTTTCACCGCGCCCACCAGGCGATGTACCTGGATAGCTTGATGAACCAGGGCGAGGCCCTTGACTGGGGCATCGTCGGAGTCGGTGTAATGCCCGGCGATAAGCGCATGCAGCAGGCGCTGGCGGCCCAGGATCATCTCTATACCCTGGTGGTCAAGCATCCTGATGGCCGCTACGAGCCGCGGGTCATCGGCAGCATGATCGACTACTTGTTTGCGCCGGACGACCCCGAGGCGGTGATTGAGCGCATGGCCGACCCGGCGATCCGCATCGTCTCGTTGACCGTCACCGAGGGCGGCTACAACTTCCACCCGGTGAGCGGTGAGTTCGACCTCGACAACCCCCAGGTGCGTGCCGACCTCGCCGCGCCGAGCCGGCCGAGCACGACCTTCGGCCTGGTGGTGGAAGCGCTGGTGCGGCGTCGTGCCCGGGGCATCGCCCCGTTCACGGTGATGTCCTGCGACAATATCCAGGCCAACGGCGATGTCGCCAAGCGCATGTTCAGCGCCTATGCCGGGACTCGGGACGCTGAACTGGGCGAGTGGCTGGCCGCCGAGGTGGCGTTTCCCAACTCGATGGTCGACCGCATCACCCCGGTGACCGCTCAGGCCGACATCGACGAACTGGCCGCGCGCTTCGCCGTCAGCGACGCCTGGCCGGTGGTCTGCGAGCCTTTCACCCAGTGGGTACTGGAGGATCACTTCGGCGCCGGGCGGCCGGCCTTCGAGCGGGCCGGGGTGCAGGTGGTCGAGGACGTCGAGCCCTACGAGCTGATGAAGCTGCGGCTGCTCAACGCCAGTCACCAGGCGCTGTGCTATTTCGGCTGCCTGGCCGGCTACCGCTACGCCCACGAGGTGTGCCAGGACCCGCTGTTCGTCGAGTTCTTGCTCACCTATATGCGTGAGGAGGGCAGTCCCACCCTGGCCCCGGTGCCCGGGGTCGACCTCGAGCAGTATCGCCTGACGCTGATCGAGCGCTTCGCCAATCCGCAGATCAAGGACACCCTGGCGCGGCTGTGCGCAGAGAGCTCCGACCGCATCCCCAAGTGGCTGGTGCCGGTGATCCGCGAGCAGCTGGCCCGCGGCGGCGAAATCCGCCTCAGCGCGGCGGTGGTGGCGAGCTGGGCACGCTACGCCGAGGGCATAGACGAACAGGGCCGGCCCATCGAGGTGGTGGATCGTCTCAAGCAGCCACTGATGGCCTTGGCACAGCGTAACCGCGAGCAGCCGACCGCCTTTATCGAGAATCCCGAGCTGTTCGGTGACCTCGCTGAGCAGCCACGCTTCCGGGAAGCCTATCTTGCCAGTCTGGCATCGCTGCATGAACGCGGTGCACGCGCTACCCTCGAGGCACTGGTTCAGTGGATAGGGACGGCATGATGTATATCGGGGTGGATTGCGGCACTCAGAGCACCAAGGTGGTGGTGGTCGACGTCGAGCGAGGCACGATCCTCGCCGAGGCCAGCCGGCCGCATTCGCTGATCGAGGGCGACCACGGCCGCCGCGAGCAGGATCCCGGTGAGTGGGTGTCGGCGCTGCGCGGCGCCCTGGGCGAGGCGCTGTGCCAGGCGGCCATCGACCCGCTGGCGGTGCGTGCCATCGGCGTCTCCGGCCAGCAGCACGGGCTGGTGGCGCTGGACGACCAGGGCGAGCCGGTCTATCCGGCCAAGCTGTGGTGCGATACCGAGACCGCCGCACACAATGCCGCCCTGGTCGAACAACTGGGCGGCGAGGCTGGCTGCCTCGACAAGCTCGGCCTGGTGCTGCAGACCGGCTATACCGCATCCAAGCTGGCCTGGCTGCGCGAGCGTGAGCCGGCGGCGTACCGACGCATCGAGAGCCTGCTGCTGCCCCACGACTATCTCAACTTCTGGCTCACCGGCGAGCGGGTCACCGAGGCCGGCGACGCCTCGGGTACCGGCTACTTCGACACCCGGGCGCGCGGTTGGCGCGAGGATGTGTTCGCCGCCATTGCCCCCGAACTCGACCACGCGCGGGTGCTGCCGCGCATCATCGAGGCCAGCGAGCCGGCCGGCACGCTGCGCCCGGCGCTGGCGCGCGAGCTCGGCCTGTCGCCGGAGGTGCTGGTATCGAGCGGCGGCGGCGACAACATGCTCGGTGCCATCGGCACCGGCAATATCACCCCGGGGCTGGTGACCATGAGCCTGGGCACCTCGGGTACGCTGTGTGCCTACTCACCGGCGCCGGTGATCGCCGACAGTGCCATGGTCGCCAACTTCTGCTCGAGCACCGGTGGCTGGCTGCCATTGATCTGCACCATGAACGTGACCTCGGCCACCACCCGGGTGCGCGAGCTGTTCGGCCTCGATCTTGCCACCTTCGGCGAGCGCATAGCCAGCGCCCCGGTGGGTGCCGAGGGCGTGACCGTGCTGCCGTTCTTCAACGGCGAACGGGTGCCGATGCTGCCGGAAGCCACGGCGAGCTTCCTCGGCTTGAGCGGTGCCAACGTCACCCAGGCCAACCTGTGCCGTGCGGTGATGGAGGGGGCGACCTTCGGCCTGCGCTATGGCCTCGACCTGTTCGGCTCGCTGGCCGAGGGGGCCAGCCAGATCCGCCTGATCGGCGGCGGCGCCAAGAGCCCGGTATGGCGGCAGATGGTCGCCGACGTTACCGCCACACCGGTGATCTGCCCCGAGGTCACCGATGCCGCGGCGCTGGGTGCCGCTCTGCAGGCGGCATGGTGCCACCAGCATGCCCACGGGGTGACGCTGGAGGCGCTGTGCGCGCGGCTGGTGCATCTCGACGCCGGTTCGCTGGCCGAGCCCGAACCGGGCGCGGTGGCGGCCTATCGCGAGGTTTATGCGCGCTACCACCGGGCGCTGGCAGAGCGCCACGCCCTGGCGCCTTGAGCCGCCGTCACTTTCGTTACTTTTTTACTAGGAGCGCTATCACATGACGTCCACGAGCCAACTCGACCAGCTCAAACGCCACTCGTTAGTGGTCGCCGACACCGGCGATCTCGAGGCGATCCGCCGCTACCAGCCCCACGATGCCACTACCAATCCCTCGCTGCTGCTCAAGGCCTGCGCGCTGCCCGGCTACCAGGAACTGATCGATGCCGAACTGGCGGCGGTCAAGGCAGAGGCGGTCGCCCACGATATACGCCTGGCGCATGCCGTGGATCGCCTGGCGGTGGCGATCGGCAGCGAGATCAGCGGGCTGGTGCCGGGCCGCGTCTCCACCGAGGTGGCGGCGCGGCTGTCGTTCGACGAAGAGGCCAGCGTGCGCAAGGCCCACGAGCTGATCGAGCTGTATGAGCGCCGCGGCGTGGGTCGCGACCGCATCTTGATCAAGCTGGCCTCGACCTGGGAGGGCATTCGCGCCGCCGAGCGGCTGGAGCGTGAGGGCATACAGTGCAACCTGACCCTGCTGTTCAGCGATGCTCAAGCCCAGGCCTGCTTCGACGCCGGGGTATTCCTGGTCTCGCCCTTCGTGGGGCGGGTCACCGATTGGTACAAGAAGGAAACCGGCCGCGACTATGCACCCGAGGAGGATCCCGGGGTGCAGTTCGTACGCGGCGTTTGTGAGCGGGCCAATCGCGGCGGCTATGAGACGGTGGTAATGGGCGCGAGCTTCCGCACTACCGGCCAGGTGCTGGCGCTGGCCGGCTGCCCGCGGCTTACCATCTCGCCGGCGCTGCTCGAGGACCTGGCGGCAAGCGACGGCGAGGTGGCGCCCAAGGTGTCGATGCAGCCCGCCGCCAATGCGGCGCCCAGTCGCAAACTGGATGAGGTTGCGTTCCGTTGGGGCCATAACCAGGACGCCATGGCCAACGACAAGCTGGCCGAAGGGATTCGCCGCTTCGACGAGGATCAGCGTACGCTGGAGGAGAAGCTCGCCCAGCGGCTGGGAGGGTGACCGGGAGACGCCGATGGGGGTATCGCTTTGCCAGAATGCGCTCGCTTGTCTTCATCACCGGGTGACGGTGCCGGCCTATGATCGCCGTAGGCTGGCACCGGGCATACTCCATATTGGGCTCGGCAATTTTCACCGCTCGCACATGGCGATGTACTTGGAGCGGCTGTTCGAGCGTGGGGAGGCCCTGGACTGGGGAATCGTCGGATCCGGGGTCATGCCGGCGGATGTCACGATGCGGCGGCGTCTGCAGCAGCAGGATTGGCTGTCTACCATCGTCGACCTCGAGCCGGGAGCGATCTCGGCTCGGGTCGTCGGCGCCATGGTCGACTTCGTGCCCGTCGACGCCAGGGCCATTACCCAGGCGCTATCTGATCAGCGCATCCGTATCGTCTCACTGACCATCACCGAGGGCGGTTACTTTCTCGAACCGGCGACGGGCCGCTTCGATGCCGACCATCCGCGAATCCTGGCCGACGCCGCCGCCCCGGCTCACCCGACGACCGTCTTTGGCATGATCGTACGGGCGCTGGCCGAGCGTCGGGCCAAGGGCTATCCGCCCTTCACTGTGCTCTGCTGTGACAATCTCCCCGGCAATGGCGATGTGACCCGTCGCGCGGTGGTGGGCATGGCGCAGCTCATCGACCCCGAGCTGGCTGGATGGATCAGCCGCGAGGTGGCGTTCCCCAACTCGATGGTCGACTGCATCACGCCGCGCACGACCCAGCGGGAGCGGGCCCTGGTAAGGCGTCGCTTCGGCATCGAGGATGCCGCCCCGGTAGTGTGTGAGCCCGTCCGGCAGTGGATCGTCGAGGAGCGCTTCAGCGCCGGTCGCCCGCCACTGGAGCGGGTTGGGGTGCAATTCGTCGATGACGTTTCTCACTACGAGACGATGAAGCTGAGGATTCTCAACGCAGGGCATGCCAGCATCGCCTACGTCGCCGCGCTGCTGGGGCATCGCCATGTGCATGACGCCGTGGCAGATGCGGATATCCGCCGCTGGCTCCTGGCCCTGCAGCACAGGGAGATCATTCCCGCCTTGAAGGTGGTCGACGCTGTGGCATACCCGAGGTATCTGGAGAGCGTGATGACGCGCTTCGGCAATGCCGAGATCTGTGACACCGTTACCAGGCTATGCGCCAACGGCTCGACGCGGCAGCCGAAGTTCATCCTGCCGGCCATTCGCGATGCACTGAATCTGGGATTGCCCATCGACGGGCTGGCGCTGGAACTGGCGCTGTGGTGCCACTACTGCCGGGTGGCCGGCGAGGCGTCGCAGGTTCCGATGATCTCGGACCCGCTGGCGCTGCGGCTTAAAGCAGAGGCGCGTAAGGCAGTGCGCGATCCTCAGGCCTTTCTGACGATCCGTGAGGTGTTTCACGAGTTGGCCGACACGCCCAGGCTATCGGCCGCTTTCGCCGGCTGGCTCGCGCTGATCGAGACACAGGGCGTGCGTGGGGCGATCAGAACTTACGCTGGCCAGGGCGCTCAGAGCTCCTCCAGCCGCCACACGTCGTAGGCCGGCTCCTCGTAGGGGTGGGCTAGCTTGAGGGCGGCCACGGCGGCCTGAATCACGCCGTCCGCGCAGACCAGCTCGACCTTGAGCTCCTCGACGTGCTCCAGCTCGCCGACCGCGCCGATATGCGGGTCGGCGCCGTCCAGCGGCCTGAACTGGCCGCGGCCGCGGGTCTCGAAGCAGCACGCCTCGTAGTCGCCGATGCGCCCGGCGCCGGTCTCGAACACCGCCTCCTTGACCGTCTCGGCGGCGTCCAGCGGGACGAAGAATGCCAGTTTGTACATGCTCTCGCTCCTCTCGGATGTCTTGCGCCCCTTGTGCCATAGCCGTGGGCGCTTTGCCAGTCGGGGGGGCGGTCATGGCAGGATGGGGCCAGGCGACACCATCAGGGGAGGGCATCATGGAGGCATCGCTGGAGGAACTGCTGGCGTCGCTGGCGCTGACGCCGCGGGGCAAGCTTCAGGCCATGTCGGGGGGCGACATCGCTGCGGTCTACCGGCTCGACACCGAGCAGGGCGCGGTGGTGGTCAAGCGCGATGACGCGGCGCGTCTGGCCGGCGAGGCCGATGGCCTCGAGGCGCTGCGCGCCGCCAACAGCGGCCTGGTGGTCCCCGAGGTGCTGGGTCAGGCGGGCGAGTGGTTGGTAATGGAGGCGCTGCACGCCGCTCGGGGCGGCGCCGGCGATGCCAGGGCGCTGGGCCAGGGGCTGCGGGCACTGCATGCGCACAGCGCAGCCGAGCACGGCTGGCCGCGCGACAACGCCTGCGGGCTGACCCCTCAGCCCAACGCGCCGTTGAGCGACGGGCGGGCGTTTCAGCGCCAGCGGCGCCTGCTGCCGCTGGCCGCCGCCTGCCATGAGCGCGGCCTGCTGGGCGCCGGCCTGCGTCGGCGCATCGAGACCCAGGCCGAAGGCTTGGAGTGCTGGCTGCCGGATGCCCCGGCCAGCCTGCTGCACGGCGACCTGTGGAGCGGCAACGTGCTGTATACCCCGCGCGGGCCGGCGCTGATCGATCCGGCGGTATATCGCCACTACCCGGAGGTCGACCTGGCCATGCTGACGCTGTTCGGCGCTCCCGGGGAGGCCTTCTTCGAGGCCTACTGGAACGGCGACGCCCCGGCCGACTGGCCGAGGCGTGAGGCGCTGTTCCAGCTCTATCCGCTGCTCAACCACCTGCTGCTGTTCGGCGCTGGCTATCGCGGCGCGGTTGAGCGGGCGGTGGCGCGGGTCGAGACCTATCAGGACTAGCTGTTTACCAAGACCTATAGGGCAGGAACTTGCCGTTGAGCGTCAGCAGTACCCGGTCGCCCTTGGGATCCTCGACCTTGTCGACCTCCATGGTGAAGTCGATGGCGCTCATGATGCCGTCGCCGAACTTCTCCTGGACCACGTCCTTGAGGGTTTCGCCGTAGACGCCTACGACTTCATAGAGGCGATAGACGAAGGGATCCTGGGGGATCGCCTCGTCCCAGGCCTTGGTGGGAAAGGCCTTGAGCGCGTCGGCCGCCTCGCTGTCGACGCCGAGCACGTCGCAGAGCTTGTGGGCGACCTCGTGGCTGGCACTGTTCATGCCGTAGCAGGCCGAGGCGACCCATACCGGTGACATGCCGACGGCGCTGCCGATCGCGTCCCAGCTGAGCTGTTTGCGCGCCTTGGCGGCGAGCAGGGTGTGGCGCATTTCGAGCTTATCCATGATGCGTCTCCTTGGGAGTGAAGCTGACCAGGGTGTCGTGGGTGGTGTCGGCATCCGCGGCACGGCCGTCGGAAGCCGAGGGGCTGTCGGCCGCGGTCGAGGCGCGCTCGACCGGGTTGACCGATTCGGGGTAGTGCAATCCGCGCCGGTCGAGATCGGCGGTGCGCAGCTCGCCGGAGCGGTTCACCAGGAAATCCACCAGGTAGTTGCGGATGGTGTAGAAGTGCGGATGCTTGACGATCTCGCCGCGCTGGCGCGGCCGCGGCAGGTCGATCTCGACGGCCTCGGCGATACGCGCCTCGGGGCCGTTGGTCATCAGGAAGATGCGATCGGCGAGCAGGATCGCCTCGTCGACGTCGTGGGTGATCATGAACACCGTCTGCTGATCCTGGCTCCAGATCTTGATCAGCTCGTCCTGGATCACCCCGCGGGTCAGGGCGTCCAGCGCCCCGAACGGCTCGTCGAGCAGCAGCAGCTTGGGCTTGGTGGCGAAGGCGCGGGCGATACTCACCCGCTGGCGCATGCCGCCGGAGAGCTGCGCCGGCTTGCGGTTCACCACGTCCTTGAGGCCGACCATCTCGAGATAGGCGAGGCTATGCTCGGTGACCTTGGCATCGCTCCACTCCTTCCAGCGGGCGCGCACGCCGAAGCGCACGTTCTCCAGCGCCGACAGCCACGGCAGCAGGCTGTAGTTCTGGAACACCACGCCGCGCTCGAGGCCCGGGCCGTCGATCTCCTTGCCCTCCATGACCAGGGCGCCGTCGCTGAACTGATCGAGGCCGGCCAGGGCGTTCATGATCGTCGACTTGCCGCAGCCGGAGTGGCCGATGATGCAGACGAACTCGCCTTTCTCGAGCTGGAAGCTGACGTTCTCGAACACCGTCAGGTCGTCGCCGTCCCGGGCGCCGGGAAAGCGCTTGGCGGCTTGTTGGACTTCTACGAAGGCGTGACTCATGTCTCTCTCCTCAAGGTTATTCCTGGTAGGCGACCAGCTTGGCGACGGCCCCGAGGGCCAGGTCGAGCAGCATGCCCACCACGCCGATCAGCAGGATCGAGAAGATCACGCTGGTCAGGTCGAGGTTGTTCCACTCGTTCCACACGTAGTAGCCAATGCCGGTGCCCCCGACGAGCATCTCGGCGGCGACGATCACCAGCCAGGCGATACCGATGGAGATGCGCATGCCGGTGAGAATGGTCGGTGCCGCGGCCGGCAGGATCACCTGGAAGGCGGTCTTGAGCGGCGACAGCTCATGGGTGCGCGCGACGTTGACCCAGTCCTGCCTGACCCCGGCCACACCGAAGGCGGTATTCAGCAGCATCGGCCAGATCGAGCAGATGAAGATCACGAAGATCGCCGAGGCCTGGGCGTCGCGGATGATGAACAGCGCCAGCGGCATCCAGGCCAGCGGCGAGATGGGGCGCAGCACCTGGATAAAGGGGTTGAGCGCCTTGTAGGCCAGCGGCGACATGCCGATCAGAAAGCCGATGGGGATCGCGATCAGCGCCGCGGCGAAGTAGCCGGTCAGCACCCGGAACAGCGAATAGCCGAGCTGGATGCCGATACCCTTGTCGTTGGGGCCGGCATCGTAGAACGGATCCGACAGCTGCTCCCAGGCGCGCACCACGATCGCCGAGGGCGGCGGCACGCTGGCGGTTTCGTCGGCGCCGGCCATCAGCTGCTCGTACTCGCTGAGTTCGCCGCCGCCGCCCAGAATCGGCGCGCGGTTGAGGCCCTCCCACAGGCCGACGAACAGCGCCAGCAGCAGTACGGCAAGGATGCCGGCGCGGACGTTGAGGCTGAAGTTCCACTCGGTGGTCGTGCGGTCCATGAGATTAGCTCCTGCGAATGTCGAAGCTGTCGAGATAGGCTTCGGGGTCGGTGTAGTCGAAGGTCTTGCCCATGATCTGGTAGTTGCGCGAGGTCTCTTCGGGAGCGTCGTAGCCCAGCTCGCGCATCACCTCGCCGGCCTCGCTGGCCAGGAACACATCGCGGGCCACCTGCTGGTAGTCGACGTCGCCGTCGATATAGCCCCAGCGTTTCATCTGGGTCAGGATCCACACCGCCATGGAGTGCCAGGGGAAGGGGTCGAAATCGATGCGGTCGGGGACGTCGCGTACCTCGCCCAGGCCGTCGGCGAAACGCCCGGTCAGGACCTGCTCGATGACGTTGACCGGCTGGTTGAGGTAGTTGGTGGGGGCAATGGCCTCGGCGATCTCGGAGCGGTTGGCAGGGTCCGAGGAGTACTGGGTGGCGTCGATGATCGCCCGCAGCAGCGCGCCGTAGGTATTGGGGTTTTCGCGGGCGAAGGTGGCGCTGGTGGCGAAGGCGCAGCACGGATGACCGTCCCAGATCTCCTGGGTCAGCAGGTGGATGAAGCCGATGCGCTCGTAGACCGCCCGCTGGTTGAAGGGGTCCGGTGACAGGAAGCCGTCGATGTTGCCGGCGCGCAGGTTGGCGACCATCTCGGGCGGCGGGATGACGCGGATCTGGATGTCCTGGTCGGGGTCGAGGCCGTGTTCGGCGACGTAGTAGCGCAGCAGGAAGTTGTGCATCGAGTACTCGAAGGGCACGCCGAAGGTGAAGCCCTTCCACTGCTGCGGGTCGCGCTTGTCCTGGTGGTCGAGGTGCAGCACGATCGCCTGGCCGTTGATGTTCTCGATGGCCGGGGTAATGAAGGAGCGGCGACTGGAGCCGGCGCCGAGGCTCATCGCCAGCGGCATCGGTGACAGCATGTGCGCGGCATCGAAGGTATCGTTGAGCGAGTTGTCGCGGATCAGCGCCCAGCCGGCGGTCTTGATCACGTTGACGTCGAGGCCATAGCGCTCATAGAAGCCCATTGGGTGGGCCATGATGATCGGCGTGGCGCAGGTGATGGGAATGAAGCCGACGTCCAGTTCGGTCTTCTCCAGCGGGCCGAGATCTTCCTTGACCGCCGCCTTGATGGCATCCATGGGGAACAGGCTGGCCAGCGCGGCGGCCACGGTACCGCCGCCGACCAGTTTCATGAACTGGCGGCGATGCATGTCGCTATGGCCGAACATGCCGCGCACCAGCGCGCTCTCGACCACGCGATCCATCATCTCCTCGCTGTTGGCCGGCAGCGCCGCGTCACGCTTGGCGCCATCGGCGGCGAGGCGTGCCGCGGCGTCGTGGCGGCAGTCGTGGCAGTCGCAGTGGCGGCCATGAATCAGCGACTGGCGATGGTCGAAGGGGTTGCCCAGACTGTTGTGGTCGTTGTGATCGCTCATGTTGTTATTCACCTCACGGAAGCAGTGGGACGTCGGGGTGCGCCGCGGTGGTGCAGTAGCGGGAGTCACGGCGACGCTGGGATAATCAATGCCAGCCCCGTGCCAGTTGCCGTCAGGAGGCGGATAGTCTTTTTTATTCAAGGGGTTGGCGGTTCTGCATGGCGGCCGTGAGGGGGCGGTCGGCAGTCACGAAATCTCGTGAGCTACGATATTTCGTTGGTTTTTATACGAAATGTCGTGACTGGCGCGGGTTTTGTATGACCTAGGGCATGTGCCATTGAGGAGCCCGCCATGCCCCCTGTACCGCCCCTGCATCAGCGCGTCTTCCTGCAGTCGCCCCAGGCCATGCTGGTGATCGATCCAGTGACCGATCACCTGCTGGAGGCCAATCCTGCCGCCAGCCGCCTGCTGGGCGGTGACGCCGAGGCGCTGGCAAGCCGTCCAGTCAGCCATTTCCTGGGGGCCTCGCTGCCGCTGTGGGTGAGCTTTACCGACGAGGTGCTGACCCGCTCGCCGGGCTGGTCGGATGACCTGGTGGTGCTCGACCTGGCGCGTCAGCCGCACCACGTCGAGGTGTTCGGCCAGCGCCTCGACGACGGCCAGACGCTGCTGCTGACCCTGACCGACCGCGACCAGGCCGAGCAGCGCCGCGCCAAGGCCGACCTGCGCCGCCAGCACCGCCGCGGCCACGTCGGCTGGGAGCGGGTCGAACAGGTCTTCGAGCGTATCGAGCGCCAGAATCAGCTGATCCTGGGCGCCGCCGGGGAGGGCATCTACGGCCTCGACGCCGAGGGCAAGACCACCTTCGTCAATCCTGCCGCCGAGCGCATCCTGGGCTGGAGCAGCGACGACATGGTCGGCCACGATGCCCACCTGATGTTTCACCACACCCACGCCGACGGTAGCCACTTTCCGGTGCAGCAGTGTCCTATCCACGCCTCGTTCAGCGATGGCCAGGTGCACCGCGTCGACGACGAGGTGTTCTGGCACAAGAACGGTGAGGCGATCCCGGTGGAATACACCAGCACGCCGATCTTCGAGATGGGGCGGCTGGTGGGGGCGGTGGTGCTGTTCCGCGATATTCGCGAGCGCAAGCGCGCCGAGCAGCAACTGCGCGACGCGCTGGCCGAAGTCGAGTCGCTCAAGCAGCGTCTCGAGCTCGAGAACCAGTACCTGCAGGAGGAGATCAAGGCCGAGCTCAACCACCGCGAGATCGTCGGCGAGAGCCCCGCGGTGGCGCAGCTGATTCGCCAGATCGCGCTGGTCGCGCCCACCGATGCCAACGTCCTGATCAGCGGCGAGTCGGGCACCGGCAAGGAGCTGATCGCCCGCGCCATTCACGTCGGCAGCGAGCGCAGCGACCGGCCGCTGATTCGCGTCAACTGCGCGGCGATTCCCCACGACCTGTTCGAGAGCGAGTTCTTCGGCCATGTGAAGGGCGCCTTCACCGGCGCCGTCAGCGACCGGCCGGGGCGCTTCGAGCTGGCCGATGGCGGCACCCTGTTCCTCGACGAGGTGGGCGAAATCCCGCTGGCGCTGCAGAGCAAGCTGCTGCGGGTGCTGCAGGACCAGCAGTTCGAGCGGATTGGCGGCAATCGCACCCGCGAGGTGGATGTGCGGGTGATCGCCGCCACCAACCGCGATCTGGGCGAGATGATCGAGGCCGGCGAGTTTCGCGAGGACCTCTATTTCCGCCTCAATGTCTTCCCGATCGAATCGGTGCCGTTGCGCAGCCGCATTGAGGACGTGCCGCTGCTGGCCCGGCATTTCCTGCAGCGCGCCTGCCAGAAGTTCAACAAGCCGGGGGTGAGGATCCCGCCGGCCCAGCTGCAGATCCTGCAGCGCTACCCCTGGCCGGGTAACATTCGTGAACTGGAGAACGTCATCGAACGCCAGGTGATCGTTACCCAGGATCGCCGCCTGATGTTCGACGACCTGCTGCTGGGAGAGCCGCCGAGTCCTCACCGTGAGCCAAGCGAGCCGGCGACTAGCGAGGCTGACGCCAGCGCGCCGCTGCCCGAGCAGGAGTTCTGCCGCCGCCAGCGCGACAACGCCATCGCCGCCCTGCAGCGCTGTGGTGGCAAGGTATCCGGCCGCGATGGCGCCGCCGAGCTGCTGGGGCTCAGACCCACCACGCTATTCTCTCGGTTGCGCAAGTGGGGGGTGGAGCCGCGGGACTTTCGCCGTTAGTCGATACCCTTCAGCCGGCTTGTCCGTTTCAACCCGGCGGCCAGGCGCTGCCACCAGGAGCGCCGGGGGAGCGGCAGCGGTTGCCGGTGTGGGCGGGTGAGAAACTCGGCGATGGGCGCGACCTGGCTATCGCGGTCGAGCATCGGTGCGTGTCCGCAGCCGTGTACTTCCAGGGTAACCAGGGCGGGTTGAGCGTTGGCCATCTTCACCAGGCTCTCGGCATCCAGCAATGGCGAGTCGGCACCGCGTATCACCATCAGCGGGCACTGGATGGCTCGCCAGTCTGCCCAGGTGTCCCGGGGTGTGTCGTGGATGAATTGCTCACCGATTCGCGGATCGTAGTGGTAGGTCCAGCTGCCGTCGGGCAGGCGTCGGGCGCTGCCCAGTGCCAGCCGGCGCCAGGCATCGTCGCCCTCGATGCCGAAGCCGACATAGTGGCTGCGCAGCTCCCTCTCTAACTGATTGAAGGTGGCGAAGTGGTGCGGCCTGCCGAAATAGAGCGCCAGTTGCGCCAGGCCGTCGGTATTTAATTCGGGACCCACGTCGTTGAGCACCAGCCGTTCGATGCGATGTGCGCTCTCGGCGTCGGCTGCCAGCAGCATACCCAGCAGTCCCCCCATGGAGGTGCCGACCCAAGGCACTTTCTCCAGTTCGAAGTGATCTAGCACGGCCAGTGCCACTGACTGGTAGCGGCGATAGAGATAGTCCTGGGCGGGAATGGGCGACCAGCTCGAAAACCCGCGGCCCGGGGTGTCTGGGGCCAGGATCCGCCACTCAGGGCCAAGAGAGCGGGCAAAGCCTTCGAAATCGCCGCCGTGGCGTGCCAGGCCATGCCAGGCGACCACGGTTCTCGGTGCGTTGGGGTGCCAGATGCGAACTGCTATTTCCAAGCTTCCCAGCGGAACCAGCTCCAGGGCATCCATCTCAGCCTCCGTCATAGCAGCTGTGCTGCTCTGCAGCATAGCCTGTTGTACCTGCCTTGGCTCTATTGGCGGGAAGCAATGTAACCCTGGCTAAGGCTAGTACATATATGGCGGTGGCCATCATTCATCGCAAGCTAATTGACCTTATCCTCAGAAACCGGTGCATCGGCAGTGCTGGACCGATGCTTGACCTCAATCTTAGTTTAGGTATTAGGCTGGCTCCCCGTTCGTTGCCTACGCCTTCCGTTTAGGCACAAGACTTCCATACATACATGAATGTAACTATAATGCGCACCTTTCCCGGTGACTCGAGGATGGAGTCACTTATACGTTTCACACCTGGAGGCACCTCATGCGATTGGCACCCCGAGCGGGCGTGACCCCGATTCGAACCCTGCTGTTGGCAGGGCTGATCAGCGTGGGCCTGGCGGCCTGTGGTCAGAACGGCGAGGATGAGGAAGGCCCCCCGGGCGGCGAGGCGGACGGACAGCCGCCGACCACGGTGTCGGTGATCAACGTCGAGCCGCGTGACGTCGAGGTGGTGCAGGAGTACGCCGGTCGCGCCCGTGGCTCACGAGAGGTCGAGGTGCGCGCTCGGGTCGAGGGCATCCTTCAGGAGCGACTCTACACCGAGGGGCAGGTGGTCGAGGAAGGCGAGGCGCTGTTTCGCATCGACCGCGAGCCCTACGAGATCGCGCTGCGCCGCGCCGAGGCCGAGCGCGCCAATGCCCAGGCCGACCTCAACCAGGCGCGCCGCGAGTGGCAGCGGATCTCCTCGCTGTTCGACCAGAACGCGGTCAGCGAGCGCGAACGCGATACCGCGCTGTCGGGACGCGAACTGGCCGAGGCGCGCTATGCGCTGGCCGATGCCGGCGTCGCCGACGCCCAGCTCAATCTCGATTACACCGAGGTCACCGCGCCGCTGGCCGGGGTCACCGGGCTCGAGAGTTTCCCGGAAGGTAGCCTGATCGATCGCGGCCAGCTGCTGACCAGCGTGACCCAGCAGGACCCGATCCACGTGCGCTTCTCGCTGCCCGAGAACGATGCCGCCCTGCAGCGCACCGCGCGCCGGGCGATGGCCGCCAGCGGCGACGAGTCGCCGCGCCAGGCGGCACTGATCCTGCCTGACGGCAGCGACTACGACCAGGCCGGCCAGGTCGACTTCACCGATAGCACCATCGACCCGCGCACCGGCAGCGTGTCGGCGCGGGCGGTATTCCCCAACGCCGACGGCGAGGTGGTGCCGGGTCAGTTCGTGCGCGTGCGGGTGGTGGTGCAGACCCTCGAGGATGCCTTCCTGATTCCGCCCCAGGCGGTGGGGCAGGGCAGCGAAGGCCCGCAGGTGTTCGTGGTCGATGACGACGACAAGGCCGAGGCGCGCAGCGTCCAGCTGGGGCCGGTACAAGAGGGTCAGCAGATCGTCATTGGCGGCCTCGAGCGCGGCGACCGGGTGGTGGTCAACGGCCAGGTGGCGCTGCAGGACGGCATGGACGTCTCGGCGTCGGAGGTCGAGGACGACGAGGAGGCCGCCGAAGAAGCCGAGCAGTCGGCATTCGACGCCGAACAGCAAGTCCCCGATGACGAGGAGGCGTGATGCTCAGGTTCTTCATTGACCGGCCGATCTTCGCCTCGGTCATCTCCATCGTCGTCGTGCTGGCGGGGCTTGCCGCGCTGCGCGCACTGCCGGTGGAGCAGTACCCCGACGTGGTGCCGCCGCAGATCGTGGTGCAGGCCAACTATCCCGGCGCCAGCGCCGAGGTGCTGTCCGAGGCGGTGGCCGCACCGCTCGAGCAGGAGATCAACGGCGTCGACGACATGATCTACATGGAGTCGAGTGCCACCGATGCCGGCAGCCTGCAGATCACCGTCTCGTTCGAGATGGGTACCGACCCGGATCAGGCGGCGATCAACGTCAACAACCGCGTGCAGGCCGGCCTGGCGCGGGTGCCGCAGCAGGTCCGCGACCAGGGCGTGCGGGTCGAGGCGCGCTCCACCAACATCCTGATGGTGCCGGTGATGTACTCGCCGGACGGCAGCCAGGACCCGCTGTTCATCTCCAACTATGCGCTGCTCAACGTGCTCGACGAGCTGGTGCGGATACCCGGCGTCGGCGACGCCTCGCTGTTCGGCGCCCAGGACTACTCGATGCGGGTGTGGCTGTCGCCGGACAAGCTGTCGCAGTTCGATCTGACGCCGTCCGACGTGGCCGCGGCGATCCGCGAGCAGAACGCCCAGTTCGCCGCCGGCCAGCTGGGCGCCGAGCCCTCGGTGGACGACCAGGCGTTCACCTTCACGGTGACCACCCGCGGCCAGCTCTCCGATCCGGAGGAGTTCGAGAACATCATCCTGCGCGCCGACGAGGATGGCGGCAGCCTGCGCCTGGGCGACGTGGCACGCGCCGAACTAGGCGCCCAGAACTACGCCTTCTCGGCCACCTACAACGGCCAGAACGCGGTGCCCATGGGCATCTACCTGCAGCCCGGGGCCAACGCCCTGGAAACCGCCGACGCGGTGCGCGATGCGCTGGACGACATCGCCACGCGCTTCCCGGAAGGGGTCGAGTACACCATCCCCTACGACACCACCGAGTTCGTCGAGATCTCGATCAAGGAGGTGTTCATCACCCTGCTGATCGCGGTGGCGCTGGTGGTGCTGGTGACCTTCCTGTTCCTGCAACATCTGCGCGCCACGCTGATCCCGGTGGCGGCCATTCCGGTGTCGCTGATCGGCACCTTCGCCGGCATGCTGGCGCTGGGGTTCTCGGTCAACCTGCTGACGTTGTTCGGGCTGGTGCTGGCGATCGGCATCGTGGTCGACAATGCCATCATCGTGCTCGAGAACGTCGACCGGCTGATGCGCGAGAAGGGCATGGAGGCCCGCGAAGCCTCGATCAAGACCATGCACCAGGTAGCCGGGGCGGTGCTCTCCTCGACCCTGGTGCTGGTCGCGGTATTCGCCCCGGTGACCTTCCTCGGTGGCCTGACCGGCGAGCTCTACCGCCAGTTCGCGGTGACCATCGCCATCTCGGTGGTGGTCTCCGGGGTGGTGGCCCTGACCCTGACGCCGGCGATGTGCGCACTGCTGCTGGACGGTCAGAAGCACAAGGTGGCCAAGCCCTTCGAGCTGTTCAATCGCGGCTTCGACAAGCTCACCAACGGTTTCGCCTGGCTGGTCAACAAGCTGCTGCGCCATGCGCTGATCGGCTGCGTACTGTTCATCGGCGTGCTGGCAGTGACGGTCTTCTCGATGAGCCGCATGGCGCCCGGCCTGGTGCCCCAGGAGGACCAGGGCGTGGCGCTGGTGGTCTATCAGCTGCCGGCGGTGTCGGCACTGTCGCGCACCGAGAGCGTGCGCGACCAGGTCTCGGCGATGCTCACCGACATGGACGAGGTCGACCAGTTCACCAGCTTCGCCGGCTTCGACATCATCGCCGGCTCGCTGCGCAGCAACGCCGGGGTCGGCTTCGCCAACCTCGCCGACTGGAGCGAGCGCACCGGGGAGGGGCAGGATGCCGCCTCGCTGGCGGGCCGCATCATGGGCATGGGCGCGGGCATTCCCGAGGCCAACGTGCTGGCCTTCACGCCGCCGCCGATCCAGGGCCTGTCGCTGACCGGCGGGGTCGAGGGCTATCTCGAGGTGCGCGGCGACAGCACGCCTGACGAGATCGCCGAACTGGCTCAGCGCCTGGCTGCGGCGGCCAACGAGCGCCCCGAGCTGGTCAATGCGCGCACCACGCTGGATACCAGCATCCCGCGCTACAGCGCCGAGGTCGATCGCGAGAAGGCGCGCGCCATGGGCGTGCCGATCAACCAGATCTTCGAGACCATGCAGAGCACCTTCGGCTCGCTGTACGTCAACGACTTCACCCTGGCCGGGCGCAACTGGCAGGTGAACCTGCAGTCGGAGGCCGAGTTCCGCGGCCAGCCCGAGGATCTCAACCGTGTCTTCGTGCGCTCCGAGAGCAGTGAGATGCTGCCGCTGTCGACCCTGGTGACGCTGGAGCGCACCCCGGGGCCGGACATCATCAACCGCTTCAACGTCAACAGCGCCGCCAAGTTCCTGGCCGATGCCGCCCCCGGCTATACCACCGGCCAGGCCAAGGAGGCGATGGACGCGGTAGCCGCCGAGGTGCTGACCGACGGTAACAGTTCGCTGGGCTGGACCGGCGAGGCCTATCAGCTCGACGCCGCGGCGGGTGCCGGCGGCCTGGCCTTCGGCCTGGGCCTGGTGATGGTGTTCCTGATCCTGGCCGCCCAGTACGAGCGTTGGACCCTGCCGCTGGCGGTCGCCTCGGCGGTACCGTTCGGGGTGCTGGGGGCGTCGCTGGCCGCCACGCTGCGTGGCTTCCCCAACGACATCTATTTCCAGGTCGGCCTGCTGGTACTGATCGGGCTGGCGGCCAAGAACGCCATCCTGATCGTCGAGTTCGCGGCCCAGAACCGGCGCGCCGGGATGTCCTCCTTCGATGCCGCCATGGCCGCTGCCCAGCAGCGTTTCCGCGCCATCATCATGACCGCGCTGACCTTCATCATCGGCACGCTGCCGCTGGTATTCGCCAGCGGAGCGGGTGCGGCCAGTCGCCAGGAGATCGGCACGGTGGTGGTCGGCGGGATGATCTTCGCCAGTACCCTGGCGCTGCTGTTCGTGCCACTCTTCTATAAATTGATGGATGACTTGGGCTCGCGTGGTCGTGAGCGTCGTGCCCGTCGTCTCGAGCAGGGAGAGCAGAAGCATGCATAAGCCCAAGGTTGCCGGCGCCTCGCGTCTGGCCGCGCCGCTCATCCTGGCGGCGCTGCTGGCCGGCTGCGCCGTGGGGCCCGACTACCGGGCCCCGGACATCGCCCTGCCCGACGAGTGGCCGGAGCACGTGCTGCTGGCCGAGGAGGAGCGTAGCGAGTGGCGCCACTGGTGGCGCCAGTTCGAGGATCCGCGCCTCGACGCGCTGGTCGAGCGCGCCACCGCCGAGAACCTGGATGTCCGCCTGCAGCTGGCGCGGATCCAGGAGGCGCGGGCCCAGCTGGGCCTGGCACGCGCCGAGCAGCTGCCCTCGGTGGGCGCCCAGGCCGAGGCCTCACGCGACCGCACCCCGGCCACCGCCTCGCCGTTCGGCGTCGAGTCCACCGACAACACCTTCTCGGTGGCCGGCCAGTTGAGCTACGAGATCGATCTTTGGGGGCGTCTGGCGCGGGAGCGCGAGGCCTCTGAGGCGCTGCTCGAGGAGAGCGTGTTCGCCCACGATGCGGTGCGTCTCAACGTGATCACCGACGTGGTGGCGACCTACTTCGACCTCAAGAGCGCCGAGCAGCAGCGGCGCATCACCGAGAGTACTCTGGAGTCGCGGGAGGAGACCTTCCGCCTCGAGCAGATCCGCTTCGATTCCGGCGAGACCGACGAGCTGGCGCTGCGCCAGGCGCAGTCGGAGCTCGAAACCACCCGCGCCCAGCTGCCGGCCCAGGTGCAGCGCGTGCGCTCGCTGGAGGGCGCGCTGGCCGCGCTGGTGGGGCTGTCGCCGGCAGAGCTGTTCGATGAGCTCGATTTCGGCGACACGCGGCTCGATGACATCGCGCTGCCTACCGGCGTGCCGACCATGCTGCCATCGACGCTGCTCCAGCGGCGCCCGGACATCCGCTCTGCTGAGGCCGGCCTGGTCGCCGCCAATGCGGGGATCGGTATCGCCGAGGCCAGCCGCCTGCCGAGCCTCAACCTCAGCGGACTGATCGGCACCGCGGCCGGCGACGCCGGTGACCTGTTCACCTCGGCGGCTCAGGCCTGGGGGCTGGGCGCTACGGTGATGGGGCCGATCGTCGATTTCGGCCGCTCGCGCTCGCGCATCGACACCGCCGAGGCGCTGTCCGAGCAGGCCGAGGTGCAGTATCGGGCCACCGTGAACCTGGCCTTCAACGAGGTGCGCGATGCGCTGGTCAGCTACGAGACCAGCGGCGAGCGGGTCGAGGCGACCCGCCAGCAGGTCGAGGCGATCCGCCGTACCCAGGAGCTGGCAGAGGTGCGCTATCGCGAGGGCTTCGTCGGCTTTATCGAGGTGCTGGATGCCCAGCGCGCGCTGCTCTCCGCCGAGCTGGCGCTGGCCGAGGCGGTGCGCGACCGGCTGACCGCCACCGCGACGCTGTTCAAGGCGCTGGGCGGCGGATGGGAGAGTGACCTGCCCGGCGAGCAGCCCACCGACGTCTGACCTCTTGCGCAGTGCCAAAATGCAGCGGGCCGCCCCAAGGGGCGGCCCACTAGTTGTTGGCAGGTTGGGAGTGCAGCGTCAGCGGCGCATCATATGCAGCAGGCTGCCCAGCAGCTCCTCGCCGCGCTCGCGGATCGAGTAGCGCTCGGGGCCGCGCAGCCAGTCGTGGAAGAGTCCGCCGAGGGTCGCCTGGAGCATGCGGGCGGCGGTCTCGGGGGAGAGGTCGTCGCGCAGCTGGCCGAGCTCATGGGCGCGCCGCAGCTGTTGGCATATCTCGACGTGACACTCCTCGGCCAGGCGGTCCTGCATCTCCAGCGGATTGATGTCGCTGAAGAATTCGCAGCGATGCAGCAGGATGGCGTGGACCCGGTGGCTGCTGGGCTGCTCGAGCCTGATGAAGCCGTTGTCAAAGGCCACGCGCAGCGCTTCCAGCGGGTCGTCGAGCAGGTGCGGGTGGTGCAGGGTATCGACCAGCTCCTCGAATGGCATGCGCACGCGCTCGATCAGCGCCATGAACAGGTCGGCCTTGTTCTTGAAGTGCCAGTAGAGGGCGCCGCGGGTCATCCCGGCGTGGCGGGCGATCTGCTCCAGCGAGGTGCGCGCCACGCCGTTGTCGAAGAACACCTCCTCGGCGGCGTCCAGCAGGGCTTCACGGGTGGCTTCTGCCTCGGCTTTGGTTCGTCTGGCCATGGGGTGGCGTTCTCGCAGCGGTTACGGTCATGGCCGCATTGTACCGTAATGCGAGCATACTTACATTCGTGACTGTATAGTTATCGAGTCTTGATCGCCCGGCTCGCCAAGTACGACGCGGCGCGGTATAACAGGCCGCATCGTTTCTCCGCACAAGGACATGCGCATGGCTCGCGCCCCCTTCGAACTCGCCGGCACCCGCATCGCGCCCGGCGCCCGGCTCCAGATCGATGTGCCGGTGGCCAGGCTCTACACCCATGCCCCGCTGCATATCCCCGTCGAGGTAGTCCACGGGCGCCAGGCCGGACCGGTGCTGCTGGTATGCGGCGGCATTCACGGCGATGAGATCAACGGCGTCGAGATCGTGCGCCGCCTGCTGCGCTCCAAGCAGCTCCAGGGGCTGCGCGGCACCCTGATCGCCGCGCCGATCGTCAATGTCTTCGGCTTCGTCCAGCACAGCCGCTACCTGCCCGACCGGCGCGACCTCAATCGCTGCTTTCCGGGCAGCGAGTCGGGCTCGCTGGGCGGCCGCGTGGCGGCGCTGTTCCGCGAGCAGATCGTCGACCACGCCAGCCACATCATTGACCTGCACACCGGGGCGATTCACCGCACCAACCTGCCGCAGATCCGCGCCCAGTTGAAGACCCATCCCGAGACCGAGACCATGGCAGAGGCATTCGGCGCACCGGTGATCCTCAACGCCGAGCTGCGCGAGGGCAGCCTGCGCCACTATGCCCAGAATCGCGGCGTACCGGTACTCACCTACGAAGCCGGCGAGGCGCTGCGCTTCGACGAGTGGGCCATCGGCCCCGGGGTGCGCGGCGTGCTGCGCGTAATGCGGCGCATCGGCATGCTCACCGGCGAGCACCGCCGGCGCACGCCTCCGTCCGCTGAAGTCGCCAACGGCTCGAGCTGGGCGCGGGCGCCCATCGACGGCATCCTGCGGCCGCGGGTGCGGCTCGGTGCACGCGTCGCCAGGGGCGAGGTGCTGGGCCTGGTAGCCGACCCCTTCGGCAACGCCGAGGGCGAGGTGGTGGCGGTGGCCGACGGCATCGTGATCGGCATGAGCAATCTGCCGCTGGCCAACGAGGGTGAGGCGCTGTTCCACATCGCGCGCTTCGACGCCATCGAGGAAGCCGAGAGCGCGGTGGAGTCGTTCCAGTCGGACTACGACCCGCAGCCGGATCCCGCCAAGTGAGAGGAGCGCCGATCAGGCGCTGAGCGGGGCTCGTTCGGGCACCAGGCTCAGGGCGTCATCGAACACTCGCAGGCAGGCGCCGTCGAGGTGTCCATGTTCGGAGAGGTGGCGGCGAAAGCGGCGCCCCCCCGGCTGCCCCTGGAATAGCCCGAGCAGGTGGCGGGTGATGTGGTTGAGCTTGGCGCCTTCCTCCAGCCGCCGAGCGATATAGGGGCGGAAGGCCCGCGCCGCGGCGTGGCGGCTGGTGGCCGGCCCGGGCTCGCCGTAGAGCGCCGCGTCCACGCCGGCCAGCAGCCAGGGATTCTGGTACGCCTCGCGGCCGACCATCACGCTGTCGACCCGCGCCAGGTGCTCGCGGCACTCATCCAGCGTCTTGATGCCGCCGTTGATGCCGATATGCAGCGCGGGGTGCTGCTGCTTGAGGCGCTGCACCCGCGGGTAGTTGAGCGGCGGCACGTCGCGGTTCTCCTTGGGCGAGAGCCCCTGCAGCCACGCCTTGCGCGCGTGGACGATGAACACCTCGCAGCCGGCATCCGCTACCGTGTCAATGAAGCGCGCCAGATCGGCGTCCTCGTCCTGGTCGTCGATGCCGATCCGGCACTTGACGGTGACCGGGATCGACACCGCCGCCTGCATCGCCTTGATCGCCGCCGCCACCTTGTGCGGATGCCCCATCAGGCAGGCGCCGATCAGGTTGTTCTGCACCCGATCGCTGGGGCAGCCGACGTTGAGATTGACCTCGTCGTAGCCCCACGCCTCGGCCATCGCCGCGCACTCCGCCAGCTCAATCGGGTCGCTACCGCCGAGCTGCAGTGCCAGCGGATGTTCTACCTCGTCATAGCCGAGAAAGCGCTCCCGCGGGCTGCCGTGGATCAGCGCCCCAGTGGTGACCATCTCGGTATATAGCAGCGCACGGCGCGTCAGCGTGCGCGCGAAAGCGCGGTAGTCGCGGGTCGTCCAGTCCATCATCGGCGCAACAGAGAAGGTTCGGTCGAGCTTGGGCATCGGTATTCAGCACGTGGCAAACGAATACATCAGTTTACCATTTGGCTTGTGTTGTCTGACAGAAGGGCAGTAGCCCGAGAGGGGGAAAGGGCTATAAACCGGCGCGTGGGAAAAATCTCATGTACAGAGCTTGATTATTGTACATGTGTCGTATAGATTTAATTGCGTGACACATGGGTCACACCTTGTGGCGCGAGCGGCTCACTCTCCCCGTCTGGGGCCGCTCCTGCCACGATGCAGCTCCCGTCTGCATCTCTCGACAGAGTAAGTCCGTTGCTAGCCCCCTCCCCGGGGGCTTTTTTTTGGCGGGTTGAAAGATGACGGGCTGAACCTGGCCTCTGCCCAGCTATCCAATTCAGCGATATCTGAGCTGGGCGATGTGCCCCGCGGTCGACAGGTGGTAGGGTTTGGACAGGATGTACAGTGGGAGGTAACGCATGACGCTGCAGCGGGCTGTTCAGGTAACGGGATTGGTACTGATGGTGCTCGCACTGCTGGGATGTGGCAGTGATGGTGATCATGACATCGGCGAGTCCGAGGTAGAGGAGCAGGCGACTGCGGAGGAGACCACTGCGGTCGAGGAGACCGAGGCGGCCCCCGCGGCAGCCGTAATGGAGGAGGAAGTGCTGATCGAGACCGATGCGCGTCTGGATAATCGCCGCCAGATGCAGGTCAGCGGCACGACCAATCTCCCCGAGGGAACGCAGCTTCAGGTGGTGGTGGAGCGTGAATCCAGTCGGGTGCGCTGGCGCAACAGTGCCAATGTCGATGGTGAGGGCGGCTTTGAGGCGGGTCCATTTGGCCCCGGTAGCGGTTTACCCGACGGCATGTACCTGATTGAAGTCAATATGCCGCCGGCCAACGTACAGCCTGCAGCGGTGCGCGAGTTCATCGGTGAGCGCGGCGAACATCTCGAGGGGGAATTGGTTCGGGAGGCCAATCACGGCCTGGGCAATGAGGTGCGCTATCGTTCACAGGTGGAGCTGGGCGATCAGCGCAGCATTCGCTATATCGACGGCAGCTAGCCGCCGGGCAGTGCGTTGTCCCGATCAGGCGGCGCCTAGCCGCCAGCGGGCTTGAATCTTGCCGTAAAGGCGCAGGCTGGCATCCGCGGTGGCAGCCTCGTCGAGGGGCTCGCCGTCGCGCAGCAGCAGTAGCTCGCCGGTCGAGCCTTGCTGGAGCTGGCGTATCAACAGCTGTTGCTGATGCTCGATCAGGTAGAGACCCGGTCGCTGAAAGGTCGCCAGCGGTGTAATGGCGGCCAAATCGCCTGGGGCCAGGAACTCGATCTGTTCGCCCTCGCCGGGTGTTACCAGAAAACATTCCGTGCCCAGGTGCGCATCACCGAGCAGTTGCGTCGGCAGGGTGACGTGCTGGCGTGGGTAAGGCTGCCAGGGCGCCGGCGGCGTCGTGGTCAGGGTAAAGACCTGGGCCGTCTCGGGGGAGCGCTCGCTGAGCAGTTCGTCCAGCGGGCAGCCGAAGGCGTTGGCCAGCGCGACCAGGCGCTCATGACCAATCTGCTTGATGGCGCCCGACTCCCAGTAGGAAATAGTGACATCGGACACGCCGACCAGTCTCGCCAGCGCGGCCTTGTTGAGGCCGGCCTCGAGTCGTAGTTGCTTGATTCTGGGCCCGAGAGCTTGCATACCAGTATCCGTCGCTGATTGGCCAATGATGCTCGGCCAAGCGCTTGCTGCGGGCAATGCGGGCTAGTCAACGTTGCAGTAACGCTTGGTTGTCTTGTTGACCACAATACCAGTCAGCGAATTCCTCTGCGGGAAGCGGACCAGCGAAATAATACCCCTGGGCGCCCTCGCAGCCCATCCTGGCCAGCATGGTGGCTTGTTCGACGGTCTCGACGCCCTCCGCCACCACGTCGCAGCCGAAGCCGTGGGCCATGGCGATCACGCTGGTCACCAGGTTGCGGTCCTCGGCGCTGTTCATCAGGTCGTGGATGAAGGCCCGATCGATCTTGAGCGTGGCGACGGGCAGCGTCTTGAGATAGGCCAGCGATGAATAGCCGGTGCCGAAGTCGTCGATGGCGACCTTGATGCCGGCCTTGGCCAGCCGGGTGAGCAAGCGCCTAGCCAGTCCGACGTCGAGCATCAGGCCGGACTCGGTGACTTCGAGGCTCAGCCGCCGCGTGGGGAGCTCGAGTTGCTCGAAGCGGTTCAGCAGGCGCTCGGCGAAGTCACGCCGGCCAAGCTGGCGCGCGGCGATATTGACGGCAATCTCTATGTCACCGTCGGCGCAGGGCAACTGCTGCCAGGCCACCGCCTGGCGCATCGCCTCGTCGATCACCCAGTCGCCGATGGCGAGGATGTCGCCGCTGGCTTCGGCCAGTGGGATGAACTCGGCAGGAGAGATCGGTCCCAGCTCGGGGTGATGCCAGCGCAGCAGCGCCTCGGCGCCCAGCGGCCGGCCGCTGGCCAGGTCGATCTTGGGCTGATAGAGGAGCTGCAGTTCGCCACGCTGCGCCGCACCTTTGAGCGCCTGCTGCAGTCGCAGGCGCTGTAGCTGGGAGCTCTCCAGTGCTGGGCTGTGGCTGCGGATACGCGGTCCTGGTGGGTTGGGCAGGGCCAGCGCGGCCATCTGCACCAGGCGCTCGGGATCGGTGATGTGCTCGCTGGAATAGCTGATGCCGATACGCGCCTCCACCCTCAGCAGCAGCTCGTCGAGAGCGAGGTCGGCATCGAGCAGCGCCAGCAGGCGCCTGGCCAGGCCATTCAGCGCCGCTTCCGAGGACGGCGCCCGGTCGATCACCAGCAGTTCGCTACCACCCCACAGGCCGATGTGCTGGTGACTGGCGAGCAGTGCCTCCAGGCGTCGTCCCACCTGGCGCAAGAAGGCCTCGGAGGTGGCATAGCCGTGCAGGCGAATGATGTCGTCGAGCCCCTCGAGGCCGATGAACAGCAGCCCCACCGAGTGGCGGGCAATGGCGCTGTCGCGCAGTACCTGCAGCAGGCCGCGACGGTTGGGCAACTGGGTGATGGGGTCGGTGCGCGACTGCTGCTCGAGTGCCTGGGTGCGCTTGGCGACCAGTCGCTCGAGGACTTCGGCCTGCTTGTCGCGGACCTCGAAGCGATGCTGCACGGAGAGGATGTTGCGTATGCGCTGCAGCACCTCGTCATGCTGGAAGGGCTTGGTCAGGAAGTCGCGTACCCCGAGGCCCAGGGCGCGGTAGCGGGTCTCGTGGTCGACCTGAGCGGTCAGCACGATCACCGCGGGAGCATGCTCGCCGTAGGCCTGTTGCAGCTGCTCGATGACCGTGTGGCCGTTGAGGTAAGGCATGCGAATATCGAGCAGGATCAGGTCGGGCTTGCAGGCCTCGCAGCTGGCCAGCACCTGGCGCGGGTCGGTGAGCCCCTCGAGGTTGTCGAAGCCGTGGTCGTCGAGCAGGTCGAGCAGCATCTCGACGTTGATGGGGTTGTCGTCGACGACCAGCAGGCGCTTGTTCTCTACGTTCATGAATCGGCTATTCCTGACGGTTCTCGGCAGCGCTGCCATTGAGCTGCCGGGCGATCTCGTCGCTGAGCTGAGCGAGGTCGAGTGGCTTGGTCAAGTAGGCGGCAAACCCGGCACGCAGGGCGCGGCGAATATCCGAGGCCAGGGCGTTGGCCGAGACCGCCACCACCGGAATATCACGGGTGGCGGCATGTTGCTGCAGAAGACAATACGCCTCCAGCCCGCTCATTCCCGGCAGGTCGATGTCCATCAGGATCAACGCCGGTGGCTGACCGCGGGTCATCTCGAGGCCGATTTCGGCCGAAGGCGCGGTCACCAGCTCCAGATCCGGTCGCTCGTGAAAGACATCGGCCATCAGGCGCTGATTGGCCGGATTGTCTTCGATATATAGCACCCGCCGCCGTGCGCCGAGCGGGGGCTCTAGATCGGCCTCTGCATCGGGCGAGGCAGCGCTGGGTGTGGCGCCACTGACGGGCAGCTCGAACCAGAAGCGGCTGCCCTCACCGAGCTCACTCTCGACGCCTATGCTGCCCGCCATGCGCTCGACCAGTTCCTTGGTCAGGGCCAGGCCGATGCCGGTGCCTTCGATGGCCGAGTCTTCGGCATCCAGGCGGTTGAACGGTTCGAACAGCTCGTTTTGGCGCTCGCTGGCGACCCCCATTCCGGTATCGCTGACCACGACGCGCATGCGCTCGCCGCGCGGCTCGGTATGAACATGCACCTGGCCGCCAGGGTGGTTGTACTTGATAGCGTTGGAGATCAGGTTGAGCAGCACCTGCTTGACCCGGGTGTAGTCGGCATAGACGGCCGAGGCGTCGTTTGACGGTATGGGGGCGAGGATGATGCCGGCGGCGCCGGCCGAGGCGTCGAGGGTGTCGGTGGCGTCCCGGATGACGTCGTCGAGCAGAATCTCTTCGAGTGACAGGTGCAGGTGGCCGGCCTCGACCTTGGCCAGGTCGAGGACCTCGTTGATCAGGCTGAGCAGATGGTTGCCGCTCTTCTGGATCTGCTGGACCTGGCGCAGCTGGCGCTCGCCGAGCGGCGACTTGCGGCCGTTGGCGAGCAGCTGGGCGAAGCCGATGATGGCATTCAGCGGGGTGCGCAGTTCATGGCTCATCGACGACAGGAAATCGCTCTTGGCGCGGTTGGCGCGTTCGGCCTGGTCGCGCGCCTCGGAGAGTTCGCGGGTGTGGCGATAGAGGTTGATCAGCAGCGAGCAGGTAGCGGTGAAGGGCTGCAGCCGCTCCAGTATCTGCTGGTCGTAGTCGCTGCGACCGTTGGAGATGGCGTACATGCCGATCACCTTGTCTCCCTCGAGAATGGGTACCCCGAGATAGTTGTAAAGCGGCGGGTGCCCGGGGGGGAAGCCGCCGCGATGCGGATGCTGCGGCAGGTCGTTGGTGAGTACGGTCTCGCCGTAGGCAAACACCCGGCCCAGCAGGCTGTCGGGATTGGTCAGCAGCATGTCGCCGGTGCGCAGTTTCTCCATCAGCAGCCGTGACTCATCGCTCCACGACAGGTCGGTGATGGCGTGGATCTTGAGTGCCGGCGCCTCGCGTTTGGGCAGCACCTCGCCGATCAGCGCATAGTCGCTGTCGGTCAGCTCGCGCAGCGCCTCCATCAGGAATGTCCACAGACGGTCGCCGGAGATCAGCGCCTGATAGTCGGTGATCCCCTGGTGCAGCACCTTGAGCAGCGCGGCCTGGCGGTGGGACTCGGTGATATCGTGGGCGACGCTGACCACCCCGATTGGCTGCCCTTGATCGTCCTGCAGCGGCGACTTGGTGATCTTGAAGCGGCGGCCGCTGATGGGCGGCAGAACGATCCGCTGGGTGGCGTTCTCGGCCAGCACCCTGTCATCGGCGCTGCGCAGCTTGTCCACCACCTCTCGGGGCAGGTAGTCGGCAATATCGAAATCGGCGCGCTGCTCCGGCGTCAGCGATTCCACCAGCGCGCGGTACTCGTCGACGGTGATGCCCAGCAGCTGGTAGCAGGCCAGGTTGGCGATCAGGTAGCGGCCGTGGCTGTCGCGGGCATAGATGGGATCGCGGCTGCCCTGCAGAATCGAGCTCAGCAAGCCCGAGAGCTTCTCGCTGCGACGCTGCTCGTCGCTCTCCTGCTGGCGCAGGCGGTGAAGTCGCAGCAGTTCCTCGGCCTGGGTGGCGAGGCGTGCCATGCGGCGCTGCTGGGCCAAGTCGAGACCGCGCGGCCGGGTGTCGATCAGGCACAGGGTGCCGACCACATGGCCGTCGATGGGGCGCAGCGGGAAGCCGGCATAGAAGCGAATGAAGGGGGGGCCGGTGACCAGAGGGTTATCGGCGAAATCGGGGTGCGCGAGGGTATCTTCGATAATCAGCGGTGCATTGGCCGCTACCGCATGGCCGCAGAACGAGATGTCGCGGGGCGTTTCACGGCTGCCAAGCCCGCTGCACGACTTGAACCACTGGCGGTGCTCGTCGACCAGCGATATCAGGGCGATGGGCACATTGAACAGGTCGCGGGCCAGGTCGGTGAGGCTGTCGAAGCCCTCGTCTGCTGGCGTGTCGAGCAGTGCAAGGTCGTGCAGGGCCGCCAGCCGCAGCGCTTCGTCTTTGGGATGTTCGGGCGGGCGCATGGGCTCTCCTGTCGACTCTCCCGGCCGGCCGCTGGGATTCGGCCAACCGGGACGCCGAGGTGTGCGGCGTCCATAGGAGATATCGACAGTTTACGGCAATTCTTTATCCCGCTGGCAACCCGCAGCCGCTCGCGCCAGGCTCAGCCCTTGACCGCGCCGGCGGTCATGCCGGAGACGCTTACCCGCGCAGCGCCTCGAGATCGGCGCGGGTCGGCAGCGCGGCATAGGCGCCGGGACGCGTCACCGCATGGGCGCCGCAGCGGCACGCTACCTCCAGATAGCCGGTAAGGCGCGCGGCGTCGTGCCACCAGTCGTCGCCCGCTGTCTCGGCGAGCATCGCCAGCAGGCCGCCGATGAAGGCGTCGCCGCCGGCGGTGGTATCCACTGCCCGAACGCTGGGCGGCGTTACCTCGAGGTGCTGGCCGGCGCCGAATGCCTCGACCTTGCCAGGACCATCGGTGATCACCGCCAGCCTGACCCCGCGGGCCAGGCGCTCATTGATCCAAGCGTCGGCGGGGTGGTCGGCACGCAGGTAGTCGAGCTCGTCGCGTGACAGCTTGATCAACTGGGCGCAGTCGAGCAGCTGGGTGACCAGGCTGATGTCGGCACTGCCTGCATCCCACAGATTGTGACGCAAATTGGCATCGACGCTGACCAGCGAACCGGACTTGGCCGCCATCTCGGCCATGGCCAGGGTAGTGTCGGCGATCTCGGGTTCGGTGAGGCTGTTGGTGCAGACATGCACGATGGCCGGCTCGGCGAAGACCCCCGCCGGCAGGTGCTCGAGGCGGTAGAGCAGGTCGGCGGCGGGCGGGCGGTAGAAGTCGAAGGTTCGCTCCCCCGCGGCATCGCGAGAGACGAAGGCCAGCGCCGTGCGCGCCTCGCGGGTGCGCACCACGCCGCGGGTATCGACGCCGTGGGCGGCGAGTTCACTGGCCAGGAAGTCGCCGAAGTAGTCGTCGCCGAGCATGCCCAGGAAGCGGCTGGGCACGCCGAGCCGCGCGCAGGCGACCGCGACGTTGGCCGGGGCGCCGCCGGCGTAGGGGGTGAAGGTCTCGGCGGTGCCGTCCCCGGCGTCGCCGAGGCGGCTGGAGAGCATGTCGACGAGCGCTTCGCCGAAGGCGATGACCGGCATCATGAGGAGGTCTCCTGCTTGCCACCCTTGCCTTTGGCCTTGGGTTTGGCCTTGTCGTTGGCGGCGTGAAGAGGGAAGTGGCCGCGCACCAGCTGCAGCAGGCCCTGGGTCGAGGCGTCGAAGTCGCTGGCGTTGGTGTCGATGCGTTCGCTGATCTCGCCGGCGATGCGCTTGCCGAGCTGCACGCCCCACTGATCGAAGGAGTTGATGTTCCAGATCACCCCCTGGACGAACACCTTGTGCTCGTAGAGCGCGATCAGCGCACCGAGATTCTTGGGCGTCAGCTCATCCAGCAGCAGCGTGCTCGATGGGCGGTTGCCGGGGCAGCTGTAGGGGTCGTGCTGGCCGTGCTCCTGGTTGTCGCCCTGGCTGCCCTCCATGAAGGCATTGGCCTGGGCCAGCATGTTGGTCAACAGCGCGAAGTGGTGGTCCTCGAAGCCGGGCTCGGGCTTGAGCGACGCGATGAAGTCGATGGGCACGTAGCGGGTGCCCTGGTGGAGCAGCTGGAAGAAGGCGTGCTGGCCGTTGGAGCCGGTCTGGCCCCAGACGATCGGCCCGGTCTTGTAGTTGACCGGATGGCCGAAGATGTCCACCGACTTGCCGTTGGACTCCATGTCGAGCTGCTGCAGGAACGACGGCAACTGATGCAGGGCCTGGTCATAGGGCACCACGGCCTGGGTCTCGGCGCCGACGAAGTTGATGTACCAGATGCCGATCAGCGCCATCAGCACCGGCATGTTCTCGGCAAACGGCGCCTCGATGAAGTGGCGGTCCATCTCATGGGCGCCCTCGAGCAGCTCCATGAAACCCTCGAAGCCGATCGACAGCGCGATGGGCAGGCCGATGGAGGACCACATCGAGTAGCGCCCGCCGACCCAGGCCCAGAACTCGAAGACGTTCTCCTCGCGGATGCCGAACGCCATGGCCGCGCGGCGGTTGGTGGAGGCGGCGATGAAGTGGGCGCCGACGTCGGCGTCTTCGCCGGCATTGTCGAGGAACCAGCGGCGTGCGCTCTTGGCGTTGAGCAGCGTCTCCTGGGTGGAGAAGGTCTTGGTCGAGACGATGAACAGGGTGGTGGCCGGGTCGAGGCGGCTGAGCACCTTCTGGATATGCGTGCCGTCGACGTTGGAAACGAAGTGGAAGCTGAGCTCCGGGTGGCGATACTTGAGCAGCGCCCGACAGGCCATGTTGGGGCCGAGATCCGAACCGCCGATGCCGATATTGACCACGTCCTTGATGCGCTTGCCGCTATAGCCCTTCCACTCGCCGCTGCGCACCTCCTCGGAGAAGCGCTTGATCTGCTCGCGGGTGCGCTGGATCTCGGGCATCACGTCCTGGCCGTCGACGAACACCGGGCTGTCGCCGAGGTGGCGCAGCGCGGTGTGCAGCACCGGGCGGTCTTCGGTGACGTTGATGATATCGCCGGAGAACATCTGCGCGCGGCGCTGGACCAGCGCCGAGTGGTCGGCCAGTTCGAGCAGCTTGGCGAGGACCTGGTCGGAGACCTGGTGCTTGGAGTAGTCGAGAAACAGGCCGCCGACCCGCAGGCTCATCTTCTCGAAGCGCTGCGGGTCGGCGCGGAAATAGTCGCGGATGCGCTCGTCGCGGGTTTGCTGGTGCAGCCGCTCGAGGGCCTGCCACGTCACACTGCGGGTCAGTTGGAACATGCGTGTCTCCTGTTATTGTAGGTGGCCTCGATGCGCCATCGGCAGCCTGGCCATATTGAGTCAAGTGAATCGTGTCATCTTCGGCGTGGCACTGGGCGCTCTTGCTGCGAGTCGCCTAGGCGACTCGCTCGCTGCGCGCCTCCTCGAGCAGGGCGTACCAGGTGCTGCGCTCCAGGGTGAGCCTGGCGCCGGCCCTGAGCTCCTCGATGCGTTCGCCGCGCAGGGTGCCGATCACCGGCACCGGTGAGCCGGGCAGGGCGCGCAGCCAGGCCAGGGCCAGGCCGGCGGCGCTGGTCTCGAACTGCGGCGAGAGCCGCGACAGGCACTCGCCGAGCACGTCCTCGAACACCACGCCGCCGCCCAGCGGCGACCAGGCGAGGGGGCGAAGCCCGTCGCGGGTCAGGGCGTCGAACAGGCCGTCGAACAGCGGCTCTGGGTGGGCCAGCGACAGCTGCAGCTGATGGCAGGTCAGGCGATGGCGCATGGCGCCCTGCAGGCGGCGCCACTGCTCGGGCAGGAAGTTGGAGACGCCCACTGCGCCGAGCTTGCCGGCATCGATGGCATCATCCAGCGCGCCGGCGGTCGCCTCGACGTCCATCAGCGGGTCGGGCCGATGCAGCAGGAAGTGGTCGAGGCGCGCCACCCCCAGGCGTGCCAGTGCGGCATCGATGGCGGCATTGAGGTAGGCCGGCGAGCTGTCGTAGTGCTTGACGCCGTAGCTGGAGGGATCGCGGCCGGGGGTGACGATGCCGGCCTTGGTGACCACCTTGACCCGCGCCGCCAGGCTCGGGCGAGCGCGCAGCGCGTCGCCGAACAGCGTCTCGGCGCGGCGGTCGCCGTAGATGTCGGCATGGTCGAACCAGTCCAGGCCCTGGTCGAGGCGCGCCTCGATCCAGTCGGCCAGCCGCTCGGGGGCATGCAGCTCCTCGCGCTCGTGCAGGCGCATCATGCCGAGCAGGAAGGGGGCGTCGATGCGGGGGGCGTCGCTGGCGTTCATGACTGCGTCTCCAGGCTCAGGGTGGTGCCCAGCAGGTGCTGGGCGCCGGGCACCAGCCATACCGGGTCGAGGCGCGTGCAGGCGGCCTCGATGCACAGGAAGTGGCGGCCGGCATCAATGGGGGTGTCATCGGGCAGGGCGGTGCCGGGATGCCAGACCACCGTGGAGTCGCTGCCCTGCTTGGCGATATTCAGGCGGCGGCGGCCGTCGTCGAGCAGCACCTCGCGGTTGGAGTGATAGATGCGGTCCAGCGGCCCGCGCACGCCAAGCTCGCCCTGCTGTTCGCACTCGGCAAAGCCGGCCAGCTTGTCCAGATAGCGGGCGCCGGCCAGCCCCTCGATGCGGCACTGGCGAACCTCGTCGACGCCGAGATAGCTGTGCAGGGCGGCGCTGAACTTGATCGGCGTCTCGCCAAGATGCTCGGTGATCAACTCGACGTGCAGGCGCTGGGCGTTGGCCTGGATCACCGCCCGCGGCACCAGCTGGCTGTGCAGCCGGGTGGCCGGGGACAGGTGCAGCTCGACGCCGCCGTCGTGCTCGTCGACGGCCTCCAGCGTCCAGTCGGCCTTGCGTGCCGGGCCGTGCATCGGCCCCGAGCGGTCCGGCGACTCGTCGGCGGTGTGCTCATCGGCAAACCACGGCCAGCACAGCGGAATCCCGCCGCGAATCGCCCCGGGCAGCGTCTGGGGCGTGGGCGTTACCCATAGCCAGCCGTCATCGTCGGCGCGGCCAGAGTCTTCGGCTGTCGCGGCGTCGGGCGACGGTTGAAAATGTAACACCTGAGCGCCCTGCAGCGAGACGGCAAGCTGGCCCCAGGACTCATTGGCCAGCCACACCTCGCGACCGGCCCACTCGGTGCGGCGCTGGCCGCGGGTAGCGTCGAGCAGCGTGCGCAGCGACTCGGGAATCATTCGACCTCCTCTGTCGAGTTACTCGACTTCTTGATTGTGCAGGGCTTCGGCGGCGCCCAGCAAGCCGGTCCACGGTGCGGTGACGACCCGCACCGGAATCTCGGCATTGTAGGGACTCATGCGGCCTTTGTCGGCAAAGGCCTCGGCGAAGCGGCTGCGCGGCAGCCAGTCGAGCAGGCGTGGAATGATCCCGCCGCACAGATAGACGCCGCCGCGCGCGCCCAGGGTCAGGGCGGCATCGCCGCACACGTCGCCGAGGATCTTGAGGAAGCGCTTGACGGTATCCGCGGCCACGGGGTCGCCCTGGTCGGCCGCCGCGGTCACCTCGGCGGCAGTGCCGTAGCGCGGCGTGGCGCCCTTCAGCGAGCAGTGCGCGGCGTAGAGGTCGGCCAGCCCCTGGCCGCTGAGGATGCGCTCCACCGACACGCGGCCGTAGCGATTGCGGAAATAGCGCAGCAGGTTCTGCTCGCGCTCGTCGCTGGGGGCGAAGGTCACGTGACCGCCCTCGCCGGGCAGCGGAATCCAGGCCTGGCGTCCGGGCACCAGCCCGGCCACGCCAAGCCCGGTGCCGGGGCCGATCACCAGTCGCGTGGCCCTGGCATCGGCGTGGCCCGGGGTGACGCTGACCAGCTCATCGTCGCCGACATGAGGCACGCCGAGGGCCTGGGCGGTGAAGTCGTTGAGCGTCTTGAACAGCGACAGGTACAGCGCTGCCTGCACCTCTTGCTTGGCGAAGTCCCAGTGGTTGTTGGTCATGCGGATGCGCTCGCCGTGCACCGGGCAGGCGAACGCCAGGCACGCCTCGCGGGGCGCCAGCTCGCCCGAGTGCTCGACCCGTGCCAGGTAGTCGCGCACCGCTTCCACCAGCCCCGCATAGTCGGCGCAGGGCAGGCTGAGAATATGCTGGGGCTCGACGGCGCCGGGGGTGACCAGGGCGAAGCGGGCGTTGGTGCCGCCGATATCGCCGATCAGCGCGGGTCGGATCGAGGCCGGTCGCGGCATGGCTCAGGCATCCTCTTCGTGAATCTGATCGACCTGACGCGCCAGGTCGTCGGCCTCGAAGCCGCCGAACACCCCGGCGCCTTCTTCTGCGCGCATCGCCAGGTGGCGGAAGCCACCGAACAGCTCGCGGCCGAGGCCCACGTGATAGTGATCGAGATCGCCGATGCGGCGTTCGCGGTTGGCCCACTCGCCGGCGGCGAGCTTGACCTCGAGGGTGCCGGCATCGGCATCCAGGCGCACGATGTCGCCGTCGCGCAGCTTGGCCAGCGGGCCGCCATCGAGGGCCTCGGGGCTCATGTGAATGGCCGCCGGCACCTTGCCCGAGGCACCCGACATGCGCCCGTCGGTGACCAGTGCCACTTTATAGCCGCGGTCCTGCAGCACGCCCAGGTAGGGGGTCAGCTTGTGCAGTTCGGGCATGCCGTTGGCCTTGGGGCCCTGGAAACGCACCACGGCGATCACGTCGCGGTCGAGTTCGCCGGCCTCGAAGGCGCCCTTGAGGTCGTTCTGATCCTCGAAGATCTTGATCGGCGCCTCGACCAGACGATGCTCGGGCTTGACCGCGGAGATCTTGATCACGCCGCGGCCCAGGTTGCCGTCGAGCACGGTGAGCCCGCCGGTGGCGGCGAACGGCTTGGCCACCGAGGCCAGCACCTCGCTGTCGAGGCTCTGCTCCGGGCCTTCGCGCCAGGTCAGCTTGCCGTTCTCGAGGAACGGCTCCTTGGTGTAGGCGCTGAGGTCGGTGCCGAACACCGTGGGGATGTCGTGATGAATCAGGCCGGCGCCGAGCAGCTCGCGGAACAGCAGGCTCATACCGCCAGCGGCCTGGAAGTGATTGATATCGGCCTGGCCGTTGGGATAGACCTGCATCAGACTCGGCGTGACGGCGGAGAGCTCGGTGAAGTCGTTCCAGTCGATGGTGATGCCTGCCGCGGCGGCCATCGCCACCAGGTGCAGGGTGTGGTTGGTCGAGCCGCCGGAGGCCAGCAGGCCGACGATGGCGTTGACGATGGCACGTTCGTCGATCTGCTTGTAGAACGGCCGATACTCGCCGCCGGGTTCGCTGTTGCGGATCGCCTGTTCGGTGGCGAAGCGGGTCAGCGCCTCGCGCATCTCGGTGCCGGGATTGACGAAGGAGGTGCCCGGCAGGTGCAGACCCATCATTTCCATCATCAGCTGGTTTGAGTTGGCGGTGCCATAGAAGGTACAGGTGCCGGGGCTATGGTAGGACTCCGACTCGGCCTCGAGCAGCTCCTCGCGGCCCACCTTGCCCTCGGCGAACAGCTGGCGCACACGCGCCTTCTCCTTGTTGGGCAGGCCGCTGGGCATGGGACCTGCAGGCACGAACATCGCCGGCAGGTGGCCGAAGCGCGCCGCGCCGATGAACAGGCCCGGCACGATCTTGTCACATACCCCGAGGTAGAGCGCGGCGTCGAACATGTTGTGGGACAGCCCCACGGCGGTGGCCATGGCGATCACGTCGCGGGAGAACAGCGACAGTTCCATGCCCGGCTGGCCCTGGGTCACGCCGTCGCACATCGCCGGTACGCCGCCGGCAAACTGGGCGGTGGAGCCCATGGCCCTCGCCGCGGCCTTGATGGTCTCGGGGAAGGCTTCGAGCGGCTGGTGGGCCGAGAGCATATCGTTGTAGGACGAGATGATGCCCAGGTTGGCGCTGTTCATCAGCTTGAGCTGATCCTTGTCCTGGGCGCCGCAGGCGGCGAAGCCGTGAGCCAGGTTACCGCACGACAGTTCACCGCGATGCACGCCACGCCGATGCTGGTCGGCCATGCGCTGTTCGTAGAGGGCACGACGCTCCGCCGAGCGCTCGCGGATTCGGGTGGTGACACGCTGGACCGTGGCATTGAGAGACGGCGCTGTGGTGGCCATGGGCAACCTCGTTAGACGGTGGGTGGTGGCAATGTTGGTAAATTTAGCAAAAAAATGCCTTGAATGTCGTCATCCTTTGGGCCAAATTAGCTTTCAGACGTAGGATAGTTCC
Source organism: Halomonas sp. 1513 (assembly GCA_001971685.1). Classification (NCBI taxonomy): domain Bacteria; kingdom Pseudomonadati; phylum Pseudomonadota; class Gammaproteobacteria; order Oceanospirillales; family Halomonadaceae; genus Halomonas; species Halomonas sp. 1513. The sequence continues at coordinate 1,146,968 of CP019326.1, forward strand.
AGGAAGACGTTTTTACACTCAAACAGACAGCGGATAACAGCTGCTACCGACAGAACGCACGAGGATGCCGCCATGACGTTACGTATCGCCATCAACGGATTCGGCCGTATCGGCCGCAACGTGGTTCGCGCGCTTTACGAAAACGGCTTTCGCCAGCAGGTCCAGGTGGTTGCCATCAACGACCTGGGCGACCCGTCGCTCAACGCTCATCTGCTCAAGCATGACACCGTTCACGGTCATTTTCCTTTCGCCGTCGAGCATGATGAAGAGAGCCTGAGCATCGACGGGGATCGCATCCAGATTCTCTCCGAGCGGGACCCGGCGCAGCTGCCGTGGCAGCGCCTCGAGGTCGACCTGGTCATGGAGTGCACCGGGCTGTTCACCAAGCGCGATGCCGCCGCCAAACACCTCGCGGCCGGTGCCGGTCGAGTACTGATCTCGGCGCCGAGCCCGGATGCCGACGCTACCGTGGTGTTCGGTGTCAACGAGGACGTGCTGACCGCCGAGCACAAGGTGGTCTCCAACGCTTCCTGCACCACCAACTGCCTGGCGCCGGTGGCCAAGGCGCTCAACGATGCGGTGGGTATCGAGAACGGCCTGATGACCACGGTGCACGCCTACACCAACGACCAGAACCTGTCGGATGTTTACCACAGCGACCCCTACCGGGCGCGCAGTGCCACCCATTCGATGATCCCCACCAAGACCGGTGCCGCCGCCGCGGTGGGCCTGGTGCTGCCGGAGCTGGCCGGCAAGTTCGACGGCCTGGCGGTGCGCGTGCCGGTGATCAACGTCTCGCTGGTCGACCTGGTGTTCAACGCCGGGCGCGATACCAGCAAGGAAGAGATCAACGCCATCGTCGCCAAGGCGGCGGAGGGATCGAAGGTGCTGGCGGTCAACGCCCAGCCGCTGGTCTCCATCGACTTCAATCACGACGCCCACTCTTCGACCTTCGACGCCAACCACACCCGCGTCAATGGCCGGCTGGTCAAGGTGATGGCCTGGTACGACAACGAATGGGGCTTCTCCAACCGTATGCTGGACACCGCGCTGGCCATGGCCGCGGCGCGCTGATCCACCCCGCGTAGCGATATCATGCCGGCGCGGCCGTATCGCGCACTCACGGCTCCGCTCGCGCGGTTGCGACGGCATGATGTCCTACTTCTGCTCGCCACAGGGGCACCTTCGGGTGCCCCTGTGGCGTTTGTGCGGCGGCGGAGTATGCTGGGCGAGAACGCCATCAACGCGAGACACGCATGACCCATCTCGAACCTCCCCCCGCCGCAGCGACGCTGCAGGTGCGCGAAGTGGCGGCGATGAGCGCCGTGCCGCAGGCGGATTGGAATGCGTTAGTCGACGATGATCACCCGTTCCTGCGCCATGAGTTTCTCGCTGCGCTGGAAGCCAGCGGTGCGGTGACAGAGGGCAGCGGCTGGGTGCCGCGCCATCTGACGCTGTGGCAGGGCGACGCACTGGTGGGGGCGCTGCCACACTACGACAAGTACCACTCCCGCGGTGAGTACGTCTTCGACTGGGCCTGGGCGGACGCCTGGGAGCGGGCCGGCGGCGCCTACTACCCCAAGGGGCTGTCGGCGATTCCCTTCACCCCGGCGCCGGGGCCGCGTATGGCGCTGGCTGACGGAATCGAGCCGTTGTCTGCGGCGCGCGCCTTCGCCGTGGCACTCGAAGCCCAGCCGCGCTCCAGCTGGCACCTGCTGTTCGCCGAGTTCACCCAGGTCGAGGCCTGGCAGGCCGCCTGGCCGTCGCTGCTGACGCGCCACGGTGTGCAGTTCCAATGGCAGGATCGCGGCTTCGGCGATTTCGACGGCTTCCTCGCCGCCATGACCACCAAGCGGCGCAAGGCGATCCGCCGCGAGCGCCGGCTGGTCGCCGAGCAGGGGATAACCCTGCGGCGACTGGTCGGGCGAGAGATCGACGCCGCGGCGCTGGCGCACTTCTACCGCTGCTACTGCATCACCTACCTCGAGCGCGGCCAGCAGCCCTATCTCTCCCACGCGTTCTTCGAGCGGCTGCGCGAGACCATGCCCGAGGCGCTGGTGCTGATCCAGGCTCGGGTCGCAGGCAAGCCGGTGGCCGCTGCGCTCTGCCTGCAGGGGTCGCGTACCCTCTATGGCCGCTACTGGGGCAGCGAGGTGGTGGCCGACTGCCTGCACTTCGAGGCCTGTTACTACCAGGGCATCGAGCACTGTCTGGAGCATGGCTTGACCTGCTTCGATCCCGGCACCCAGGGCGAGCACAAGTTGAGTCGCGGCTTCGCGCCGGTGGCGCTGCGCTCGCTGCACCATATCGCCGACCCGCGACTGCGCGATGCGGTGGCCCGCTTCTGCGACGACGAGCGGCGTCACGTCGAGGCCTACCGACTTCAGGCTGCGCAGTCGCTGCCGTTCAAGATGCCCAACTGAGCAGCGCTTGCGGGTCGCGGTAGCGGCGGCGTTGGTGGCATAATGCCGGCCACTATTTCGTGACAGGATGTCTCCATGCTCAAGTGGCTCGCCATCGTGCTGGTCGGCCTGATTGCGCTGCTGCAGTACCAGCTGTGGTTCGGCGACGGCGGCGTGGCGGAGCTTGCCGATATTCGCGCGCGCGCCGACGCGCTGGAGGCGCAGAACGTGCCGCTGCGCGCGCGCAATGCGCGGCTCGCCGCCGAGGTCATCGACCTGCAGACCGGCCTCGATGCCATCGAGGAGCGCGGGCGCAGCGATATCGGCATGGTCCGCGCCGACGAGCAGTTCTACTGGGTGCCGGGTGTCGTGGCCGAGAGCGCCATCGTTGAGCAGCGTGCCCTGCAGTCGGCCACCCAGGCCGGCGAAGAGGCCGTGCCATGAGCCGGCTGTGGCTGATCGTACCGGCCGCTGGGGTAGGGCGGCGCATGGCCGCCGACTGCCCCAAGCAGTATCTGCCGCTGGCCGGCAGCACCGTGCTGGCCCAGACTCTGGCGCGGCTGCATGCCGCCTTCCCCACGGCCACGCTGTGCCTGTGCCTGGCCCGCGACGATGTCTACTTCGATGCCGCCATGGTGCCGTTCGCCGACTGGCGCCGCATCGGCGGCGGCGCCGAGCGGGCCGACTCAGTAGCCGCGGCGCTCGCCGCGATCGCCGCCGAGGCGCTCGATGACGACCCGGTGCTGGTACACGACGCCGCGCGGCCCTGTGTGAGCGTCGACGACTTGGCTCGCCTGCAGGCGGCGCTGATCGATGAGCCCCACGGCGCGCTGCTGGCCGTGCCGGTGGCCGATACCATGAAGCGCGCCGCGGCGGATGGCCGGGTCGCGCGTACCGAGCCCCGCGACGCGCTGTGGCACGCGCTGACGCCCCAGGGCGCGCGCTACGGTCTGCTCTGCGATGCCCTCGCGGCGGCCCGAGCGCGCGGCGTGGCGCCGACCGACGAGGCCTCGGCGCTGGAGGCCATGGGGCTCGCGCCACGGCTGGTGGCGGGGCGCCGCGACAATCTCAAGATCACCCATCCCGACGACCTGGCGCTGGCCGAGCAGATCCTCGCCGCCCAGGCGGCGCAGCACAAGGCACTGACATGACCCTGCGTATCGGCCACGGCTTCGACGTTCACCGCTTCGGCGAGGGCGACTCCCTGATCATCGGCGGGGTGCGGATCCCCTTCGACCACGGCTTCGTCGCCCACTCCGACGGCGACGTGCTGCTGCACGCGATCAGCGACGCGCTGCTCGGCGCCTGCGCGCTGGGCGACATCGGCCGTCACTTTCCCGACACCGACCCGGCCTTCGCCGGCGCCGACAGCCGCGAACTGCTGCGCCAGGTGATGGGCATGGTGCATGAGGCCGGCTATCGGGTCGGCAATCTCGACGCCACGCTGATGGCCCAGGCGCCCAAGATGGCCCCGCATGTCGCCGCCATGGCCGCCAATATCGCCGCCGACCTCGGCGTCGCGCCAGGCGCGGTCAACGTCAAGGCCACCACCACCGAGCGACTCGGCTTCACCGGCCGGGGCGAGGGCATTGCCGCCGAGGCGGTGGTGGTGTTGATGGCGGCTGGCGACCATGAGTGAGTCCTGGCCGCCGGCCTGGCCGCGAGTGCTCGACGCCGAGTTCGGCGCGCCTGTGCCCGGCGAGTATCGTGCAGCGCCGGAAGATTTCGTGGTCGAGGAGTGCCTCGATTTCACCCCCGAAGGCCAGGGTGAGCACCTCTGGCTGTGGGTCGAGAAGCGAGACCTCAGTACACTGGAGGTGGCGCGTCGGCTGGCGCGGGCCTGCGAGGTCACGCAGCGCGACATCGGCTATGCCGGGATGAAGGATCGCGTGGCGGTGACCCGCCAGTGGCTGTCGGTGCACCTGCCTGGGCGAGAGGCGCCCGCCGACCTCGCCGAGCGCCTGGCCGACACTCCGCTGGTGCTGCTCGAGCAGCAGCGCCACCCGCGCAAGCTCAAGCGCGGAGTGCACCGTGCCAACCGCTTCACCTTGCGCCTGAGCGGCGCGGTGGTCGACGACCCGCGGCTCGAGGCGCGCTGGCGGCGGCTGATCGACGCCGGCGTGCCCAACTATTTTGGCCCCCAGCGCTTCGGCCCGGCGGGCCGCAACCTGTCCAAGGCGCGGGCGATCCTGGCCAAGGGCTGGCGCAAGCGCGACGACCGTGAGGGCATGCTGCTCTCCACCGCACGCAGCTATCTGTTCAACCAGCTGCTGGCGCGGCGTATCGCCGCCGGTGACTGGGCCACGCCGGTGGACGGCGAGCTGCTGGTGCTCGACGGCAGCGCCAGCCAGTTTGCCAGCGCCAGGGTAGACGCCGAGCTGCTCGAGCGCGCCGCGCGTCTCGACGTGCATCCCAGCGGGGCGCTGTGGGGCACCGGTGATGCGGCGACCAGCGCCGCGGCACTGGCACATGAGCAGGCGGTGATCGCCGCCGAGCCGGCGCTGGCCGAGGGGCTGGTGCGTGCCGGGGTGCGCATGGCGCGGCGGCCGCTGCGCGTGCGGCTCGGCGAACCCAGCCTCGAGCGCCATGCAGGCGCGCTGACGCTGCGTTTTGCGCTGCCGCGGGGCGCCTTCGCCACCGCGGCACTACGCGAGCTGATCGAGCATCCGAGCCTATGACATTCGACCCTTATCGCCAGCGGGAGACCTGAATGCGCAAACTGTTACTGTCCAACGACGACGGCGTGCATGCGCCCGGCCTTCACGCTCTGTATCAGGCGCTCAGCCCGCACGCCAGGCTGCGGGTGGTGGCGCCGGATCGCGACAAGAGCGGCGCCAGCAACTCGCTGACCCTGACCCGGCCGCTGGCGCTCAGCGCCATGGACAACGGTTTCTACAGCGTCGACGGCACCCCCGCCGACTGTGTCTATCTGGGCGTCAACGGGGTCTGGGACGACAAGCCGGACCTGGTGGTGTCGGGCATCAATCACAGCGGCAATCTGGGCGACGATGTGCTCTACTCGGGCACCGTGGCGGCGGCCATGGAGGGGCGCAACCTGGGCATGACGGCAATTGCCATGTCGCTGGTCGGCACCCGCTACTTCGAGACCGCCGGGCGTGTCGCGGCGAGCCTGATCGGCGGCGCCGAGCAGCTCTCGCTGCCGCCGCGTAGCCTGCTCAACGTCAATGTGCCGGACCTGCCGTGGGAGGAGATCCGTGGCTTCAAGGTGACCCGGCTGGGCTTTCGCGGCCCCGCCGCGCGGCCGATGAAGGTCGAGGATCCCCGCGGCCGTGTGCGTTACTGGATTGCGGCGGTGGGCGAGAATGCCGATGATGGTCCGGATACCGACTTTGCCGCCGTCGAGGCGGGCTATGTGTCGATTACGCCGCTGCAGACCGATCTGACCCGACATGCGGCACGTGAAGACGTTCAAGGCTGGCTGGATGCACTCACCTGATTTGAGCCGCGACAGACTACGCGGGGTCGGCATGACCTCGCAGCGCACCCGCGACCGCCTGGTGGCACGCCTGGCGGCGGCGGGCATCGACGATCTCGAGGTGCTCGAGGTGATCGGCCGCGAGCCGCGCCACCTGTTTCTCGACGAGGCGCTGGCGCATCGCGCCTACGAGGACACCGCGCTGCCCATCGGCCACGGCCAGACCCTCTCGCAGCCGTGGATGGTGGCGCGCATGACCGAGCTGGTGGTAGCCGAGGCGCCGCAGCGTGTGCTGGAGATCGGCACCGGCTCCGGCTACCAGACGCTGATCCTGTCGCGACTGGTGCCGCTGCTGTGGTCGGTGGAGCGTATCCATGCCCTGCATCAGCGCGCCGGCCAGCGCCTGCGCTGGCTGCGCGCCAACAACGTACGCCTGCGCCTCGCCGACGGTGGCCACGGCTGGCCCGAGGCGGCGCCCTATGACGCCATCCTGCTGACCGCCTGTGCCAGCGAGCTGCCCGAGGCGCTGCTGGCGCAGTTGGCCGATGGCGGCGTCCTGATTGCCCCGCTGGAAGCGCCCGACGGTCGCCAATGGCTGACCCGGGTGCGTCGCCGCGGGGCACGATTCGATTACCAGCGGCTCGAAGGAGTACGTTTTGTGCCGCTGCTGGAAGGAGTCATTCGTTGAAGCGTTATACGTCCGTGTTTCTCAAGGGTGCCGGGATGGGCGCAGCCGATGCGGTGCCCGGCGTCTCCGGGGGCACCATCGCCTTTGTCACCGGCATCTACGAGGAGCTGATCCATTCGATCAAGCAGTTTGGCCCCAGCGCCTTCGTTGCCTGGCGGCGAGGCGGCCTGGTCCAGCTCGCCATCCATCTCAACCTGAGATTTGTGATACCGCTGGTGCTGGGCATTGCCGCCAGCCTGATCAGTGTTGCGCATCTAGTGGTGTGGCTGATGGAGGCGCAGCCGGTGCTGCTGGATGCCTTCTTCTTCGGCCTGGTGGCCGCGTCGGCCTGGGTGGTGAGCCGCAGCCTGCCGGACTGGCGGCTGTGGCATATCCTGCCGCTGGTGGGGGGACTGCTGCTGGCCAGGGCCCTGCCGGCACTGATGCCGCTCATCCAACTGCTCGGTGCCGACTACCTGATGCTGGTGGTGGGCGGCGCGATCGCCATCAGCGCGATGCTGCTGCCCGGGGTGTCGGGCAGCTTCCTGCTGCTGACCATGGGCCTGTATGGCCCGGTCATGGCCGGCATTCGTGGCTTCGATCTGACCCTGATCCTGCAGTTCGGCGCCGGCTGCGCGCTGGGGCTGTTCTTCTTTTCGCGACTGTTGTCGTGGTTGCTGCGCGCCTACCACACCGCCACCCTGCAGCTGCTGATCGGCTTCATTGTCGGCTCGCTGCCGCTGCTGTGGCCATGGCGTGAACTGGTCAGCTACCGCTTGGGCGCAGGCGATCAGATGATTCCGCTGGACTACCGCTACTTGCTGCCCGGCGACTACGCCGTGCTCGTCGGGGGTTCGGCACAATTGATTCCCGCGCTGGCCTTGATGCTGGCGGGGCTGTTATTGGTGTTGGCGATCAGCCGTGGGAACCAGGCCCCGGCGCGCCGGCATGAGGAGGAAGGTTCCGATGCGTAAGGCTTTACTCGTATCCGCCGTGGCGCTGGCCATGACCGGCTGTGCGGCACAGCAGGGCGGCGATACCCAGCGCGTGCAGGTGCGCGATTTGACCATGAGCCGCGAGCAGTCGCCGGCCAGCCAGTACACCGTGGAAGCCGGTGATACCCTCTACGGCATTGCCTGGCGCCACGACATGGACTTTCGTGAGCTGGCCCAGCTCAACGATATCGGCCCTCCCTATCGGCTACAGCCGGGGCAGCAGCTGCGCCTGGCCGAAGGCGCCCAGGTCGAGAGCCGCGACGGCGAGCGCCAGCGCGGCGTGCAGGTCAGCGGGGCCGTGGACGTCGACCAGCAGGACGGCGACCTGAGCTGGCTGGCGCCGGATGAGGCGACCATCGAGCGCAACCGCCGCCTCACGGCGCAGCCGCTGGAGGATTCCGGCACCAGCGCCGAAGCCCTGGAGGGCGCGGCAATGGCCGGCACCGTTGAGGCCCCCAGCGATGCGCCGGGGCCGCTATTCGACTACTCGAGCCCCGGCGCCGACGGCCGCTTGAGCGAGCGCGATCAAGCCGAACGCGAGGCCCTGGCGCGCGAGCAGGCTGAGCGTGAGCAAGCCGAGCGCGATGCCGCACCGACTGAGGTGGCCGTGGCGGCCAGCGAGGAGGCGGGCACCGACCCCGAGCCCGATCCCCAACCCCAGGTCAGTGACACACAGCCGTCATCGACCAGCGGCGATACTCAGGATAGCGACGCCGGCACCGCGGTGGCGGGGCAGGCCGAGAGGCCTTCCAGCGAGCGCAGCCAGCGCAGCTACACGCCGGTGGCCGAGGTCGACTGGCAGTGGCCGGCGGACGGTGAATTGATCGGTCGTTTCGGCGAGGGCGGCAGCATTACCGCCGGCATTGATATCGGCGGACAAAAGGGGCAACCTGTCAAGGCAGCAGGTCCCGGCATCGTGGTGTATGCGGGTAGTGGCGTACGCGGCTACGGCAACCTGATCCTCCTCAAGCACAATGATGAGTATCTCAGCGCCTATGCCCATAACGACACGCTCAGCGTGGCCGAGAACGACGTGGTCGAAGCCGGTGAAACCATCGCCACCATGGGCGACACCGATGCCGACAGCGTCAAGTTGCACTTCGAGGTGCGCCGCAACGGCCAGCCTCAGGACCCCCTGGATTATTTGCCATCGCGCTGATGTCGATGGCCCGCGGTACAACAACAACAGACAGCGGCGGCTCACGTTCGTGATGCCCGATGAGTCGCCGGCATGACCGGGCAGTGCACAACGGGGTAGTGATATGAGCATGATCGAACAGGACCTTCAGGACGTCGACAACGCCGAGGTAGAGATCGTCGACGACGTCATTGACGACGAGGAAGTCACCAGTGCCAAGGAAGAGCAGGAGTTCGAAAAGGCCCTCAATCGTGAGGAAAACACCTATCACCACAGCCTCGATGCGACCCAGATCTACCTCAACGAGATCGGTTTCTCGCCGCTGCTGACCCCCGAAGAAGAGGTGCATTACGGCCGCCTGGCCCAGGCCGGCGACCCTGCCGGTCGGGCGCGCATGATCGAGTCCAACCTGCGCCTGGTGGTCAAGATCGCCCGGCGCTACCTCAACCGTGGCCTGTCGCTGCTCGACCTGATCGAGGAGGGCAACCTGGGCCTGATCCGCGCGGTAGAGAAGTTCGATCCCGAGCGCGGCTTCCGCTTCTCGACCTACGCTACCTGGTGGATTCGCCAGACCATCGAACGGGCGCTGATGAACCAGACGCGCACCATTCGCCTGCCGATCCACGTGGTCAAGGAACTCAACATCTACCTGCGTGCCGCGCGCGAGCTGACCCAGAAGCTCGATCACGAGGCGACCGCCGAGGAGATCGCAGACTTCCTCGACAAGCCGGTGGCCACGGTCAAGAAGATGCTGGGGCTTAACGAGCGGGTCTCCTCGGTGGACTATCCGATGGGCGGCGAGAGCGACAAGCCACTGATCGAGACGCTGACCGACGACAACGACCTGGGGCCCGAGTCGTCGCTGGTCGACGTCGACGTCAAGCAGCACGTCGACGAGTGGCTGGCCGAACTCACCGAGAAGCAGATGGAAGTGGTGGTGCGCCGCTTCGGCCTGCGCGGCCATGAGGCGGCGACCCTCGAAGAGGTCGGTGAGGAGATCGGCCTGACCCGCGAGCGCGTGCGCCAGATCCAGGTCGAGGCACTCAAGAAGCTGCGGCGCATGCTCGAGAAGCAGGGGTTGTCGCTGGACGCCATCTTCGAGTGACGGTGACCGAAAACGATGCTCTCAGCGCGGGTGGCCAAGGCCGCCCGCGTTGCATGTTATTTGCACCTCGCCAGGCGATGATTGCCGAGAGACGCCTTGCACACCCGTCATGCGCCGCTGGCTGGCGACACGGGGCATACCGCTAAGGACCGAATGAGAACCGCCATGACATCCAATCGCACTTCCCCGTTTCCTGCCCGGCGCTGGCTGGTGCTGTTGATCGGTCTGGCCGCAGCGCCGGCCCAGGCCACCGACCTGCTCAGCGTGGCTCGCGATGCACTGCTCAATGATGCCGGGCTGGCCTCGGCGCGGGCCGAGCTGGAGCGGGTTGGCGCCGGCCGCGACGTCGAGCGCGGCGGTCTGCTGCCGCAGCTCAGCGCCGGCTCGAGCCTGACACACAACCGCACCTATTCATCCCAGGGGCGCGGTGGTCAGGTGGGGGACCCTGGCGGTGTCGGCGATGGATTGGTGGTCGACGACGAGCAGGACTTCAACTCGCTGAGCATCAGCCTGGATGCCAGCCAGGCGCTATATGATGCCAGCCGATTCGCTCAGCTTGAGCGCGCCGAGCGGCTCACCGGCCAGCAGGCGCTGTCGCTCGAGGTCGCCGAGCAGCAGCTGCTGTTCGATGTGGCCAGCGCCTACTTCGAGATCCTGCGCGCTGCCGATATCCTCGAGGCGCGACGCTCTCAGGAGACCGCCATCAGTCGCCAGCTGGAGCAGGCCGAGGAGCGCTTCGAGGTCGGCCTGACGGCGATCACCGACGTGTTCGAGGCGCAGGCCTCGTTCGACCTGGCGCGGGCCCAGCGGATCGCCGCCGAGAATGCCCTGCAGATCAGTTTCGAGGCCCTAGAGCGCCTCACCGACCAGCGCTATGCGAGCATCGACGGCCTCTCCGACGAGCTGCCGGTGGAGCCGCCGTCACCGGCCGAGCGCAATGCCTGGGTCGAGATGGCGCTCCTCAACAGCCCCATGCTGATGATGGCCGAAGCGGGTATCGAGGTGGCGCGTAGCGACCTCGACATCGCCCGCGCCGGGCGTCTGCCGACCCTCGAGGCGTTCGCCAACTACCAGTATTCGGACACCGACCGCAGCGGCGTGTCGGGTTACAACTCCGACAGCCAGCTGGGGCTGCGCGCCAGCGTGCCGCTCTATACCGGCGGCACCACCAGCGCCCAGATCCGCCAGAACACCTTTGGCCTGGAGGTCAGCCAGTACGATTTCGAGGCCCAGCGCCGCGACACCGTGCAGCAGGTGCGTTCGCTGTATACCCAGGTCAGCAACGATGTGGAGACCGTCGAGGCGCGGCGTCAGGCGATCGCCTCCAATCAGAGTGCGCTGGATGCGACACGCTCCGGCTACGAGGTCGGCACGCGCAATATCGTCGATGTGCTCAACGCCGAGCAGAACCTGTTCAACGCCATCGCCGACTACGCCGAGGCGCGCTATGACTACGTGCTGGGACTGCTCGAGCTGCGCCAGCAGTCCGGCACCCTCGACGGCGAGGCGATCCAGGGGGTGAACCAATGGCTCGATGCCAGTCAGGGGATCTCCCTGGATCTGCCCGACGAGGCGGGTGACGATCACCCGGCGATGAATATCGGCACGCGCCCCGCGCCGCCCGCCTGATGGGGCGTTGTTCTTTTTATTGCTTTAAAAGCAGTCCAAGGCGCCATATTTTCTCCAAAATATGGCGTTTTATTTCGTGTAATTGCCATGGGAATGCCAAATAATCATGGCGTTCATTTCATGCGTGGGAGCCCCTGATGGCCCGTCCGTTGATCGCCGATATCGACCTCGACGCGCTGCGTCACAACTACTGCCTGGCGCGGGATCTGGCCCCGCACAGTCGGGCCGTCGCCGTGCTCAAGGCCGATGCTTATGGCCATGGCCTGGTATCCTGTGCCAAGGCGCTGGTGGAGCTGGCGCCGGCGCTGGCGGTGGCCTGCATCGAGGAGGCCGAGACGCTGCGTGCAGCGGGGATCGAGACGCCGATCATGCTGCTCGAGGGCTTCTTCGAGGCCGCCGAACTGGAGCGCATCGAGGCCCTCGGGCTGTGGACGGCGGTGCACAGCGCCTGGCAGGTCGATGCGCTGCTCGCCTATCGCCCGGCGCGGCCGTTGCCGGTGTGGGTCAAGGTCGATTCGGGGATGCATCGGCTGGGCTTTCCTCCCGCGCAGCTGGCCGCTCAGTGGGCGCGGCTCGCGGCGGCCGATGATCGGGTCTGCGACCTGCATTTGATGAGCCATTTCGCTACCGCCGACAGCCTCGATCCGGGCTATTTTCGGCACCAGCTTGGCCTCTTGAAGACCCTCGCCGCACAGCTCGATGCTCCCACCTGCCTGGCCAACTCCCCGGCCACGCTGGCCTGGCCCGAGGCCCACGGGGCCTGGAACCGTCCCGGCGTGATGCTCTACGGCAGCGACCCGCTCGAGGCGGCCAGCGATGCCAGCCGCCGTCTGGCCCCGGTGATGACGCTGCGCTCCGAGATCATTGCCCTGCGCGAGCTGGAGGCGGGCGAGCCGGTGGGTTACGGCGGTCGCTGGCGGTCGCCGCGACGCTCGCGGATCGCCGTGGTGGCCTGCGGCTACGGGGATGGCTACGACCGCCACGCCGAGGACGGTACCCCCGTGCTGGTCAATGGCCAGCGCTGCGCCCTCGCTGGCAAGGTGTCGATGGATATGCTGACGGTGGATGTGACCGACGTTGCCGACGCCGATATCGGCAGCGAGGTGGTGCTGTGGGGCCGGGCCCGCAACGGCGCGCTATTGTCGGTGGACGAGGTGGCGCGCCACTGTGCCACGATCAGCTATACCCTGCTCACCGGGGTGCTGCCGAGGGTCCCGAGACGGTATCATGGCGGCTGATTTCAGCTGCGAGACCACCATGTCCAAGGATGCTCCCTCGTCGTTCCTCCACCCACGCTACTGGGGTGCCGCACTCGCCATCGGTCTGATGCGCGTTGGTGCCTGGCTGCCGTGGCGGCTCAAGCTGGCCGTCGGGCGCACTATCGGCTGGCTCGCCTGGCGTCTGGCCAAGCGCCGGCGGCGTATCACCGAGACCAATATCGCGCTGTGCTTTCCCGAGCTCGACGCCGACGCCCAGCGCCGGCTGGTGCGCGACACCTTCCTGGCCAACGGCATCGGCATTCTCGAGACTGCCACCGGCTGGTGCCGTGACCCGGAGCACCTGCGCCATCGCGTGACCTTCAAGGGGCAGGAGCACATGGCCAAAGTACAGGCGGAGGGCAAGGGGGCGCTGATCATCGGCGTGCACTTCTCCACCCTGGACCTTGGGGGAGCGCTACACTCGCTGTTCTTTCCCGCCGACGTGGTCTATCGCCCCCACAATAACGCGCTGTTCGAACGCTTCATGACCCGCGCCCGCAAGCGCATCTTTGGCACCGCCATCGATCGCCATGACCTGCGTGGGGTGGTACGACGGATCAAGGCCGGCCATCACGTCTGGTACTCGCCGGATCAGGACTTCGGCCGCGACGTCAGTGTGTTCGCGCCGTTCTTCGGCGTCGAGGCCGCCTCGATCAAGCTCACCGCCAAGATCGCCCGCATGACCGGCGCGCCGGTAATGCCGCTGATGTTCCACCGCAACCCGGACAATCGCACCTACACCCTCGAGTACCTGCCGCCGCTGGAGAACTTCCCCAGCGGCGATGAGGTTGCCGACGCGGCGCGCATCAACGCCTTTATCGAGGCGGCGATACGCAAGCACCCCGAGCAGTACCTGTGGCTGCATCGGCGCTTCAAGACCCGCCCGGAGGGCGAGCCGTCGCTGTATTCGTAACCGAGTGTCAGGCGCCGGCTTACCCAAGCTGACTTGACGCGTCGGTCAATACGTACAAGGCTAGTAGTCGATGGCCGACAGGACGATGTCGGTCGATGAGCGTACCGGGTCGCCATTCGGATCCGGAGGATCGATAACCGAGGAAAGGAGTTCCCATGCTTGGCAACGCCATGCTGTTTCTGATCATTGCCGTGATCGCCGCCGTACTCGGCTTCAGCGGCATCGCCGGGGTTGCATCGACCATTGCACAGATTCTTTTCGTACTATTTCTGGTGCTATTCGTGGTCTCGCTGATTCGCGGTAGGCGCTGACCCTCGAGGCATGCCCGGCTCGCCCAGAGGGCGATAACCACAAGGCCCCGCCATTCGGCGGGGCCTTGTGTGTTTCAGCAGGACACGATCAGGCGTCGATGCGCTTGTACTTCATGCGCTTGGGCGTGTCGTTGCCCACTCGCTGGCGGTGATCCTCTTCGTACTCCTGGTAGTTGCCCTCGAAGAACACCACCTCGGAGTCACCCTCGAAGGCCAGGATGTGGGTGGCCACCCGGTCGAGGAACCAGCGGTCGTGGGAGATGATCATGGCGCAGCCGGGGAAGGCCAGCAGCGCCTCTTCGAGCGCCCGCAGGGTCTCGATATCGAGGTCGTTGGAAGGCTCATCGAGCAGCAGCACGTTGGCCCCCTGCTTGAGGGTCTGTGCCAGCTGCAGGCGCCCTCGCTCGCCGCCGGAGAGCTCGCTGAGTCGTTTCTGCTGGTCGTTGCCCTTGAAGTTGAAGCGTCCCACGTAGGCGCGCGACGAGACCTCATAGCCGTTGATGTTGAGGATGTCCTGGCCGCCGGACACCGCTTCCCACACCGTCTGCTTGTCGTCCAGGGCGTCGCGCAGCTGCTCGACGTAGGCGATGTCCACGGTGTCACCGAGGACCACCTCGCCGCTATCGGGCTGCTCCTTGCCGGTGATCAGCTTGAACAGGGTCGACTTGCCGGCGCCGTTGCCGCCGACGATGCCGACGATGGCGCCCTTGGGCACGCTGAACGACAGGTCCTGGTAGAGCAGCTTGTCGTCGAAGCGCTTGCTGACGCCGTGAAACTCGATGACCTTGTCACCCAGACGCGGGCCGGGCGGAATGTAGATCTCATTGGTCTCGTTACGCTTCTGGAAGTCGCCGGACTGCATCTCCTCGAAGCGGTTGAGGCGCGCCTTGCTCTTGGCCTGGCGCCCCTTGGCGTTGGAGCGCACCCACTCCAACTCCTGCTTGATCGCCTTCTGGCGCGAGGCTTCCTGCTTGGCCTCCTGCTCGAGGCGCTTCTCCTTGGATTCCAGCCACTGCGAGTAGTTGCCCTCGAAGGGGATGCCCTGGCCGCGGTCCAGCTCGAGAATCCAGCCGGCCACGTTGTCGAGGAAGTAGCGGTCGTGGGTGATCGCTACCACGGTGCCGCTGTAGTCGTGCAGGAACCGCTCCAGCCAGGCCACCGACTCGGCGTCGAGGTGGTTGGTGGGCTCGTCGAGCAGCAGCATGTCGGGACTCGACAGCAGCAGGCGGCACAGCGCTACCCGGCGGCGTTCGCCACCCGAGAGGTTGCCGACCTGGGCCTCCCAGGGCGGCAGGCGCAGCGCCTCGGCGGCGACCTCGAGCTTGCGGTCCAGGTTATGGGCGTCGGAGGCCTCGATGATGTTCTCCAGGCGCGCCTGCTCGCTGGCCAGGGCATCGAAATCGGCGTCCGGCTCGGCATAGGCCGCATAGACGGCGTCGAGCTTCTGCTGGGCGTCCTTGATCTCACCCAGCGCCTCCTCGACGGTCTCGCGCACGTTCTTGGCATCGTCGAGCTGCGGCTCCTGGGGCAGGTAGCCGACATTGATGCCGGGCATCGGGCGCGCCTCGCCCTCGTACTCGGTATCGACGCCCGCCATGATCCGCAGCAGGGTCGACTTGCCCGCGCCGTTGAGGCCCAGCACGCCGATCTTGGCGCCCGGGAAGAAGGACAGCGAAATGTCCTTGAGAATATGCTTCTTGGGGGGCACGACCTTGCCCACCCGGTTCATGGTGTAGACGTATTGCGCCATGGGATTCCATCTAAGTTGCGGGGTTTCAGTGGCCACGATGATAGTGGCCGGGGCGGCGAATGGCCAGTTTACCCAGTGGCGCCGCCCATGATGATGCCTCGCTTGGCGCTACTCTTCTTCGTCGTCGAGCCGCCAGTCGTCCTCGATGGCACGCTTGAGGCGTCGCTCCTCGAGCAGGCTCTCGACCTGGCGGCGGGCGCGTAGCGTATCGGCACGCGATGCGTTGCGAGTGCGGCCCTCCTGCTCCGGCGGATAGCGCTCGTCGTTGACGGCGTCGAAGAAGTCCTGATCGTCGCTGAGGGTGTTGGTGAGATGATCTCGGCGCATGCGATGCCTCCCATGACCGGTCGAAAGATCGATAGGGCTATCTCGACGATGCTGTCGGGAGATAGCGCTCGACGGCAGTGCGTAGCTGCCACCAGGATGACCTGACATCCTGATGGCCTTATAGCCTCGACGGCTGGGCAGGGCAAGGGGGGAAGAGCGGTTTTTTTCGTGGCCCGGGCAGGTGGACCTCAGCGGCCCTGTTCGGCGCGCAGACGCTCGACCTCGAGCTGGGCCTCGACGCGCTCGGTGACGTCCTTCTGAACGCCGATATAGTAGGTCAACTGGTCGGCATCATCGTAGACCGGCGTGATCGACAGCTCGTTCCAGAACAGCGTGCCGTCCTTGCGATAGTTACGCAGCACCTCGCGACATGGGCGACCGTCGGCCAGTGCCTGGCGGATGTTATCCAGCCCCGGCTGGTCGCGGTCGTCGTTCTGCAGGAAGCGGCAGTCGCGGTACAGGATCTCGTCGGCACTGTAGCCGGTCAGGCGCTCGAAGCCCTGGTTGACATAGATCAGGATGTTTTCATCACCCTCCTGTTCGGCGACCACGATGCCGTCTTCCGAGGCATCGACGATGCGTTCCAGCAGGGCTGGGCTGATCATGGGCGGTCTCTTCATGCGCGCGCGTTCCTGTCGTACCCGAATTCGTTAACCTTCATCTGGCTACATAATGGCCAGACGCGGCTGGCATTTCAACGTGTTGGCGTTTTATGGCCCAGGAACTCACTGCTCGACCTCGGGCAAGCGTTGGGCGCAAATGGCGGCGCCCAGTGCGGTGACGGCGAGTATCGCCAGCAGGGCGGTGGTCCCCAGCCACTGCGCCAGGGCGCCGATGATGCCCCCCACGGCGAGCATCAGCGCACCGGTGAGGGTGTTCGACAGCGCCACGTAGAGCGCTCGTTTGTCTTGCCCGACCATATCGACCAGGTAGGTCTTGCGTCCCAGGCGCACGCCGGCGTGCACCACCACCAGCAGCCCGTAGCCCAGCGCATAGGGCCACACCGTTTCGCTCCAGGCGGCGGGCAGCCAGGCGATGCTGGCCACCAGCAGGCAACACAGCGTGGTCCCCAGGCCGGCGTCGCGCATCACCCGGCGGCTCGACGCATCGGCGCGCTTGCCCCATAGCGGGCTTGCCAGCATCCCGGCAAGCCCCGAAATCACGATCAAAACACCCAGCCCACCCAGCGCCGCGCCGCTCTGCTGCTGGCCGAGCAGGGCGATATAGGGCAGTGCCAGGGCGCTGGCGAGCAGCAGGGCACGGGCCAGATTGAAGTGCAGGAAGTCGCGGTCGTCGCGCATCAGGCGCAGCCCCAGCTTGATGCTCTCCCAGGCGTTCTCGCCGCCCTCCACGGCACCCGGAACTTCGCTAATGCGCGCAGCACACAGCGCGTTCAACGCCCAGCCCAATGCCGCCACGCCGAGCAGCACCGCCAGTGCCAGCTCCCCGGGGCGCTCATCGAACAGCATCAGCACGCCGCCGGCCAGCAGGGTCGCGGCGCCGGCCACGCTGCCGCTCCAGCCCATCAGGGTGCCGCGGCGCTGCTTGCTGATGGTCTTGCCGAGCACGTCCTTGGTGGCTATCGATGACAGCCCCCGCGCCAGCGACAGTGCCACCAGCACCAGCAGTACCAGCGCGCCGCCCAGTCCACCGCTACCGAACAATGCCAGCAGGGCCAGCAGCAGTGCGGCGACCGCCTGCAGCGCGCCGCCCAGGGCCCAGGCCCACTTGCGCTGTGGCTTGAGGCGGATGAAACCGGCCACGAACAGCTGCGGCAGCAGCGAGCCGGACTCGCGTATCGGTACCAGCAGCCCCACCATCCACAGCGGGGCACCGATCACGCCTAGCAGCCACGGCAGCACCAGCCTGGCGCTGGCCAGTTCGTCGGCCAGCTTGTTGCCCAGGGCCGCCAGCAGGTGCAGGAAGAAATTTCGCGGCTGCTCATCGCAGGCCTCCTCGGGGATGTCCTTGCACATGCGGCTGTCGTCGTCGCCGGTCAGCCATTCGTAGAGACGACGCTGGCTGATGTCGGGTGCGGCCATGCGGGCTCCTTGGCTGCTATCATCGAGAGCTTCATTGTTGCGACAGGACGGCCGCGATGTCACGCATCCGTATCCACTACTGCACTCAATGCCAATGGCTGCTGCGCAGCGCCTGGCTGGCACAGGAGCTGCTCTCCACCTTCGGCGAAGCCCTCGACGAGGTGGCGCTGGTGCCCAGCCACGGCGGTCATTTCGAGATCTTCTACGACGACCAATCGATCTGGGAGCGCAAGCGCGACGACGGTTTTCCCGACAGCAAGGCGCTGAAGCGGCTGGTACGCGACCGCCTCGATCCCCAGCGTGATCTGGGCCATATCGACCGCTGAACCGCCGCGGCCAAGGAGAGGGAATGACACAGGAACGTCAGGCAATGCTGTGCGGACTGGGGGCCGTGGCGCTATGGTCGACGGTCGCCACCGCGTTCAAGGTGGCGCTAGGATATATGTCGCCGCTGGAGCTGCTGTGGCTCGCAGCGCTGGTGTCCTGGGTGCTGATGGGCCTGCTGGTTGCGCGCAAGGGGTTGATCGGTCATGCGCTGCGCCACGGCTGGCGCACCGCGCTCTGGGCCGGGCTGATGAACCCGCTGGCCTATTATCTGGTGCTGTTTGCCGCCTACGACCGCCTGCCAGGGCAGGAAGCCATGGCGCTCAACTACACCTGGGCGCTGGCCATGGCGCTGCTGGCGGTCCCCATCCTCGGCCAGCGATTGACCCGCATCGACATGGCGGCCGGGTTGATTGCCTACGCCGGGGTATGGGTGATCGCCACGCGGGGCGCGGTCCTCAACGTGGCCTTCGCCGATCTGCTCGGGGTGGCCCTGGCGCTGGCGTCGACGCTGCTATGGGCGCTCTACTGGCTGTTCAATGCTCGCGACCGGCGGCCGCCGCTGGTCGCCCAGTGGCAGAACTTCAGCGTTGGTCTGCCGGTGCTGACCCTGCTGCTGCTGACCCTCGGGCCTGGGCTGCAGTGGCACGGTTGGGCGGGCCTGTCGGCGGGGGTTTACGTCGGGCTGTTCGAGATGGGCGTGGCATTCGTGCTGTGGCAGTTTGCCGTACAGCGCATCTCGCGCACGGCCAGGGTCGCCAACCTGATCTTCCTGTCGCCGCCGGTCTCGCTGCTGCTGCTGTTTCTGGTCGTTGGCGAGCCGATCATGCCCTCGACTCTGGTCGGCCTGGTGCTGATTCTTGGCGGGCTTGGCCTGCAGCAGTGGCAGAAAACGCCGGCCCCCGCCGAAGCCGGCGTTAGCTGATGCGTCACTGCACGTCGGGCTGATGCTGCTCCAGCCAGTGTTCCAGCGCCGGCCAGACGTTGTCGAGAATCACCGGTTGGGCACTGGCGGTGGGGTGGATGCCGTCGGACTGCATCAGGCCCTCTTCCAGCGCCACGCCCTCTAGCAGGAAGGGCACCAGGGGGACGTCGTACTCCTCGGCGAGACTAAGGTAGACACCGGTGAAAGCATCGCGGTAGGCCTGGCCGTAGTTGGGCGGAATATCGATCCCCAGCAGCAGCACCTCGGCATCGGCAGACTGGCTGGCCTCGATCATGCCGGCCAGGTTCTGCTGCATCTGCCGCGGGGGCAGCCCGCGCAAACCGTCATTGCCGCCCAGTTCCAGCAGCACCAACTGCGGTTCGTGCTGTCCCAACAGGTCGGGCAGGCGCTCGGCACCGCCGGCGGTGGTCTCGCCGCTGATGCTGGCGTTGACGACGCGTACCTCGCCGTCGAGTCGTTCGTTGAGCAGGTGCACCCAGCCTTCTTCCTGCTCGATGCCGTACGCCGCGCTGAGGCTGTCGCCCAGCACCAGCAGGGTGGGGGGCGTGTCGGCATGCGCCGTCGGCCATGCGATGATGGCGGTAATACTCAGCGCCCCCGCGAGCAGCGTGCGGCCGATAACGTGTTTCAGATCACCAGCAAACCCCAGCACAGGGAAACCGCTTGTCATGTCAGACTCCTTGAAGACGGATGCTACTGCGATTCTACACGCCCGAGGCTTGGGCAAGCAGGTCACCAGCGGCGACAAGCCGCTGACCATTCTGAGCGATCTCGACCTGGATGTGTTCCCCGGAGAAAGCCTGGCGATTCTCGGTGCCAGCGGTGCCGGCAAGTCGACCCTGCTGGGGCTGCTGGCTGGCCTCGATCAGCCAACTCGCGGCGAGCTGAGCATGTTTGGTGAGCCGCTGGCGCGTCTCGACGAGGACGGTCGTGCGCAGCTGCGCGCCGGACGCGTGGGGTTCGTGTTCCAGAACTTTCAGCTGCTGCCGACCCTGACCGCGCTGGAAAACGTGCTGCTGCCGCTGGAGCTGGCGCCGCTGACTGACAGCGAGCAGCGCGGCCGCGACTGGCTGACCCGGGTCGGTCTGGGCGAGCGTCTCGGCCACCTGCCCAAGCAGCTGTCCGGCGGTGAGCAGCAGCGCGTGGCCATCGCTCGGGCCTTCGTTGCCGACCCGCAGCTGGTATTCGCCGACGAGCCCACCGGCAACCTCGACCCGGGCACCGGCAAGCGCATCATCGATCTGCTGTTCGCGCTCAACCGCGAGGCCGGCACTACCCTGGTGCTGGTCACCCACGACCACGCCCTGGCACGCCGCTGCGACCGCTGCCTGCGCCTCGACGACGGGCGGCTCGAGCCGCTGGTGCTGGACGAGGTCGAGGCATGAGTAGCGTCGCCGAACGTTCTACTTTGGATACGCCCCAGCCCGGCAACATGAGCGCGTTGCGCTGGTCGCTGCGCGGCATGCGGCGTGACCTGCGTGCCGCCGACGTGCGCGCACTGTTCGTGGCGCTGGCGCTGGCGGTGGCGGCGTCGACCATGATTGGTTTCTTCCTCGACCGCCTCGAGCGTGGCCTGGAGCGTCAGGCCGGTCAACTGCTGGGTGGCGACCTGGCACTGGAGCAGGGGCGGCCCTTCGATGACGCCCTGCGCCAGCTGCTGGAAGAGAACGACCTGACGGTCAGCGAGCAGATCGGCATGGTCTCCATGGTCAGCGTCGACGATGCCTTCCAGCCCGCCAGCCTCAAGGTGGTCGATGATCGCTACCCGCTGTATGGCGAGGTGCATCTCGACGCCGGCGAGGGTGTCGAGCAGGTGGCGCATGGGCCGTCTCCCGGTGAAGCCTGGCTGGCGCCACGGCTGGCACAGCTGCTGGACGTGGCGCCGGGCGACAGCGTGCGCGTTGGCGACGTCGAGCTGCAGGTGAGCGGACTGGTCGAGCGCGAGCCCGACCAGTCCGGGGGCTTTGCCAACTTCAACCCACGCCTGATGATGCATCAGGCGGACGCCGAGGCCAGCGGCCTGGTGCAGCCCGGCTCGCGGATCGAGTTCTCGCTGCTCGCGCGCGGCTCACCGGCGGCGATCGACGCGGTGACGCCGCAGCTGCGCGAATTGACCGCCGAGGGCGTGGAGATTCGCGATGTGCGTCGCGACCGCCCCCAGCTCGGCAATGCGCTGGCCCGCGCCGAGCAGTACCTGAGCCTGGCCGGGCTGGCCGCGGTGCTGTTGGCCGGGGTGGCAGTGGCCATGGCCACGCGCCGCTACGTCGAACGCCACCTGGATACCGCCGCGCTGCTGCGCTGCTTCGGCGCCACCCAGCGCCAGCTGACGCGGCTATTCGCCCTGCAGCTGCTGTGGCTGGCGCTGGCGGCATCGGCGGTCGGTGCCTTGCTGGGGCTGGCCGGCCAGGCCGGGCTGCTGTGGTTGCTGACGGCTTTTCTGCCCATCGAGCTGCCGCCGCCGGGGCCGCTGCCGCTGCTGCTAGGCGTGTTGACCGCGCTGGCGGTGCTGGCCGGTTTCGCCGGCCCCACGCTGCTGCGCCTCAAGCGCGTCAGCGCGCTCAAGGTGCTGCGCCGCGAGCTCGACCCGCTTCCGGCCTCGGCGTGGCTGGTGGTGGCGGTGGCCAGCCTGGTGTTCGGTGGCCTGCTGTGGCTCTACTCCGGTGATCCGCAGCTCGCCTTCGGCCTGCTGGCCGGTGGCCTGGTGATGCTGGTGGTGCTGTGGGGGCTGGGAGCGCTGCTGCTGGGTGGCGTGCTGCGGCTGGCCACGCGCCTGCCCCAGGGGGGCGTCAAACGCCAGGCGCTGCGCCTCGGTGCCCAGCAGCTGGCGCGGCGGCGCAGCGCCAGCCTCGGCCAGCTGCTGGCCTTCTCGGTGACCTTCGCCGCCATGGCGATGATCGCCCTGGTGCGCGGCGATCTGCTGAGCACCTGGCAGGATCAACTGCCCGAGGACACCCCCAACTACTTCGCCATCAATATCCAGCCCGGCGAGCGTGACGCCTTCATCGACACCCTCGACGATGCCGTCGATGAGCGCACTACCCTCTACCCGATGGTGCGCGGGCGGATTTCGGCGATCAACGACCAGACGCCGCGCGACGCGGTGCCCGCCGACGCCCGCGGCGACGGCTCGCTGCGTCGCGAGCTCAACCTCACCTGGCGCGAGACGCTGCCCGACGGCAACCGGCTGGTCGCCGGCGAATGGTTCGACGCCGGCCCCGGTGTGGGCGAAGGGCGGGTGCCGATCTCGGTGGAGGACGGCCTCGCCGAGCGGCTCGGCCTCGCGCTTGGCGACACCATGACCTTCAGCATCGGTGGCGACGAGATCGTCGGCGAGCTCACCAGCCTGCGTAATCTCGACTGGGACAGCTTCCGGCCCAACTTCTTCGTGATCTTCCCGCCCGAGGTGCTGGAGCGCTACGGCCATAGCTACATCACCGCCTTCCATCTCGACCGCGAGCGCGACGACATCAGCCGCGCCCTGGTGCGCGAGTTCCCCGGGGTGTCGTTGCTCAACGTCGAGGCGATCCTCGGTCAGGTGCGTGAGCTGCTGACCCAGGTGACCCGCGCGGTGGAGTTCGTGCTCGGCTTCGTGCTGCTGGCCGGTATCAGCGTGCTATATGCCGCCCTCACCGCCAGTCGCCCGACGCGGGCACACGAAAGCGGTCTGCTGCGGGTGTTCGGCGCCGGCGACCGCCTGATCTCGCGGGTCCAGGGGGCCGAGTTCGCCATCCTAGGCTTTGCCAGCGGCCTGATGGGGGCGCTGCTCGCCGAGCTCGCCGCAGCCGGGGTCTATCTCGCCTGGTTCGACCTGGCGCCGAGGATCCACTGGGGCCTGTGGCTGACCCTGCCGCTGGGCGGTGCGCTGCTGATCGGCGTGATCGGCCACACGCTGTCGCGCAACGTGCGTCGCCAGACGCCGATGCAGAGTCTGGGGCTGCTCGGAGAAGCATGACCGCTGGCGCGGGTTTAGCCTGGCTAAAGCGAAGGTGAGAAATACTCGGGCGCCCATGACCCCCTTTCATGTGAAAGGGGGCATGGGCTGGGGTATCATGGTGCCCTTCGATTTCTCCTATCGTTCGCCCCCGATTGAGGACCCACGACGATGTTCAGCCGTGATATGACCATTGCCGGTTTCGATGACGCCCTGCTCGATGCGATGCAAAAAGAAGTCGCACGTCAGGAAGCGCACATCGAGCTGATCGCCTCCGAGAACTACGCCAGCCCCCGGGTGATGGAAGCTCAGGGCAGCCAGCTGACCAACAAGTATGCGGAAGGCTATCCCGGCAAGCGCTACTATGGCGGCTGTGAGTACGTCGACATCGTCGAGCAGCTGGCGATTGACTATGCCAAGCAGCTGTTCGGGGCCAGCTACGCCAATGTCCAGCCGCACTCCGGTTCCCAGGCCAACGGCGCGGTCTTCCAAGCGCTGGTCAAGCCCGGCGACACCATCCTCGGCATGAGCCTCGACGCCGGCGGCCACCTGACCCACGGCGCCAAGCCCAACTTCTCCGGCAAGCACTATAACGCCGTGCAGTACGGCCTCGGTGAAGACGGCCTGATCGACTATGCCGAGGTGGCCAAGCTTGCCCGCGAACACCAGCCGAAGATGATCATCGCCGGCTTCTCCGCCTACTCGCAGATCATCGACTGGGCCAAGTTCCGCGAGATCGCCGACGAGGTGGGCGCCTATCTGCTGGTCGACATGGCCCACGTCGCCGGCCTGGTCGCCGCCGGCGTCTACCCCACGCCGCTGCCCCATGCCCACGTGGTCACCACCACCACCCACAAGACCCTGCGCGGCCCGCGCGGCGGCCTGATCCTCTCCAGCGAGGGCAACGCCGAGATCGAGAAGAAGCTGCAGTCAGCGGTCTTCCCGGGTGGCCAGGGCGGCCCGCTGGAGCACGTCATCGCCGCCAAGGCGATCTGCTTCAAGGAGGCCATGGAGCCGGGCTTCAAGACCTACCAGCAGCAGGTGGTCAAGAACGCCCAGGCGATGGCCGGCGTATTCATCGAGCGCGGCTTCGACGTGGTCTCCGGCGGTACCGAGGATCACCTCTTCCTGCTGTCGCTGGTCAAGCAGGGCCTGACCGGCAAGGACGCCGACGCCGCCCTGGGCCGTGCGCATATCACCGTCAACAAGAACGCCGTGCCCGGCGACCCGCAGAGCCCGTTCGTGACCTCGGGCCTGCGCATCGGCACCCCGGCGGTGACCACCCGCGGCTTTGGCGAGGCCGAGTGCAGCGACCTGGCCGGCTGGATCTGCGACATCCTCGACGTGATGGCAAAGGGCGAGAGCACCGATGGCATCGAGGCCGAGGTCAAGGCCAAGGTAGAAGCCGTCTGCGCGCGCCTGCCGGTGTATCGCGACTGACCGACGTTGCTGAGTACCGACAGCATCGAGAAGCGCTCCGCTCTGGCGGGGCGCTTTTGGTTTGTCGACCCCCGCGGTAGGCTGAGGTGAAGGCAACTATCTTCCAATGCACATCGGGATCCAGGGGGCAGTGTGGCAGGTAAGCGCAGGCAGGGAGCCATGGATCGCCGTTGGCAGCGCCTGGGCGGTGTAGCGCTCGTCGCGCTGGTGGTGGCCGCGGCGCTGGAGGTGTTGCCGGTAGCGTTGCTCGAACGCGTCGAGTGGCAGGCCTACGACCAGCGGGTGCGCCTCGATCCGATCGGCACCCGCGACGCCAACCTGAAGATCATCGATATCGACGAGCGCAGCCTCCAGGCGCTGGGCCAGTGGCCGTGGCCCAGAGCTCTACTGGCGGAACTGGTCGAGGCGCTGTTCGACGAGCATGACGCGGCGCTGCTGGGCATCGACGTGGTCTTCGCCGAGCCTGAAGCCTCGCTGTGGGAGGCCTCCTGGGAGCAACTACGCGAGCAGTACCCGGCGCTTGAGGCCGCACCACCACCCGAGGATGGTGATCAGCAATTAGCCGCGGCCATCCAAGGCTACCCGGTGGTGCTCGGCCACTATTTCCAGGCGGATATGCCGGCCACTGCGCTGGCGTCAACCGGGATGTTGCCCGGGCCGGCGAGGCTCACCAACGGCCATCACCTAACGCTTCCAGAGCCGAGCCGCTACACCGGCAACGTGGCGGTCTTGCAGGAGGCGGCCCTGAGCGGTGGTTTCTTCGATAATCCGCGCGTCGACGAGGATGGCGTCTATCGCCGCATGCCGATGCTGCAGCGCTGGCAGGGTGAGGTGTATCCGGCGCTGCCGCTGGCGATGCTGCTGAGCCTGCTGGGCGATCCAGACGTGGTGCCGGTCGTCGCCGAGGGCGCTGGTCAGGCACAGCTCGAAGCCCTCGACGTGGGCGGTTTCGAGATTCCTGTGGATGGTCAGGGTGCGGCGCTCGTGCCCTGGTACGGTCGGCGCGGCCACTTCGACTACGTGTCTGCCGTCGACGTGCTCGAGGGTGAAGTCGAACCTGGCGAGCTGGCCGGGGCGAGCCTGATCCTCGGCGCGTCGGCGCCAGGACTGATGGACCTGCGTGCCACGCCGATGGGCCCAGTATTTCCAGGCCCGGAGATTCACCTCAACCTGCTCGCTGGCATGCTGCATCAGTCGTTTCGGGCCGAGCCGCCCTGGGTGGCGGGTGCCGAGCTGGTTACGCTGGTGGGTATGGGAGCGCTGATGGTGGTGCTCTATCCGCTGCTCGGTGCGCCCTGGCTGATGGCGCTTAGCCTGGGTCTGGTCGCCCTGACGCTGGCCGGCAACTGGTGGGCATGGCAGCAGGGGCTGGTCCTGCCGATAGCCTCGCTGCTGGTGTTGATGGTCCTGCAACTCGTCTGGCACCTGAGCGGCAACCTGCTGCGCAGTCATCGGCACAAGCAGTGGGTGGCGGCGCGCTTTGGTCAGTATGTACCGCCAGCGCTGGTCGACGACATGGTGCACAGCGACGAGGACTTTGGACTCGCAGGCGAGGTGCGCGAGCTGACCGTGCTGTTCTCGGACATGCGTGACTTCACGGCGTTTTCCGAGTCGCTGCCGCCGCGCGAACTGACCGCGGTGATGAACCGCCTGCTGACGCCGCTGACCGCCGCCATTCATCGTCACGGTGGCACCATCGACAAGTACATGGGCGATGCGGTGATGGCCTTCTGGGGCGCGCCGCTGCATGATCCTGACCACGCCGACAACGCCCTGCACGGGGCCTGGGCGATGCGCGAGGCGCTGGAGGAGGTCAACCGCGAGCTGCGCGCCGAGGGCAAGCCGCCGCTGTCGATGGGTATCGGCCTCAACAGCGGCGAAATGAGCGTCGGCAACATGGGCTCGCGCTTTCGCATGGCGTATACGGTGATGGGCGACAACGTCAATCTTGGCTCGCGCCTCGAAGGGCTGACCAAGGAGTACGGCGTCGATCTGATCGTCAGCGAGTCGGTGGTGGCCAGGGCGCCCAAATGGGCGTTTCGGCGGCTGGACCGGGTCCGGGTCAAGGGCCGCGAGCAGCCGCTATGCATCTACGAGCCGCTGGGCCCTGTCGCCTCCCCAGAGGACGAACAACTCAGTTATCACGCTCGAAGACACCGCCGCCGCTGAAGATGGCGTCGTCGTTCCAGGCCTCGATAATGGCCATGATGGCCTCGGCGTCTTCGCCCGCATAGCGACCGGTGAGACTGGCGCCGTCGAAGAGGCTGTCCCCGAAAATCTCCAGCTGCACACCCTCGAGGCTAAAGTCCTCGGGTAAGTCGGCGCTGCCTCGCAGCTCTCCCATGTCCTCTGCGAAGCTCAGAAATAGTTCGAGCTCCCTAAATTGACTCATCCATATCTCGCCCTCTTCGATAGGGATGGGGTCTTGCTCGCCGGCGAGATCGACCAGGGCCGTGCCGTCCTGCCAGTCGAAGATGAAGACTCCCTCTGGCAACTGTTGCAGTGCTTCTAGGGCGCTGTCCGGAAGGGTATCGCTGATCGCCATGTCCGGGGCGGCGCTGATAAAGGCCAGTGATTCTGCCAGCGATTCATCGTCGTCGGGTAGGCTGGTGCCGGCCGCCCAGTAGCCCCAGGTGATCTCACCTTCGTCCAGCGCGTAGCTGCCCAGCCCCTCGGGGACGACATTCTGCTCGTAAAGCTCACCGAATTGCCCGGCGCCATCGCTGGCGCTCAGCAGGACCTCGCTATCGCGCGGATCGTAGTCGATCCAGTCGGGTTCGGGCTCGGGCCCAGGCTCGGGTTCGGTTTGCACGGCATCGAGCTGTCGATAAAGGTCAGCGCTCTGCGTTCTCTGCTCATCGAGCCAGCCGACGGTCGTCGTATCCAGCCAGGAACCACTCTCTCCTCGATCAGCTCCTGTGGCGCCGCTTGGTGCAACTTGGCCGAGCTGGTCGAACAGGGCGCCGGCATCGGGCCGCAGCTGGGGCGGCTGCTGCGGGTCGGCGGCGAAGAACACATCGCCGGGGTGGGCAAGCCGGGTGCCGCCTTCGGTGATGATCGCCACCAGTCCACGCTCGACGCGAAGATAGGTGCCGGGCTCGGCGTCGGGCAGCGGCGCATAGCCCTGCTCGGGAACATGCAGGGCGGCGAGACTGGTGCCACGGATGCCCAGGGTCGCGACCGGGGTGTCATGGTTGACGTTCTCCGGCGCCAGTTCGGCAATGCTGCCGGTGATGGCTCGCATGGCGCCGCGAACCAGCTCGGTACGCTGCTCGGCGCCCTGCGGTGCTGCGTCATCTGCCGTATAGCGTTCGAGGGTGAAGTGACTATCCGGCTTGATGGCCTGGGTGCCGCCGTCTTCATAGCGAATCTGCACGCTGCCGGCGGGGCCGGTCTCGATGCTGTCGCCGGGATAGACGGCGTCACCGCGGCTGGCGACTCGCTCGTCGCTGCCGCGGGTGATCTGCGCCTCGCCGTGAACGAACATCAGCTGGCCGGCGGGGCTGTCGGACAGGGCCGGCATACTGACCAGGCCGATGAATAGCGCGCTGCCCAGGCGAGGGGCGGTTAGGCGATGACGAGGTAGGTTATACATGAAATGTCACCTTGATGAAGATCGGCTGGCCGCGGAGTCAGAACAGGTAGCTGAGGCCCAGGCGTGCCTGAACGCGGTGGCTGTCGAAGAAATCGATGCTCGAGTAACGCCGCTCATAGTCTGCGGCAGCGTGCAGCAGCCAGTCGCGATCCAGTTGGATGTACCAGGCGACGCTGGCCTCCCAGCTGCGGTCGCGGCGCTCATCTGGCGTGAAATCGTTGTAGATGGCGAAGCCCTCGTCCCGGTAGTGGCGCCAGCGGTGGTCGAGGTCGAGGCGCCACTGCTGGCGATGGCCAACGGGGATCTCGATGCCGACGCCGAGCAGATAGTGGTCGAGATCGCCGCCTTCACGTTGGTGGCCGGTGCCGTGCGAGCTGGCCCACTCACGTTCGGTGAGCCCGCGCAGGCGCAGCGCCCAACCCTCCCGGGGCACGCGCAGGTCTACGCCGACGCCGGCAGTCCGGTGGTCGTTCAGGGAGCGCTGGTCGAAACGGTTGTCGTATCCGTGGCCGTGCCAGCGTAGCCGACTGTCCTGGCCAATGGGGTGCTGGTATTCGCCGACTACGCCCCAGCGGCGCATCAGCCGGGAAAAATCGGTGTCCTGCCAGGCCCTCAGGGCATCGAGGGAGAGCGATACCTGACGCTCGGCGTCGAGATCATACTGCCACCCCAGGCGGCCCTGCAGCACCGAGAGGTTATAGGCCTGAGCCTCTTCGCGCTGATAGTAGCGACTCTGAACGCCGGCCTCGAACAGCAGTCGCTGGTCGTCGTCGAGGGGAAGGTGCCCTCGATATTGGCCGGCGAGGCGCTGGAAGTGGCTGGCCTGGCGTGACAGTTCGATGCTGTCGGCCTCTTCGACAAGGGGGCGAAGGGCCTCGGGAATCAGCTGGTTGGGGTCGATCAGAAAGCGGCTCGGGAAGCGCTGGGCGTTGCTGTCGTAGCCGGTTTCGAGCATCAGCCGAGCCTGGTGTCGGGGCGGCGAGTCGCGCTGGCGCTGCTCGTCGATGGCCTGCTCGTAGCGCTGCATGGCCTGGCGGGCCCGAGCGGGTGGATCGAGCGTCTCGAGGAGCTCCAGTTCGCTCGCGGCGGCGTCGACCTGGCCGAGACGCAGGTAGGCAGCGACCCGCTCCATGCGTGCGGCAGCATGCCGCGGTTCGGCGAGCACCACGCGCTCGAGGGCCAGCAACGCCTCGCTAGGATGGCCGGCACGCAGCGCGGCCACGCCCAGCCAGTAGTCGAACTCGGGCGTGCCGGCGTGCTGGTGGTCGAGGGAGCGAAGCTGCCGGTAGGCCGCCTCGGGAGCATCGGCTTCGAGTTGCTGGCGGGCATCTGCCAGCGGCCCATCGAGGGCTAGTGTTCCTTGCGAGATGAGTGCCAGCAGGAGGGTAGTGAACGCCAGGCGCAGCGAGCGCATGGGCTGACGGCTTGAGCAAGCGGGGTATGGCATGGCAAACGGCTTCGTTGTTCTGGTGTGAATTCACAGACACTGCCAGTGGTAGCCGCGCAGTGCCGATTCGAGCTCCGCCATGACCTCTCGACGGTAAATTGGCTTTAGATGGCTGATCCAGAGCTGTGCAGGGCGCTGGCTCAGCGCGGCCAACAGCTGTGAAACCAGCTCCGGCGTCATATGACCGGCTTGCTTTGCCAGTGCCCGATGGCGGTCGGGAAAAGCACACTCCTGCATCAGTATGTCGATGGCGCCGCAGGCCTCGAAACTCTCGACCAGGGAGGGGTCGAGGGTGGTATCGCCGCTGAAAACGAACCGCATGTCGGCTGACTCGACCCGAAACCCGCATGCCGCTACCCGGTGGGAGACCGGGAAGGCAGTGACCGCCAGTGGTTCGCCGTCATCGAACCTCACAGCCTGTCCAGGTGCTAGCGGCACGAAGTGCATCACCGGACGCTGCACGCTAGGCAGGGCGCCGAAGTCCGGCCATAGCTGCTGATTGAACAGGTGCCGCTGCAGCGTTTTGATGACCTCTGGCAGCGCATAGACGCTCAAGGTGCTGTCGCTGTTGCTCAGTCGTTCGAACAGGGCATCGACCAGCAGCGGCAAACCGGCGACGTGGTCCAGGTGCGCATGGCTGATGAACACGCGCTCGATGGCAAAGATGTCGTCGACGGACAGGCGGGTCAGTCCGGTACCAGCATCCAGCAGGGTAGCGTGGCCCAGGCGAATCGCCGTGGTGTCACATGCCGCCCCGAGCCCGCCGCTGGCGCCAAGTACATTTATTTTCATTATTTAGCATTCCATTACATCAACATGTCTGAACGGTGCATGCAAGCCCTGTGGGTGCTCAGCGAGTAAGCTTTCTGGCCATATCGGCACCGATCACCCCTTGCATGGCATCCTTTAGCCGCGGGTCGCGCTGGTAAAGCGCTTCGAGGTCGCGGCGTCGCCAGCTCAGATAGTCGACGGCGCCTCTGGTTACCACCGTGGCGCTGGCTGGCTTGCCGGTGATGAAACTCATCTCACCGGCGAAGTCACCCGGGCGCAGCGTGGCGCGATGCTGGCCGTTGGCATGCACTTCTGCCTCACCGTCGAGCAGCAGGATCAGCCGGTCAAGCGGTTGATCCTGCTCGATCAGCGTGGCATCGGCGGGGCAGTGCTCTCGCTGTGTCGGGCGGAGTACCTTGAGCATTTCTCTGGGCGTGAGCATGCGAAAGGTGTGGCGGTGTAGCCAGCGTTGATCGTCATCGAGTACCACCGGTCGCCGCGCCAGCAGTAGCACGGTGAGATTGAAAGCATTGATGGCAATAAAGGCGATTTGCCAGCCAATTGCCGAGTAGAGTGGGGTATCGAGAAAATAGAAGTAGGGCAGCGTACTCAGTGCAGCGAGGATGGTGATGGCGCGCAGGTAAGCCATGTCGCGCACCAGGTAGGCGAGGCAGAACAGCAAGTTGGCAAAGAAAAATAGCCCTGTGGTCATGGTAGAACCGTCCTCTGGCAGCAGATCTGGCAGTGGCACGCCTGACCCAAGCTGGACATGCTACCCATGGCGACTGCTGTCGGGGCAAGTTTTCAACGCTTTGAGAAGCGCACGCCTGAACGTCAGAGCGATTGTTTATTGCACCAAAATGGTGTTTTTTCATGGCCTGGAATGGTGCATGGCAGTGGCTGGGCGTGCCTTTTCAGCCTCACGGGCGCTCGCCGCGCCAGCGCCCCCGGGGGATCGCAGCGAACTGGCACGCCACGTGCTAGTGTCACCAATAACGCGCAACTGCGCGCACCCCCTTGCCCGCTAGCAGGTGCCGTATGAATCACGCCCAAGTGTCGCCGCCGCGCCTGGTCTTCACCGATCTCGACGGCTCGCTGCTCGATCACGACAGCTACGACTGGTCGCCGGCCAAGGCGTGGCTGTCGCGCCTTGCCGCGGCGGGCATTGCGGTGATCCCGGTGACCAGCAAGACCCGCGCCGAGCTGCTTTCGCTGCGCCTCGAGCTGGGCCTGGCCAAGAGCCCGTTCATCGCCGAGAACGGCGCGGTGATCGGGCTGCCACCCTCCTGGCAGCACGCGCGGCTGGATCGCGATCCCGCCGACCCCCATGGCCTGGTGATCAAGACCCCGGGGCTGGATATCGGCTTTATCCGCACCCGGTTGGACGTGATTCGCAAGCGCCTGGGGGTGCGCTTCGTGGGGATGAGCGATATGTCGCTTGAAAAGATCGTGGCCTACACCGGCCTGCCCGAACCTGCTGCCCGCCAGGCGCGGGTGCGCGAGGGCAGCGAGCCGCTGATCTGGGAGGACGACGACGCGGCCCTGGAACGCTTTCGCCGGGCGCTGGCCGACGATGGCCTGCGTCTGACGCGCGGCGGACGTTTCTGGCATGTGATGGGCGAGGTGCACAAGGGCGCCTCGGTGGCCTGGCTGATCGAGCGTTTCGCGGCGCTGCGCGGCAGCCAACCGCTTACCTTGGGCCTGGGCGACGGGCCCAATGACGTGCCCATGCTCGACGCCGTTGATCGGGCCGTGCTGATTCCCGGCCACCATGGCCAGCGCGTCGAGGTCGACAACCCGATGCTTTACTGCGCCACGCTGGATGGGCCGCGGGGGTGGGTAGAAGGGCTCGAACACTGGTGGGGCGACGAGATTCCCGAGGCCGTCCGTGACGGCGTGAACGGCAAGGAGCGCGAGCATGAGTGATTTCTATCAGAACGGTATCATCACCAACTTCCACAACCTGACCCAGCGGCCGGTAGAAGCACTGGAGGCCGACCTGGTGCGCTTTTCGATGCGCCGGCCGATGGGCCTGATCCTGCCCTCGCTCTACTCCGAACTGGAGGGCCCGGCGCTGTCGCATATCGTCGACGAACTGGCCAAGGTGCCGTACCTCTCCGAGATCGTCATCGGCCTGGATCGCGCCGACCGTGAGCAATTTCTGCACGCACGTGAGTTCTTCTCGCGGCTGCCGCAGCATCATCGCATCCTGTGGAACGACGGCCCGCGGCTCAAGGCTCTCGACGAAGAGCTCGCCGCCGAGAATATCTCGCCCCAGGAGCCGGGCAAGGGGCGCAACGTGTGGTTCTGCGCCGGCTATATCCAGGCCTCGCGGCGCGCCGAGGCGGTGGCGCTGCACGACTGCGATATCGTTACCTACGACCGCAGCCTGCTGGCGCGGCTGATCTACCCGGTGGCCCACCCCCAGTTCAACTACGAGTTCTGCAAGGGCTACTACTCGCGCATCGCCGACGGCAAGCTCAACGGCCGCGTGGCGCGGCTGATGGTCACGCCGCTGATCCGCGCGCTGAAGAAGATCTACGGCCCGCTGCCGTATCTCGACTATCTGGACAGCTACCGCTATCCGCTCTCCGGCGAGTTCTCGATGCGCGCCGACGTGCTCGACGGTATCCGCATCCCCAGCGACTGGGGCCTGGAGATCGGCGTACTCTCCGAGGTGCACCGCAACTACTCCACCAAGCGGCTGTGCCAGGTGGATATCGCCGATATCTACGACCACAAGCATCAGCCGGTCTCCCAGGACGACCCCTCCGGCGGGCTCAACCGCATGAGCCTGGATATCGCCAAGGCGCTGTATCGCAAGCTCGCCACCCTCGGCGTGCAGATCAACGCCGAGAGCTTCCGCACCATCAAGGCCACCTACTACCGCATCGCC
Source organism: Halomonas sp. 1513 (assembly GCA_001971685.1). NCBI lineage: Bacteria > Pseudomonadati > Pseudomonadota > Gammaproteobacteria > Oceanospirillales > Halomonadaceae > Halomonas > Halomonas sp. 1513. The sequence goes on from CP019326.1 coordinate 1,180,292, forward strand.
CTCGACCTGATCGAGGCCTACGACAACGACGCCATGATGAATGGCTTGAAGCTCGATCGACACAGCGAGGAGCAGGCGGTGGAGCTGTTTGCCAGCAATATCATGGAGGCCGGTGCGGCGTTTCTCGACAACCCCCGCGACAAGCCCTTCATCCCCAGCTGGAACCGCGTCCAGGCGGCGATCCCCGACCTGCTCGAGCGCATGCACGCCGCGGTGGAGCTCGACAACCAGGGCAAGGTGTAGGCGAAGGCCCGGCGTCAGCCTGTGTCCATCTCCCGCCCGACCCGCGTCGCCTTGACGCCCCTACGCCCGTTTCCTGACGCCGCCGCTTGATCCAGATCAAGCGGCGGCGTTTTACCTCATGTCTTGACGCCTCCTCTTCGCTAAGCTGACGATTCAATTTAAAGTTATTAGGTTAGAGGAAAAGGTTATGAAAGTGAGTAAAACAGTATGTATGGCCTCGGCCCTTGCGGCGAGCGCACTCTGCTTGCCATCGCTGGCCATGGCCGAGGAGCATGCCAGCGGCGATGACGCCTATGCCGAACGCGCCCTGGTGATCCTGACCAGCGACTCTCTGCAGACTCAGGGAATGGCGATGATCCTGGCCAATGCCATGCGCGAGCAGGGCACCACCCCACACATTCTGCTGTGTGATGCCGCCGGCGAGCTGGCCATCGACGGTTACCAGAGCGAGACCGAGCTAGGGCCGCGCGGCATCAAGCCCGAGGGCCTGATGCAGATGATGATGGGCGAGGGCGCCGAGGTGGATGTCTGCGCCATCTACCTGCCCAACAGCGATTACGGCGAGGAGGACCTGCGCGACGGGGTAGGGGTGGCCACCCCGGGCGCCATGGCCGAGATGATGCGCGACCCGGCTATTCCGGTCTTCAGCTTCTAATCCGATCGGCGCTTGAGGAGAGTCAACATGAACATGAAAAGCAACGTGGGCGGTGCCGACAAGTGGGCTCGTATCGGCGTGGGAGCCGTGCTGATCCTGATGGCCCTGACCGGCACCATCGGCGCCTGGGGCTGGGTCGGCGTGCTGCCGCTGGCCACTGGGCTGTTCAACGTCTGCCCGGCCTACAGCCTGCTCGGCATCAATACCTGCAAGGTCGACAAGTAAGGCCGCATGACTTTTCCCCGCCATGTCGCCAGGCGCCCGTGCCCCTCTCAGGTCACGGGCGCCTGGCTATCGGCTGCATGAAGCACCTTTCTTTTATTAAAAAACGATCTAACGTTATAACTATTATTGCGCTATACTAGCGTCATATTTGACAGCCCGACTGCGATGGAGGCCGCTTCCCATGTCCAGTACCAACGCGCCCCGGCCACTCGTGACCCACTTCTTCGACGAGCCCACCAACACCTTCAGCTATGTGGTGCAGGATCCCGCGAGCCGTGCCTGCGCGATCCTCGACTCGGTGCTCGACTTCGATTACGCCGCCGGGCGCACCGACGTGCGCTCCGCCGACGCGATCATCGCCTTCGTGCGTGACAACAGCCTGACGGTGGAGTGGATCCTCGAGACCCACGTGCATGCCGACCACCTCTCCGCTGCTCCCTACCTGCATGAGAAGCTCGGCGGCAAGACCGGCATCGGTGCCAGGATCACCGTGGTGCAGGACGTGTTCGGCAAGGCGTTCAATGCCGGCAGCGAGTTTGCCCGCGACGGCAGCCAGTTCGACCGCCTGTTCGAGGAGGGTGATACCTTCGCCATCGGCCAACTGGAAGGGCGGGTGCTGCATACACCGGGCCACACACCGGCCTGCCTGACCTATGTGATCGGCGACGCCGCCTTCGTCGGCGATACCCTGTTCATGCCCGACTACGGCACCGCCCGCTGCGACTTTCCCGGCGGCGATGCGCGCACCCTGTATCGCTCCATCCATAAGGTACTGGCCTTGCCGGACGCTACGCGGTTGTTCCTGTGCCACGACTACAAGGCACCGGATCGCGAGGAGTACCAGCACCAAACCAGCGTCGCCGAGCAGCGCGCGAATAACGTGCACGTCCACGAGGGCATCAGCGAGGAGGCATTCGTCAAGATGCGCACCGCGCGCGACGCCACCCTCGGCATGCCCAAGCTGATCATCCCGTCGGTGCAGGTCAATATGCGCGCCGGGGAGATGCCGCCGGCCGAGGACAACGGCCAGGTCTACCTCAAGGTGCCGATCAACGCGTTCTGAGGCCTCCCCCGTGAACCCCAAGCGCTACCTGCCGATCCTGCAGTGGCTGCCCGTTTATGGCCGCGCGACGCTGGCCAGTGACCTGCTGGCGGCGCTGATCGTCACCATCATGCTGATCCCGCAGTCGCTGGCTTACGCCATGCTGGCCGGGCTGCCACCGGAGGTGGGGCTCTATGCCAGCATCGCGCCGTTGCTGGCCTATGCGCTGTTTGGTACCAGCCGCACCCTGGCGGTGGGGCCGGTGGCGGTGGTCTCGCTGATGACCGCGGCGGCGGTGAGCCAGGTCGCTCCCCAGGGGGCGCCGGAGTATCTCGGTGCGGCGCTGGTGCTGGCGCTGATGTCGGGGGTGATCCTGACCCTGATGGGGGTGGCGCGGTTGGGCTTTTTGGCCAACTTCCTCAGCCATCCGGTGATCTCGGGCTTTATCACCGCCACCGGACTGATGATCGCCGCTGGACAGCTGCATCATCTGCTCGGGGTGGACGGCGGCGGCCAGCATCTGCTGGAGGTGCTGATCGGCCTGGCCGGTCACCTGGGGGCGATGCACCTGCCGACCCTACTGATCGGCGCCGCGGTGTTGATGTTTCTCTGCGCGGCGCGGCGCTGGCTCAAGCCGGCCCTGGTGGCGCTCGGGATGGCGGCGCGGCCGGCGGAGATGCTGACCAAGGCGGCACCGATTGTGGCCGTGGCGCTGACCTCCCTGGTCACCTGGGGATGGGGGCTCGACCAGCGCGGCGTGGCGGTGGTCGGCGCCGTGCCGGCGGGCCTGCCGCCGCTGACGCTGCCGGGCTTCGACAGCGGCCTGTGGAGCCAGCTATGGGTGGCCGCGCTGCTGATCAGCATCGTCGGCTTCGTCGAGTCGGTGTCGGTGGGCCAGACCCTGGCTGCCAAGCGCCGCCAGCGCATCGACCCCGACCAGGAGCTGGTGGGGCTGGGCAGCGCCAATATCGCGGCATCGTTCACGGGAGGCATGCCGGTCACCGGCGGCTTCGCACGCTCGGTGGTCAACTTCGACGCCGGCGCCGAGACCCCGGCAGCCGGCGCCTTCACCGCGCTGGGCATTGCCATGGCGGCGCTGCTGCTGACCCCGCTGATCGCCTATCTGCCCATCGCCACCCTGGCGGCCACCATTATCGTGGCGGTGCTGACACTGGTCGATGTGCCGGCCATCAAGCGCACCTGGGACTACTCGCGCAGCGATGCTACGGCGATGCTGGCAACCATCGTCGTGACCCTGGGCCACGGCATCGAGAGCGGCATCCTGGCCGGGGTGGGGCTGTCGCTGGTGCTGCATCTCTACCGTACCAGCCGACCCCACAGCGCCGTGGTCGGTCGCATGCCGGGCACCGAGCACTTTCGCAACGTGCAGCGCCATCAGGTAGAGACCGACGAGCGACTGGCCATCCTGCGCGTCGACGAGAGCCTCTACTTCGCCAACGCGCGCTATCTGGAGGACACCGTGATGGCCCTCGCCGTGCGGCAGCCCGAGCTCGAGCACCTGGTGCTGGCCTGCCAGGCGGTCAACGGGATCGATGCCTCGGCGCTGGAGAGTCTCGAAGCGATCAATGCCCGGCTGCAGGATGCCGGCGTGAGCCTGCACCTGGCCGAAGTCAAGGGGCCAGTGATGGATCGCCTCAAGCACACCGCCTTCTGCCGCGAGCTGAGCGGCGAGGTCTTTCTCAGCACCTTCGATGCCTGGCGGGCGCTGCACGGCGACGCGGTCTCGGTGTCGCGGCAGCCGGCGGCCAACGAGACGTCATAGCTCACCGAGCGCTGACGCAACAACCTTTACAGGAGATGACAATGGATCCGATAGCGAGCCTGCAGGGGCTGGGGGGAGGCGTGTTGATCGGCCTCTCGGCGGTGTGGTTGATGGCCGCAATGGGGCGCATCGCGGGTATCAGCGGCATCCTGTCGAGCCTGATCTGGGCGCGACCCAGGGGCGACAGTATCTGGCGGCTGACCTTCCTGCTCGGCCTGATCAGTGGCCCGCTGCTGGTGATGGCGCTGGGCGGCGGCCTGGGCAACGTGGCCGACGGCCCAGGCGATGTCATCGGCGCTCCCGCCGGTGGCGTGGCGCTGATGCTGCTGGCGGGGCTGCTGGTGGGTGTCGGCACCGGGCTCGGCAGCGGCTGCACCAGCGGGCATGGCGTCTGCGGCCTGGCGCGGCTATCGCCGCGCTCGCTGGTGGCGACCCTGACTTTCCTGGCGGCGGCGATCGTGACCGTCTATGTCGTCCGTCATGTGATCGGAGGTGGGGCATGAAGGCGCTCGATGGCAAGGCCCTGGCGGGCTACGTCGCCGGGCTGCTGTTCGGTCTGGGCCTGGCGATATCCGGGATGACCGATCCCGCGCGGGTGCTGGGCTTCCTCGACCTCTTCGGCGCCTGGGATCCGACCCTGATGTTCGTGCTGGGTGGCGCCGTGGCGACCACCTTCATCGGCTATCGGCTGGTGTGGGCGCGGGGGCGACCGCTGCTCGAGTCGGCGTTCCAACTGCCCACCCGCCGCGACCTGGATGCCCGGCTGCTCGGCGGGGCGGCGCTGTTCGGCATCGGCTGGGGGCTCTCCGGCTACTGCCCGGGGCCGGCGGTGGCCTCCATCGCCGGGCTGTCGTGGCCGCTGGCCGCCATGCTGGCGGCCATGGTAGCCGGCTGGTACCTGGCGCGGCGTATCGGGTAAGGCGCTTGTCGTCTCAGGGACGCGGCGCGCCGAAAATCGCCGCCAGCTCGTCCTCTTCCGGCAGGCCGTGGGCCATCTGCAGGCCGCGTTCGCCCTGGTAGACCATGCTCGGGGTGGCCATCAGGCCGAAGCTCTCCATCAGCTGGTGATTGTCGAACAGCGCCTCCTCCAGGTCGCGGGGCAGGCTCTCCAGGCGCGGAGTCTCTTCGCCGCGGAGATGAGCGAGCAGCGCCGCGCTGGGGTCGTCAGCGGCCAGCATGGAAATGGCCGTGCGCGGGCTGTCGCGATCCATCAGCCCGACCATCACGTGGCGCAGCTGCACCTCGCCTGCCTCGACCCAGGGGCGCGCCTCGTGGAACAGCCGCTGGCAGTAGGGGCAGTAGGGGTCGGTGAAAACATAGACGATGCGCTCTCCGTCGCCCTCGGCGATCCAGGCGCTCTGTTCGAGCATCGCCAGGCTTTCGCTGTCCTCCTCGCCGCGAATCACCTCGTCGAGCATCGGCCGGCTCAGGTCGTTGCCGTCGGCGTCCTGCAGGGTGCCGACGATCACATGCTCGCCGTCGGGCAGCAGGTAGGCGGCCAGCTCGTGGCCCTGATAGCTGCCGGCGTAGCCGGTCATGCCGCCCAGCGCCTCGAACTCGCCGTGGATGGTCATGCCCTGCGCTTGCAGAGCGGCGATGGGCGCCGGCCAGTCGTTGGCCAGCGCGGCGCTGGGCAGCAGGCCGGCGACAAGCAGGGCGGCAGGCAGGCGGTAACGGTGCAGGGACATGGGATATCCTCGTGGGGCAGTGCGCTCAGACTGCCACGCCCGGGACATTCTGCCCAGCGCCCCAGGCGCGGTAAGCTGACGCATCGTCTCCGACCCGCTGCCAAGGACGGTCATGCCCGATTCCATCCATTCGACACCCAATGCCACCACCGCGCTCTACTCGCTGCACGGGATGTGGTGCACCAGCTGTGCCCAGGCGGTGGAGAGCGTGCTGGCGCGCCGTGCCGACGTGCAGCGCGCCAGCGTCAACTACGCCACCGCCACGGTACACCTCAGCGGCGACCCCGAGGCGATCGCTCTCGAGGTGCTGGCACCGCGGGTGCGCCGCCTGGGCTATCGGCTGGTGCCCCTCGAGGCGGCCCAGGACGCCGAGAGCCGCCTCGAGGCCGAGAGCCGGCGCCTGACCCTGCGCCTGGCGGTGGGCGCCAGCTTCGGCATGTGGACCATGCTCGCCTCGCTGCTGATCTACGCCGGGGCACTGCCCGGGCCGCGCCTGGAGTTCGTGCTGGCGCTGGTCTCGGGGGCCTTCGCTGTGCCGGTGGTGGGCTACGCCGGCTGGCCCTTCTATCGCGCCGGCTGGCGCACCCTGCGCGCCGGCCGCCCGGGCATGGATGCGCTGATCAGCCTGGGGGTGCTGGGCGCCGTGCTGGTCTCGCTGTGGCTGCTGTGGCGCGGCTCGGCGGAGGTCTATTTCGATACCGCGGTGATGCTGATCCTGCTGCTGCTGGTGGGGCGGCTGGTGGAGACGCTGTGCCGCTACCGCGGCCTGCGGGCGCTGTCGCGGCTCTATCCGCAGGTGGATGAGGTCGAGGTGCTCGACGCCGGCAGGCCGCGGCTGAGCGCGCTGGCCGACGTCGTCCCCGGCGCGCGGCTGCGCGTCGCGCCCGGCGCGCTGGTGCCGCTGGACGGTGCACTTGAGAGCGCGCGTGCCTGGCTCGACCTTTCGCCGCTCAACGGCGAGGCGCGCCCGGTCAGCCGCCAGCGCGGCGCGGCGCTGCAGGCCGGCAGCCGCAATCTAGGCGAGGCGATCACCCTGGTGGTCACCGCCCGCGCCGGCGAGGGCTACCTGGACCGCCTGCATCGCCAGATGCTCGAGCTGCATGCGCGCAAGGGCGAGCTGCAGCGCCTGGCCGACCGCTTCGCCGCCTGGCTGAGCCCGCTGGCGGTGGTGCTGGCACTGGCGACGCTGATGGCGCTGCTGCTGGGCGGCGTGGCAGTAGAAGAGGCCGTGGTGCGGGCGCTCTCGGTGCTGGTGGTGGCCTGCCCCTGCGCGGTGGGGCTGGCGATTCCGCTGGCCAATCTGGCCGCCGGCAGCCAGGCGCTGGGCCGCGGGGTGGTGTTCCGCGACCTGGCCGCCTTCGAGTCGCTGGGACAGGTGCGCAGTGCTGCCTTCGACAAGACCGGCACCCTGACGCGCGGCGAGGCCGAACTCAGTGAGTGCCGTCCGGCGCCGGGGGTCTCCGAGGACACGCTGCTGGCGCTGGCCGCCCAGGCCGAGTGGGGCAGCGAGCATCCGCTGGGGATGGCGCTGCGCCGCGCCGCCGACCGGCGCGGCCTGGCGATGGGCGAGACACCCAGCGAGAGCGACGAGGTGGCCGGCGGCGGACGGCATGTACGGCTGGCCGATGGCGCCGAGCTCATGGTCGGCGCCCCGGCGTGGCTGGCCGGCGAGCTGGGCATCGCGCGCCCCGCCGATAGCGACGACGAGTCGCGCGCCGGCAGTCGGGTGGCGGTGGCCCGCGACGGGGAGTGGCTCGGCGAGCTGATCTTGCAGGACTGCCCTGACCCCGGCGCGCTGGCGCCGCTGGCCGAGCTGCGGCGTGCCGGCATGACGCTGGCGCTGGTCAGCGGCGACCGCGCTGCCGAGGTGGCGGCGGTCGGCGAGGCGGCCGGATTCGTCGGACGTGAGTGCTTCGCCGGTCAGTCGCCGGAGGCCAAGGCGCGGTTGGTGGCGCGCCTGCCGCGGCCTTCGCTGTTCGTCGGCGACGGCGTCAATGACGTACTGGCCCTGGCCACGGCGGACGTCGGCATCGCGCCGCTGGGGGCCAGCCAGCCAGCCCGCGACGGGGCCGCGGTGCAGCTGCTCGAGCCCGGCGTGGCCGGGGTGGTGGACGCCTGGCAGATCGCACGGCGGGCGCGGCGCATCATGCGCCAGAACCTGGCGCTTTCGGCGGGCTACAACCTGGTGGCGCTGGGGCTGGTGGTATGGACGGCGATCCCGCCGCTGGTGGCGGTGCTGGCGATGGCGGCAAGCTCGCTGTCGGTCACCGCCAACGCCGCCCGGCTGGGGCTCAGCGACTGACCAGCCACAGGCTGCGATAGGGCCCCAGCTCGCTGGGTGGCGTGGCGCAGGCGCAGTCCTCGAGCAGGTCGTGCCAGTCATGCTTGGCAAGCGCCGGCAGCGCCAGCGGCTGGCGCTTGTCGGTGACGTTGTAGATTGCCAGCAGGCGCCGGCCGTCGGCCAGCGGCCCGCGCTGGATGGCCAGCAGGCTGGCGGGGGTGTCGAGCACCTGCTGATCGGCGTCGGGGTGAAAGCAGGGCTCGCCGCGGCGAATGTCGAGGCGCCGCTTGAGCGCCAGGAACACCTCGCGGGTCGGCGTGTTGCGGCTATCGAGCAGCTCGTCGAGCGTCTCCCTGTCCCACTGACGGCGATTGATCGAGCGCAGTCGGCCGCTGCGCTCGATGCCCTCGTGGTCGTTGAGGGTGGCGGTCAGGGAGTGCAGGTAGAGGGCGGGGATGCCCTGCAGCGCCAGCATCAGGTGCTGGCTGCACAGGAAACGCTCGATCTGCCACGGGTCGGGGCCGCGGCGGGTCCCCTTGAGCGCCTCGAAGTAGGTGATGTTGATCTCGTAGGGCGAGTCCTCGCCGTCGGCGTTGGCCTTCATGCTGACGAAGCCGCCGAAGCGGTGCATCAGCTCCAGCAGCGCCTCCACCTCGTGGCCGGGCAGCAGTCCCTCCAGGGCGCGTACGCCGATGCCGTCGTGGCTGGCGGTGAAGTTCAGGTAGCTGCAGCCGGCGGGCAGGCTGGGCAGGCCGCGCAGCCAGCTGCCCAGGGTGCTGGCGTCGCCGCTGGTCAGGGTATGCACCAGCAGCGGCGGCAGGGTGAACTGGTAGACCAGATGCGCTTCGTCCGGCGTCTCGCCGCGTTCCGACCCGCCATCTTCTAGGCGCTCGAGGCCAAAGTAGCTGAGGTTCTCGCGGTGCGGCACGTTGGTTTCGGTGACCAGCAGGGTGCCGGGGGCCACATGGTCGAGAATGCCGCGCAGCAGGCGCACGATGGCATGGGTCTGGGGCAGGTGGATGCACGGCGTGCCGACCTCTTTCCACAGGAAGGCGATGGCGTCGAGGCGGATGATCCGCGCGCCCTGCTCGACGTAGAACAGCAGGATGCCGATGAACTCCAGCAGCACATCGGGGTTGGCGAAGTTGAGATCGATCTGATCCTCGGAGAAGGTCGCCCACAGGTAGCGGGTGCCGCGGCGCGTGGCCACCGGCACCAGCAGCGGCGAGTTGCGCGGGCGCACCACCTGGGAGAGGTCGGTGTCGGGATCCATCTCGATGAAGTAGTCGCGCCCCGGCTGGCTGCCGGCCAGGTAGTCGACGAACCACAGCGACTCGCGGGAGACGTGGTTGATCACCAGGTCGACCATCAGGTCGCGGTGACCGGCCAGGCGTTGAATATGCGACCAGTCGCCGAGCGCCGGGTTGACCTCGCGATAGTGGATCACCGAGAAGCCGTCGTCGCTGCTCCAGGGAAAGAACGGCAGCACGTGCACGCCGCTGAAGGTGTCGCCGAGGCGCCGCTCGAGGAAGTCGTCGAGCACCTCCAGCGGCGGGCGATCGCCGTCGACCAGGGTGTCGCCGTAGCTGATCAGCCACTGGTCGCGTTCGCTCCAGAGCGGGCGTCCGGCGCCGGGGCGCTCGCGCAATGCCTCACGATGGTGCGCCAGCAGGGTGGTCAGGCGCCGCAGCACCTCACCGGCGCGGGGGCCATAGACCTCGCCGAGGCGGGCGCTGGCCAGCGCCGCGAAGGCCGCGGCATCGAGGGGCTGCAGTGTGGCGGGGGGCGTCGGCGAGCTCATGGCATCTCTCCTTGATAGGCTTCTATCTCCAGCTTAATGCAGAAGGCGTGCCAAGCGCTTACACTACGGCAACCTATCGAGAACAACACCGACGCCGGAACTGACCCCATGCATTGTCCCTTCTGCGGTACGCACGATACCAAGGTCTCCGACTCGCGGCTGGTCGCCGAGGGTGATCAGGTCCGCCGTCGCCGCCAGTGTGCCGAGTGCGGTGAGCGTTTCACCACCTACGAGACCGCCGAGCTGGTGATGCCGCGGGTGATCAAGGCCGACGGCTCCCGCGAGACCTTCGACGAGCGCAAGCTGCGCGCCGGCATGCTGCGCGCGCTGGAGAAGCGCCCGGTCAGCGCCGAGTCGATCGAGGCCGCGGTGGAGCGCATCCGCCAGCGGCTGCGCGCCCGTGGCGAGCGCGAGGTGGCGGCACTGGACGTCGGTGAAGAGGTGATGCAGGCGCTCAAGCGCCTCGATCAGGTCGCCTATATCCGTTTCGCCTCGGTGTATCGCCGCTTTCAGGACCTCGACGAGTTTCGCGCCGAGATCGACCGCCTGGCCCAGGAACCCTCGTTCTCGCCCAACGACGATACGTGATCTGCACACGGACGACGCATGCCCAAAGCGACTGCCGAAACCTTCATGGCCCGCGCCCTGACCCTGGCGCGGCGCGGCCTCTATACCACCGATCCCAATCCCCGCGTCGGCTGTGTGCTGGTCAAGCAGCGGCGCATCGTCGGCGAGGGCTTTCACGCCCGCGCCGGTGAGCCGCATGCCGAGGTGCACGCGCTGCGCGCCGCCGGCGACGCCGCCCGCGGGGCCACCGCCTACGTCACCCTGGAGCCCTGCTCCCATCACGGCCGCACCGGCCCCTGCGCCGAGGCGCTGGTCGAGGCCGGCGTCAAGCGCGTGGTAGTGGCCATGCAGGACCCCAATCCGCGGGTCGCCGGCCGCGGCCTGGCGATCCTGCGTGAGGCCGGCGTCGAGGTCGAGTGCGGGCTGATGGAGGAGCAGGCGCGGGCGCTCAATCCCGGCTTCATCCTGCGCATGACGCGCCATCGCCCCTTCGTGCGCCTGAAGATGGCCACCAGCCTCGACGGGCGCACGGCGATGCGCTCCGGCGAGTCGCAGTGGATCACCGGGCCGCGGGCGCGCACCGAGGTGCAGCGGCTGAGGGCGCGCTCCAGCGCGGTGATCAGCGGCGTCGAGTCGATCATCTTCGACAATTCGCGCCTCACCGTACGCGCCGCGCAGCTCGACCTCGACGACGCCGAGGCCATCGCCGCACGCCAGCCGCTGCGGGTGATCGTCGACTCGCGGCTGCGCCTGCCCCAGGCGGCGGCCTGCCTGCGCGAGCCGGGCCGCACCCTGGTCGCCACCTGCAGCCACGACGCCGAGCGCCGCGCGCGCCTCGAGGCGGCGGGGGCCGAGGTGCTGGTGCTGGCTTCAGGGATCAACGGGCGCGTCGACCTGGAGGCGCTGCTGGGGTATCTGGCCAATCAGGAGCAGGCCAACGAAGTGCTGGTGGAGACCGGCGCGACCCTGGCCGGGGCGATGCTCGACGCCGAGCTGGTCGACGAGATCCAGTTGTTCATGGCGCCGACCCTGCTGGGCGGCGAGGCGCGGCCGCTGTTCAGCCTGCCGGGGCTCGAGACCATGGCCCAGCAGCGGGCGCTGGATATCCTCGATATTCGCGCGGTGGGCCGCGACTGGCGAATCACCGCGCGCCCGCAGCGCCGCGGCCACTAAGGAGCTTGGCCACGAAGGGACGAAGCCAAAGCGGCGCCGGGGACAGGTCTGAAGAGGGTTCGATTCCATGGAAGGAATCGGTAGCGTACAGGGAAGTATTTATAGCGCCCTCGTACAGACCTGTCGCCGGATATGCCGCGCACTGGATAAATAGGTAGCGCCGGGGACAGGGCTATCGCAGGTAGGCAACACCGCTCGGAACTGATCCGTCGGCAGGCCTACGAGAGGGCGCTGTGAACCCCTCCCTGGGCGCTACCTTGCGCCATCCATGGCGCAAACCCTCTCTTCGGCCTGCCCCCGGCGTCCTCGCTCTGGGGGCTATCTACTGGCGCCCGACGCCGCGCCAAGGTACCCTGAGCGCCGATTCAAAATGGGCGTTGGTGTCCGAACGTTCACCCGCCGCCACCGTGCGGCGCCCATGGGCATAGCGATTTGGAGTTTGCATGGCTAAGGCTTCACAGGATTCCAGCGCCGACCAGGCGACTGGCATGGCCTCGATCGCCGAGCTGATCGACGACATTCGTCAGGGCAAGATGGTGATCCTGATGGACGATGAGGATCGCGAGAACGAGGGCGATGTGATCATGGCCGCCGAGAAGGTCGAGGCCCAGCACATCAACTTCATGGCCCGCCACGCGCGCGGCCTGATCTGCCTGCCGATGACCCGCGAGCGCTGCCAGCGCCTCAAGCTGCCGCTGATGGTCAGCGACAACGGCTCCGGCTTCGGCACCAAGTTCACGCTCTCCATCGAGGCCGCCGAGGGCGTCTCCACCGGCATCTCCGCCGCCGACCGTGCGCGCACCGTGCAGGCTGCCGTGGCCCGCGATGCCAGGGCCGAGGATATCGTCCAGCCCGGGCACATCTTTCCGCTGATGGCCGAGCCGGGCGGCGTGCTGCGCCGTGCCGGGCACACCGAGGCGGCCTGCGACCTGGCGGCCATGGCCGGCCTCGACCCCAGCGGCGTGATCTGCGAAGTCATGAACGATGACGGCAGCATGGCGCGGCGCCCCGAGCTCGAACGCTTCGCCGCCGAGCACGGCCTCAAGATGGGCACCATCGCCGACCTGATCCACTATCGCATTCACAACGAGCAGACCATCGACCACGTCGAGTCGACCCAGGTGCAGACCAGCTTCGGCGCACTCGACCTGCACGTGTTCCGCGACAGCATCCAGGGCGCCCATCACCTGGCGCTGGTCAAGGGCCGGCCGTCACCCGAGGTGCCGACCACGGTGCGCGTCCACCTGGCCGACGTGATGCGCGATCTGCTGTGCCTGCAGAAGGGCGACAACGCCAGTTGGAGCGCCAGCGGCGCCATCGCCGAAGTGGCCCGTGCCGAGGCCGGCGTCTTCGTGCTGCTCGACGACGGCCGCCCGCGCCAGGACTTCCTCGACTACCTCGAGGTGTTCCTCGAGCGCCGCCGTCAGCCGCGTGGCAGCGAGTCCGACGGCGCCGGCAACTACCTGACCATCGGCACCGGCTCGCAGATCCTGCGCCACCTGGGCGTCGGCAAGATGCGCCTGCTCAGCTCGCCGTGGAAGTTCTCGGCGCTGTCGGGCTTCGATCTGGAAGTGGTCGAACGGCTGGACCCCTAGCGTTCGACGGGTTTCAATTTCAGCACTACCGTTTACAGCAGGAATCAGAGCATGCAACCGATCTCCCAAGTCGAAGGCAACTTCACCGACGTCGATGGCCGCTACGTGATCGTGGTCGGGCGCTTCAACCACCACGTGGTGGATAGCCTGGTCGAGGGCGCCGTCGACAGCCTGGTGCGCCACGGCGTGGACGCCGAGCATATCGATATCGTCCATGTGCCGGGGGCCTGGGAGCTGCCGCTGGCGGTCAAGCGCGCGCTCAAGGTCGCCAAGCCGGACGCAGTGATCGCGCTGGGTGCGGTGATTCGCGGCGGCACGCCGCATTTCGAATACGTGGCCGGTAACTGCAATGCGGCGCTGGGCAACCTGCAGCTCGAGTTCGACACCCCGGTGGCCAACGGCGTGCTGACCGTCAACTCCATCGAGCAGGCCATCGAGCGTGCCGGCACCAAGGCCGGCAACAAGGGCGCCGAGGCGGCCATGGCGGCGATGGAGATGGTCTCGCTGCTCAAGCACTTCGGAGGTGATGAATGAAGGAGTCGCGTCGCGCTCCCTCGGCGGCGCAGCAGGCCCGTCATGCGGCTCGCGAGCTGGCCGTGCAGGGGCTCTACCAGTGGCAGATGACCGGCAAGTCGATTACCGCCGTGGAAGCCGAGTTTCGCAGCCAGATCGCCGACGACGACCTCGAGGACCACGAGAACTGGGCCAAGGTCATGGAGATCGCCGACCTGGCGCTGTTCCACGAGCTGCTGCACAACGTGGTGCGCTTCCGCGACGACCTGGATGCCGCCATCACACCGCTGCTCGACCGTCGCCTGGAAGAGCTAGATCCCATCGAGCTCGCCATCCTGCGTTTGGGCACCTATGAGCTCTCGCGGCGCCTCGAGGTGCCCTATCGCGCGGTCATCAACGAAGGCGTCGAGCTGGCCAAGTCGTTCGGTGCCACCGACGGCCACAAGTACGTCAACGGCATTCTCGACAAGCTCGCCGCTCGCCTGCGCTACGCCGAGGTCAGCGCGCGTCGCTGAGTCGTCGATCAAGATGCTTAGCGAATTCGAGCTCATCGCCCGTCATTTCGCGCGCTCGCCCCAGGCTGAGGCCCACGGCGTGCAGCTTGGCGTGGGCGACGATTGTGCGCTGCTGGCGCCGAGTGCCGGCTGCCAGTTGGCGGTCAGCGTCGATACCTCGGTGGCCGGGGTGCATTTCCCCGCTGACGCGCCACCCGCGGCCATCGGCCATCGCGCCCTGGCGGTCGCCCTCAGCGACCTGGCCGCGATGGGCGCCACGCCGCGCTGGTGCCTGATGGCGCTGACGCTGCCCGAGGTCGACCACGCCTGGCTCGGCGAGTTCGCGGCAGGCTTCCACGCGCTGTGTGCCGAGACCGGCGTGTCCCTGGTGGGCGGCGACGTGACCCGCGGCGGCCTGGCGGTGAGCGTGACCGTACACGGCGAGGTGCCGACCGGCGCGGCGTTGACCCGCAGCGCGGCGCGGCCCGGCGATGTGCTGGCGGTGACCGGCACACTCGGCGCGGCGCACGCCGGGCTCAAGGCCTGGCAAGCGGGACAGCGCGATCTGGCGCAGCCCCTGCTGGCGCGCTACCTGCTCCCCCAGCCGCGTCTCGACGCGGGCCTGGCGCTGCGCGGCCTGGCCAGCGCGGCGATCGATCTCTCCGACGGCCTGCTGCCCGATCTCGGCCACCTGTGTCAGGCCTCCGGGGTCGGCGCCGAGCTCGACGCCGCGGCACTGCCGCTGGCCGACGGTCTGGTCGCGGCGCTGGGCGAGGAGGGTGCCCGCCAGGCGGCGCTGGCCGGCGGCGACGACTACGAACTGCTGGTCAGCCTGCCCGCGGCGGCGCTGGACGAGGCCCGGCGGCGACTCGCCGAGATCGGCGTGGCCCTGACCGTCATCGGCCGCTGCAGCGCCACGCCGGGGGTGCGCGGCGTGGCCGCGGTCGATGGCTGGCAGCACTTCCCGGGAGGTGAGGCATGAACCGCGCTCCCGCCAGCGTCTGGCGACGCCCCACCCACTTCCTGGCCTTCGGTCTCGGCAGCGGCACCGTGCCCTGGGCGCCGGGCACCTTCGGTACCCTGGCGGCGATTCCCTTCTACTGGCTGATGTCGGAACTGCCGCTCTCCTGGTACATGCTGATCATCCTCGCCACCTTCATCATCGGCGTATGGCTGTGCGAGGTGACTTCGCGGGATCTCGGCGTCCACGACCACTCCGGCATCGTCTGGGACGAATTCGTCGGCTACTGGATCACCATGGCAGCGGTGCCGTTCTCCTGGGAGGCGGCACTGTGGGGGTTCGTCGTGTTTCGTGTCTTCGATGTCTTCAAGCCGTGGCCGATCCGCTGGGCCGACCGCCGCGTGGCGGGGGGCTTCGGCATCATGATCGATGACGTGCTGGCGGGCATCTATGCTTGGAGTACCATTCACCTCTGGTTGTGGCTCCACTGAGGCGGCGACGCCTCGTTCGAACCATCTTTGTCACTGAGGAATAGCATGCGCAAGGGACGCCTACTGGTTGCCGCCGTGATGGTGCTGGGAGCCGGCTATCTGGCCGCCCAGGCCTATTCGAGTGCAATATTCGAGCGCGAGCTGTCGCGCACCCTGGACGATCTCGAGGCGCGCGGCGACCTGCACGTGCAGCGCGACCAGCTCGATCGTGGCTGGTTCGTGTCCCGCGGCGAGATCCAGCTCACCGCGCTGCTCGACGACTGGCAGCTGTCGCTGCCCTATGTCGCCCAGCATGGCCTGCTGACCACGCGCATCGAGGGTGATCTGCAGCTGCAGCTCGAGGGCGGTGACGACACCCTGTTCGGCGAGCGTCTGCCGGCCAGCCCGCCGCGCTGGCACGGCGAGTACCAGACCCTGTCGCAGACCTTCGAGGGCCGCCTGGACATGGCGCCTTTCCAGGTCTCCGACGAGCAGGGCGAGCTCGACTTCGAAGGCCTGGCGCTGCGTCTCAGCGGCGAGCAGGGTGATCTGTCACTGACCGGCAGCGTGGCGCCGTGGCGCCTCGACGTCGACGGTGAGCGGCTGGAGGTGGGGCCGCTGCAGCTCGACAGCCACTACCGCTACGGCGAGAACGACTTTTTGCAGCGTGACGAGATGCAGCTCGCCTACCTGCGCTTGGCTCAGGCCAACGGTCCCGAGATCGCCCTGCAGGCGCTGGGCTATCGCGGCGAGGTGCGTCTGGGCCGCGACGAGCTGGCCCTGGCGGGGCGCCTGTCGCTGGGCGAGATGATGCTGGCGGGGGAGCCGGCGCTCGCCGGCGAGCTGGCGCTGGGTGTGTCGCGCCTCAACGCCGATGCCGTGCGCACCCTGAGCCGTGAGCTGCGGGAGGCGCTGGCCGCCCGCGATAGCCAGGACCCGCTGACCGACCGCGAGGCCGAGGCGCTGGCGATGCGCCTCGAGCCCTACGTGCTCGCAACCCTGGTCGACTCGCCGCGGCTGACCCTCGAGCCGCTGCAGCTCGCCAGTCCGATGTTCGGTGTCGAAGCGCATGTCGAGGGCGAGCTGGTCTTCGACGGCAGCGATATCGAGCGCCTGTCGCTGGCCGACCTCGAGGTGGTCGCTACCGACAATCCCTGGCTGGCGCGTCTCGATGGCCACTTCGTATGGCGTGACCTGCCGCGCTTCGTGGCGCTACAGCTGGGGCTGCCGCTGGACACCGAGGACCTCGAGATTCGCATCGATGGCGGCTCGCTGACGCTCAACGGCGAGCCGCTGCCGCCGCTCTGGTAGCCGCGCGGCAACCGACATAAGCGGCGGTCACGCTTGAAGTTTGCTTGCCTCGCCCGCATTCCTGTTGGCAACAGGGCAACTGCCCACCGCTGCCAACAGGGATGCACGATGAGCGAACGCGACGATCTGCATGACGTAATCTTCGACACCGCCCCTCGCGATGAGCATGAAGCGGGCGACACCGAGTCGCATCACCACGGCGCCGTGGTGCCGGCCCGTGACACCTTGCCCGAGCGACTCTACCTGCTGCCGATCCACAATCGGCCGTTCTTTCCCGCCCAGGTGCAGCCGCTGGTGATTCACCGCCCGCGCTGGGAAGAGACCATCAAGCGCGTCGGTAATACCCCTCACCACTCCGTGGGCCTGGCCTTCGTCGGCGATGCCGGCGTCGATGAGCTGGGCCATGAGCACTTTCCCGTGATCGGCACCGCGGTGCGCATGCACAAGGTGCAGGGCGAGGACGACCAGATCCAGTTCATCGCCCAGGGCATGCGGCGCTTCAAGATCCAGCGCTGGCTGTCGAAGACGCCGCCGTATCTGGTCGAGGTCAGCTACCCCAAGGAGCCCATCGACGCCGAGGAGGACGAGGCGCGGGCCTACGCCATGGCGCTGATCAACGGCATCAAGGAGCTGCTGCCGATCAACCCGCTGTATGGCGAGGAGCTCAAGCACTACCTCAACCGCTTCAGCCCCCATGAGCCGGGGCCGCTGTCGGACTTCGCCGCGGCCATCACCTCGGCCAAGGGGCCGGAGCTGCAGGAGATCCTCGAGACCCTGCCGGTGATGGCGCGTATGCAGAAGGTGCTGCCGCTGCTGCACAAGGAGATCGAGGTCGCCCAGCTGCAGAGCGAGATCAGCGAGCAGGTCAACGCCCAGATGCAGGAGCGTCAGCGCGAGTTCTTCCTGCGCGAGCAGCTCAAGGTGATCCAGCGCGAGCTGGGCATCTCCAAGGATGACCGCGAGAACGACGTCGACACCTTCCGCAAGCGGCTGGTCGAGCTGCACGTGCCGGAGCGGGTACAGTCGCGCATCGACGACGAGCTCGACAAGCTCTCGGTCCTCGAGACCGGCTCGCCGGAGTACGGCACCACCCGCAACTACCTCGACTGGTTGACCTCGCTGCCGTGGGGCATCACCAGCCAGGACCAGCTCGACCTGGGCCATGCTCGGCAGGTGCTCGACCGCGATCATGACGGCCTGGCCGACGTCAAGGAGCGCATCGTCGAGTTCCTCGCCGAAGGCACCTTCAAGGGCGACGTGGGCGGCTCGATCCTGCTGCTGGTCGGCCCGCCCGGGGTCGGCAAGACCTCGGTGGGCCGCTCCATCGCCGAGGCGCTGGGCCGCGAGTTCTACCGCTTCTCGGTGGGCGGCATGCGCGACGAGGCCGAGATCAAGGGCCACCGCCGCACTTACGTCGGCGCCATGCCCGGCAAGCTGGTGCAGGCGATCAAGGAGGTCGAGGTCGAGAACCCGGTGATCATGCTCGACGAGATCGACAAGATGGGACAGTCGTTCCAGGGCGACCCGGCGTCGGCGCTGCTCGAGGTGCTCGACCCGGAGCAGAACGTCGACTTCCTCGACCACTACCTCGACGTGCGCATGGACCTCTCCAAGGTGCTGTTCGTGTGCACCGCCAATACGCTGGACTCGATCCCGCCAGCGCTGCTCGACCGCATGGAGCAGATTCGCCTGTCCGGCTATATCGCCGAGGAGAAGCTGGCCATCGCCAAGCACCACCTGTGGCCCAAGCTGCTCAAGCGCGACAAGATCGCCAAGAAGCGCATCAACCTCACCGAGGCGGCGCTCAAGCAGGTGATCGAGGGCTATGCCCGCGAGGCGGGGGTGCGCCAGCTCGAGAAGCAGCTGCACCGCATCGTGCGCAAGGCGGCGGTCAAGCTGCTCGAGAACGGCCAGCAGTCGGTCAAGGTATCGGTGAACAACCTCGAGGAGTTCCTCGGCGCGCCGCTGTTCCGCAAGGAGAAGGTGCTCGAAGGCGAAGGGGTGGTCACCGGTCTGGCCTGGACCTCCATGGGCGGCGCCACGCTGCCCATCGAAGCCGGCAAGGTGCACGCTCTTGACCGCGGCTTCAAGCTCACCGGCCAGCTCGGCGAGGTGATGAAGGAGTCGGCCAATATCGCCTACAGCTACGTGCAGGGCCATCTTGCGCAGTACGGCGCCGACGGCGACTTCTTCAACGATGCCTTCATCCACCTGCATGTGCCGGAGGGCGCCACGCCCAAGGATGGCCCCTCGGCGGGGATCAGCATCGCCACGGCGCTGCTGTCGCTGGCGCGTCACCAGGCCATCGATCGTCAGCTGGCGATGACCGGCGAACTGACCCTCACCGGCCAGGTGCTGCCGGTGGGCGGCATCCGCGAGAAGATCATCGCCGCCCGGCGCAGCGATATCTTCGAGGTCATCCTGCCCGACGCCAACCGCCGCGATTACAATGAGCTGCCCGACTTTCTCAAGGCGGGCATGACGGTGCACTTCGCAAGCCGTTACCAGGACGTGGCCAAGGTGGTATTCGGCTGAACGGGCGCGCTGCGCCCATCCCCAGATGACGAGATCGCATGGCAAAATTCGCAGAAATCGGCCGGGCTGCCATTCCCGGCCAGGGCACGGAGCTCAGGCTGCTGCAGCGTAACGACGAGTTCTCGATTCGTATCGTCGGCCAGCCCGGCGACCTGATGAACAGTCGCCTGCACGGCTCCGAAGACGCGCTGGCCGAGCTGGCCTGTGCAGACGTCGCCACCCGACCGGGCGCGCGCGTGCTGGTCGGCGGCCTGGGCATGGGCTTTACCCTCGCCGCGGCACTGGCCACGCTGGGCAGTGACGCCGAGGTGGTGGTCGCCGAGCTGGTGCACGAGGTGGTCGACTGGAACCGAGGGCCGCTTGGCCAGGCGGCGGGGCGCCCCCTGGACGATCCGCGTACCCGGGTCCACGTCGGCGACGTGGCGGAACTGATGCGCGACTCCCCCGAGGGCTTCGATGCCATCATGCTGGATATCGACAACGGCCCCGAGGGCATGACCCGCAAGGATAACGACCTCGTCTACTCGCCGCGCGGCCTGGAGAGCGCCCAGCGCGCGCTGCGCCAGGACGGCGTGCTGGCGGTGTGGTCGGCGGGGCGCGATGCCGGTTTCAGCGAGCGCCTCAAGCGGGTCGGCTTCAGCGTCAGCGAGCATCAGGTGCGGGCGCATCGGCCGGGGAAGGGGGCGCGCCATGTCATCTGGCTTGGTAGCTAGTCCTCTGACCTTCGCTCGGCGATGTTTCAGATCATAGCCGTGGCTGCTAGGGAGTTTAAGCGGCAGTGGCGCGCCCCCGGCGCGCATGACAAAATTGCCGTACCACTTCCTATTAAGACCGCCGGTCGCCCGCACAGTGAGGGCGGCCGCAGGCGGCATCGACGCTAGAGGACAGCATGCCCGAGTATCGTTCGCGTACCACCACCGCCGGCCGCAACATGGCCGGCGCCCGCGCCCTGTGGCGCGCCACCGGCATGAAGGATGACGATTTCCACAAGCCGATCATCGCCGTGGCCAACTCCTTTACCCAGTTCGTGCCCGGTCACGTGCACCTCAAGGACATGGGTCAGCTGGTGGCTCGCGAGATCGAGAAGGCCGGCGGGGTGGCCAAGGAGTTCAACACCATCGCCGTGGACGACGGCATCGCCATGGGCCACGACGGCATGCTCTACTCGCTGCCCAGCCGCGACCTGATCGCCGACAGCGTCGAGTACATGGTCAACGCCCACTGCGCCGATGCGCTGGTGTGCATCTCCAACTGCGACAAGATCACCCCGGGGATGCTCAACGCCGCGATGCGCCTCAACATTCCGGTGATCTTCGTCTCCGGCGGCCCCATGGAGGCCGGCAAGACCAAGCTGCTCGACCACGGCATCGACCTGATCGACGCCATGATCTACGCCGCCGACGACAAGTACAGCGACGAGGAGATCGACGAGATCGAGCGCAGCGCCTGCCCCACCTGCGGCAGCTGCTCGGGCATGTTCACCGCCAACTCGATGAACTGCCTGATGGAGGCGCTGGGCCTGGCGCTGCCCGGCAACGGCACCGTGCTGGCCACCCATGCCGACCGCCGCCGGCTGTTCGAGGAGGCGGGCAGCCGCATCGTCGAACTCGCCAAGCGCGTCTACGAGGGTGACGAGGCGCACCTGCTACCGCGCGCCATCGCCTCCAAGGCGGCGTTCAAGAACGCCATGACCCTGGACATCGCCATGGGCGGCTCGACCAACACCATCCTGCACCTGCTGGCCGCCGCCCAGGAGGCCGAGGTCGACTTCACCATGACCGACATCGACCGCCTGTCGCGGGAGGTGCCGCAGCTCTGCAAGCTGGCGCCCAACACCCAGCAGTACCATATCGAGGACTGCCATCGCGCCGGCGGGATCATGGCGATCCTCGGTGAGCTGGATCGCGCCGGGGTGCTGGATACCCGCGTTCCCACCGTGTATGGCGACACCCTCAAGGCAGCGCTGGATGAGTGGGACATCATGCGCAATCCGAGCGCCGCGGTAGTGGAGTTCTTCAAGGCCGGCCCCGGCGGTGTGCCGACCCAGACCGCCTTCTCGCAAGCCGCGCGCTGGCCGAGCCTCGACGGCGACCGCGTCAGCGGCTGTATCCGCGATCTCGAGCACGCCTTCTCCCGCGAGGGCGGCCTGGCGGTGCTGTTCGGCAATATCGCCGTGGACGGCTGCGTGGTGAAGACCGCCGGCGTCGACGACTCGATCCTGGTGTTCGAGGGGCCGGCTCACGTGGTCGAGTCCCAGGACCAGGCGGTGGAGCACGTGCTGGGCGGGCTGGTGAAGCCCGGCGAGGTGGTGGTGGTGCGCTACGAGGGACCGCGCGGCGGCCCCGGCATGCAGGAGATGCTCTACCCGACCTCATACCTCAAGTCCAAGGGGCTCGGCAAGGAGTGTGCGCTGATGACCGATGGCCGCTTCTCCGGCGGCAGCTCGGGCCTGTCGATCGGCCACGTCTCGCCGGAAGCCGCAGCGGGTGGCGCCATCGGCCTGATCGAGAGCGGCGATATCATCCATATCGATATCCCCAAGCGGGCGATCAACGTCAAGCTCAGCGATGCCGAGCTGGCGGCCCGCCGCGAGGCCGAGGAGGCCCGTGGCAAGGACGCCTGGAAGCCGCGCATCCAGCGCGACCGCAAGGTCTCGGCGGCGCTCAAGGCGTATGCGCTGCTGGCCACCTCGGCGGACAAGGGCGCGGTGCGCGATCTTTCCAAGTTGGATTGAGTTAGCGGCAGGGCTATCGCAGATCAGCCAGCACCGCTCGAACTGATCCGTCGACAGGCCTGCGAGGAGGCGCTGTAAACCCGTCCCTGGGCGCTACCTTGCGCCCTGCTTCGCTCTCGCATCCTGCTTCGCTTGCAGGACCGGTGCTGGCCATCCATGGCCAGCCCGTTTGGAGCAGTGCTCCTCACCCATGGCGCAAACCTCCTCTTCGGCCTGTCCCCGGCGTCCTTCGCTCTGGGGCAACGAAGATCGCCCGGAGAGCCGGGGTTATCTAAGCGGAAACCGCGAGCCCCCGCCTGGAAGCGGGGGCTCGAATTGTAGGCAGTGGCGCATCACGCCGCTTCGTTCAGCCTAACCGGTGGCTCGGCCAGCGCTTGCAGCTGGCACTCCAACGCATACCATGTCTCCAGTAGCGCTAGACTCTCTTCTGAACAACACATGCGTTTGCCTCCTTGGGTGGGTGACGGGATTGCAAACAGCCCCCTGAGTATGGACCCCTACACCAAGGTCGAGATGACCTTTCTTTGACCGTTTTTTGATATGCATCACGCCATATCGTCATAAGCCACCGACAAGGAGTGCTCATGTCGCACGATGTCAACGTCGCCGTGGTCGGCTACGGTTTCGCCAGCCAGACCTTCCATGTGCCGCTGATTCTCGCTACCCCCGGCCTGCAGTTGACCGCGGTGTCGTCCAGCGATGCCGCCAAGGTCGCGGCGGCACTGCCCGAGGTGGCCGTGGCGGCCACGCCCCAGGCGCTGTTTGCCCGCGACGACGTCGATCTGGTGGTGATTCCGACCCCCAACGAGACCCATTTCACGCTGGCCAAGGCGGCCCTGGCGGCGGGCAAGCACGTGGTGCTCGATAAGCCGTTCACGGTGACCCTGGCCGAAGCCAAGCAGCTCAAGAGCCTGGCCGACGACGCCGGGCGGCGCCTGTCGGTATTCCACAATCGCCGCTGGGACAGCGATTTCATGACCCTCAAGGCGCTGCTGGCCAGCGGTGAGCTGGGCCGGGTGGTGAGCCTCGAGTCGCGCTTCGACCGCTTTCGCCCGGCGGTGCGCGACCGCTGGCGCGAGAAGCCGCGCCCCGGCGGTGGCATCTGGTACGACCTGGGCCCACACCTGCTCGACCAGGCCTGCGAGCTGTTCGGCATGCCCCGTGCCATCCAGCTCAACCTGGCCAGGCAGCGCGACGAGGCCAGCGTCGAGGACGACTTCCTGTGTCTGCTCGACTACCCGAGCTGTCGGGTCAGCCTGGCCGCCAGCGCCCTGGTCGCCGCCGAGACGCCGCGCTTTCGTGTTCACGGTACTCAGGGCAGCTACGTCAAGTACGGCCTCGATCCCCAGGAAGCGCGGCTCAAGGCCGGCGAGACGCCGGCACCGGCATGGGGCGTGGATCTTCGTGACGGCTCTCTCAGCCTCGCCGAAGGCAGCGAGGGGCAAGTCCGCGAAGCGTCTCATGCCACGCTGCCTGGCGACTACCTGGCCTACTACCGCGGCGTGGTCGCGGCCTTGAGCGGCAGCGGCGAGATGCCGGTCAGCGTCGAGGATGCGCTGCGCTCCATGCGCCTGCTAGAGGCGGGGCTCGACAGCCATCGCCAGGGCCGCTGGGTTAGCCTCTGAGGGACTACCACAGGTCCAGCCCCTCGCGTCGCTCGCGCAGCAGGTCGCGGGCGATGTATAGCGCGGCGATGGCGCGCGCTTCATGGAAGTCGTCGCGGGCCAGCAGCGCCGGCAGCTCGTCGATGGCGTGGGTCTCGACGATCAGCGGCTCCGGCTCGTCGCCGGGCAGGCGCTTGGGGTAGAGGTCGGTGGCCAGCATCACCTGCATGCGGTGGCGCATGTAGTTGGGCGCCAGCGACAGCTCGGCCAGCGGCTCGATGCTATTGGCGCCGAAGCCGCACTCCTCCATCAGCTCGCGGTTGGCGGCGCCGACGATGTCCTCGCCGGGGTCGACCAGCCCCTTGGGCAGGGTCAGCACATAGTCCTCGAAGCCCGCGGCGTATTCGCGGATCAGCAGCACATGCTCCGGGTCGGGCATGGCCACGATCATCACCGCGCCGTGGTCGCTGCCCATCAGCCGCTCGAAGGTGCGCTCTTCACCGTTGGAGAATCTGAGCTCCAGCTGCTCGACGTTGAACAGTCGGCTGCGCGCGACCTCCTGGCGCGACAGGATCTGGGGCTTTTGCAGATAGGGTGCTGGCATGGTGACTCCTGGCAGGCCGCGTGGCGGGCCGTGTCTCGGCCCATCGGTTCGCGTACAATACCACTCTCGATTCACCACTGCGGAGCCCTGAGCATGATCGACTGGCGGGCCATCGACACCGTGCTGCTGGACATGGACGGTACGCTGCTGGATTTACACTTCGACAGCCACTTCTGGCTCGAGCACCTGCCGCGGCGCTATGCCGAGCTGCATCGCCTCGACGCCGCCGCCCAGGACGCGCTCAAGGCGCGCATCATCGGCGAGCAGGGCACCCTCAACTGGTACAGCCTGAGCTACTGGAGTGACGAGCTGAACGTCGATATCGTCGCCCTCAAGCGCGAGGTGCAGCACCTGATCGGGCTGCGCAGCGACGCCCTGGACTTTCTCAAGTGGCTCAAGCGCGCCCACCCGCGGGTGGTGCTGGCGACCAACGCCGACCGCGCCAGCCTGGGGCTCAAGCTGCCGCTGACCGGGCTCGAGGCATACCTCGATGCGATCGTCTCCTCGGCGGACCTGGGGGTGGCCAAGGAGGCCCAGGAGTTCTGGTTCGAGCTGCAGGAGGTCGAACCCTTCGATCCCGCCCGCACCCTGTTCATCGACGACAACCCCCACGTGCTGGAGAGCGCCCGCGAGTACGGCATTCGCCACCTGCTGGGCATCAAGCAGCCCGACAGCAGCCGGCCAGAGAAGGCCCTCGAGGAGTTCATCGCCCTGGATCGCTTTGCCACCATACTGCCCGATGAGCGACCACCGCATTGAAGGATGGAGAGCGCCATGGATAACGTCCGACTCGACAAGTGGCTGTGGGCCGCGCGTTTCTTCAAGACCCGGCAGCTGGCCAAGAAGGCCATCGAGGGCGGCAAGGTGCACTACAACGGCGCCCGCGCCAAGACCAGCAAGAACGTCGAGACCGGCGCCCTGGTGCGGGTGCCCCAGGGCTGGGACATCCTCGAGGTCGAGGTGGTGGCGCTCTCCGGCCAGCGCCGCGGCGCCCCCGAGGCCCGCGAGCTGTATCGCGAGACCGCCGACAGCGTGGCGCGCCGCGAGCGCGAAGCCGAAGCGCGGCGGCTCACCAACCAGGCCATGCAGCATCCCCTCAAGCGCCCCGACAAGAAGCAGCGCCGCGAGATCACCCGTTTTCAGCGCCGTCAGGGCGACGACTGACCGTTCTACTGTTCAACCGAGAGTCCCATGACCGACCAGATTCAGCGTTTTCTCTTCGATGGTACCAATGTGCGCGGCGAGATCGTGCAGCTCGACCGCGTCTACCAGGAGGTGCTCGACCGTCACGCCTACCCGCTGGCGGTGAGCCGCCAGCTCGGCGAGCTGCTGGCCGCGGTGGCGCTGCTCACCGAGACTGTCAAGCTCGACGGTACCCTGAGCATCGAGGTGCGCGGCGACGGCCCCCTCGAACTGCTGATGGCCGAGTCCAACCCCGGCGGTGAAATGCGCGCCATTGCGCGCCTCGGCGAAGGCCAGGCGCTGCCCGCCGACGACGCAGCGTTCAAGGAGCTGCTGGGCGCCGGACGCATCGTGATCACCCTCGACCCCCGCGAGGGCAAGCGCTACCAGGGCATCGTCGAGCTCTCCGCCGACAGCCTGAGCGGCTGCCTCGAGGCCTATTTCAGCCAGTCGGAGCAGCTGCCGACCCGGCTATGGCTGGCCGCCGACGGCGCGCGGGCCGCCGGCCTGCTGCTCCAGCAACTGCCTGACGACGCCAACCATCACGACCCGGATGCCTGGGAGCGCAGCGTGCACCTCGCCGCGACCCTGCAGCACAGCGAGCTGCTCGAGCTCGACGCCGAGACGCTGCTGTTCAGGCTCTATCACGAGGAGCAGGCGCGGGTGTTTCCGCCCAAGCCGCTGCGCTTCGGCTGCAACTGCTCGCGGGAACGCATCGCCCAGGCGCTCTACAGCTTGGGTGCCGAGGAGCTGCGCCAGATCCTCGAGGAGCAGCAGGCCATCGACACCCAGTGCCACTTCTGCCATACCCGCTATCACTTCGGTGCTGCCGAGATCGAGGCCTTGATCGAGGCGCCGGATGCTCCCCCTCCCACGCTGCACTGACGGCCGCCACCCCGACGGTTGGCAAGGCGCCAAACGCGCGGCATGTAGTAGTAAAACTACAAGAAATGCCGCGAAATGCGCCGTTTGCTACAAGAATTGTTTTTGCCATAATGGCCGCCCCTTTGACGCGATCGCCCGCCGCCCCACCAGAAACGAGCCCACTCGTTCACCGGCGGGCCATCAGGCACTCAGTGCGTCGTCAGACGCCCGGCTAACGAGAGAGAATCGGCCGCAAGGCCCAGGACACCAACATGACCACGACCCAAGCCGCACCCGCCGCCGCGCACCAACCATCCGACACGCCCATGCGTTACACCAACCTCAGCCACGCTGAGCTAACCGAGCGAGCGGTCAAGCGCGGAGAAGGGCGGCTTGCCGCCAACGGCGCCCTGGTGGTGAACACCGGCAAGCGCACCGGGCGCTCCACCGCAGATCGCTTCATCGTCGACGAGCCCTCGACCCGCGGCCAGATCGAGTGGGGCAGCGTCAACCGGCCGTTCAACGCCGAGGCGTTCGAGGCGCTGTGGCAACGCGTCGATGCCTACCTCGCCGAGCGCGATCACTTCGTCTCCGAGCTGCACGTCGGCGCCGACCCCCAGCACTACCTGCCGATTCGCACCGTCACCGAGACCGCCTGGCACAACCTGTTCGGGCGTACCATGTTCGTGCGCCCGGCGGCCTACAACCCGGCCCGCAAGGACGAGTGGACGATTCTCAATGCCGCCGATTTCGTCTGCGATCCGGCCCGCGACGCCACCCATTCCGAGTCCACGGTAATCATCGACTTCGCCGGTCGGCGGGTGCTGATCGCCGGCATGCGCTACGCCGGCGAGATGAAGAAGGCGATGTTCTCGGTACAGAACTTCCTGCTGCCGGACTCCGACGTGCTGCCCATGCACTGCTCGGCCAACGTCGGTGAAGATGGCGAGACCACGCTGTTCTTCGGCCTCTCCGGCACCGGCAAGACCACGCTCTCCGCCGACCCGGGCCGCTACCTGATCGGCGACGACGAGCACGGCTGGGGCGAGGGCACGGTGTTCAACATGGAGGGCGGCTGCTACGCCAAGTGCATCGACCTCTCGGAGAAGAACGAGCCGGTGATCTGGCAGGCCATCAAGTTTGGCGCGGTGCTCGAGAACGTGGTCCTCGACGACCGCCGCGAGCCCAACTACGCCGACGATAGCCTGACCCAGAACTCGCGGGCCGCCTATCCGCTGGAGCACGTCGCCAAGCGGGTCGCCGAGAATCGCGCCGGCGAGCCCAGCGCGATCATCTTCCTTACCTGCGACATGTCCGGCGTGCTGCCGCCGGTGTCAGTGCTGTCCAAGGAGGCCGCCGCTTACCACTTCCTGTCGGGCTATACCGCCAAGGTGGGGTCCACCGAGATGGGCTCGTCCTCGGGCCTCGAGGCGACCTTCTCGACCTGCTTCGGTGCGCCGTTCTTCCCGCGCCCGGCCCGCGAGTACGCCGACCTGCTGATCAAGCGCGTCGAGGCCTACGACTCGCAGGTCTACCTGGTCAACACCGGCTGGACCGGCGGCGCCTACGGTCAGGGCGGCACGCGTTTCTCGATTCCCACCACCCGCGCCATCATCAGTGCGATCCAGTCCGGCGTGCTGCGCGAGGCCGAGACGCGCACCGTTGAAGGCCTCAACCTCGCCGTGCCGGTAGCGGTGCCCGGCGTCGACTCGAGCCTGCTCGATCCGCGCCAGACCTGGGCCGACCAGACCGCTTACCAGCGCCAGATGCAGGACCTGGTAGCCAAGTTCGTCGACAACTTCAAGAAGTTCGCCGGCGTCGATGCGGCCATCGTTGCTGCCGGGCCGCGTCTCGACTGACGGCTGCTGAACCCCTCGCAACGCCGAGGGTCTGAACGAGGGGAAGCGCCAAACGCTTCCCCTCGTTGCGTAGGGTAGGTGCCGACGAGGTCTCACCGCACGGGAGGGGAGGGTAGAATGAAGCGACGTCAGTTTATGGGACTGCTGGGGGTAGGCGGCCTGGCCGGACTGCTGCCCGGCGTGGCGCTGGGGCGCCCCAAGCTCGATCTCGAGCCGGCGCCCGGCCTTGAACCGCTGGAGCTCAGTGACGACGAGTGGCGCGAGCGGCTGACCCCCGAGCAGTACGAGATCCTGCGCGACCACGGTACCGAGCGGGCCTTCTCGAGCCCGCTGGACAAGGAGTGGGGCGACGGCGAGTATCGCTGCGCGGGCTGCGATCTGCTGCTCTTCACCAGCGACATGAAGTATGACTCCAAAACCGGCTGGCCGAGCTTCTTCGAGCACGTCGAGGGGCATCTGCTGACCCAGGTCGACTACTTCCTGTTCTTCCCGCGTACCGAGTACCACTGCGCGCGCTGCAAGGGCCATCAGGGCCATGTGTTCGACGACGGCCCCGATCCCACCGGGCTGCGCTGGTGCAACAACGGCCTGGCGCTGCGCTTCGTGCCGGCGTGATCAGACCCGCGGAAACCGCTCAGGACCAGCGCCGGGCATTGTCCGCCTCGGCGCGCTCGAAGGCCGGGCGCAGGCGTACCACGATAACCAGTACCGCCAGCAGCGCGGCCCCGGCCAGCAGGAAGGTCAGGGTGAAGCCGACCAGCTCGGCGATCACCCCGAGCACCAGCGGTGCCAGCACCTGGGCGCCGCGGTTGCCCATCAGGCGCATGCCCAGCGCGCTGGAGCGCTGCTCGGGGTGAACGTGCTCGGCGAGGATCACCATCGACAGCGGCTGCGAGATCCCCGAGCCCATGCCGACCAGGATCGCCAGCACGGCCAGTGCCGCCACGCTGCCGGTCATGCCGGTCCACATCAGCCCCATGGCCACCGCCGCCAGCGAGGCGATCATGGTCCTGGCGCGACCGCCCAGCGCCTGGATGACCTGCGGCATGACGGGGCGAATCACCATCGCCGCCAGCGCCCGCAGGCTGACCAGCACGCCGATCAGCGTCGCCGAGAAGGTCAGTTCCTCGAGGTAGACCGGCAGGAAGGCGGCATGCGCGCCGAGCGCGAAGAGTACCGCCACGGTCACTGCGATCGACATCTGTACGCCGATATTGTCGCGCAGCAGTGAGGCCTGGGCACGATAGCCGAGCAGCGAGCGCGGCGTGGCGTGTCCGCGGCGGGCGTTGCCGACGAAGAAGCAGGAACTCACCAGGCTGATCGCCGGGATGGCACCGATGGTGGCGAACACCCAGGCCATCGACAGGCTGTCGATCATGTAGCCGGCGAGCAGCGGGCCGATCAACTGGCCACCCGACAGACACATGGTGTACCAGCCGAAGTAGCGCTCCAGAGCACGCCCGCGGCCCAGCCCGGCGACCACCGACTGGGCAGCGATCACCATTACCACGTGGGCCAGGCCGATGGTGATCTGGGTGGCCACCAGCCCGCTGAAGGTGGGAGCGGCCAGGCTCAACCAGGGGCCGATCATCATGCCGATGGCGCCGATGAAGAACACCTTCTGCGGCCCGACCCGGGTGACGATGCCGCCCAGCGGAATCGCCAATACCAGCGGCAGCAGATACGGCGCCGAAAGGATCACCCCCACCAGCGACGGGCTGGCGCCCAGCTCTAGCGCCCGCAGCGGCACCGCCAGCAGCAGCATGGTCTGGGACACGAACACGCTGGTCAGGCCGATGCAGACCATCACCAGGTTGCGAATCGCGCTGCGGTCCGGCGGGCTATCGTCCATGACTCTCCTTGCGTGGCCTTTGGCGGCGGCTCAGGCCTTGAACAGCACCGGGGCCAGCTGCTGCTTGTCGATCATCACGTCGACCACCGCCGGGCCGTCGGCGGCGAAGGCGCGCTGCATGGCGGCTTCCAGGTCGCCGGGCCGGGTTACCTGCTCGCCGTGGGCGCCGAAGGCGCGGGCCAGGACGCCGAAATCGGGATTCTGGTAGTCGACGGCGAAATGCCGACCGTCGTAGTGGGCATCCTGGAAGGCGCGCTCGTTGCCGAGCCCCTGGTCGTTGATCACCACGGCGACCAGCTTGATCTTCTCGCGCACCGCGGTTTCGAGTTCGCCGATGTTGCACATGAAGCCCATGTCGCCCTGCACCGCCAGCACCGGTACCTCGGGACGGGCCAGCGCAGCACCCAGTGCGGTGGGGAAGCCGGCACCCACCGCCGCCCAGTTGTCGATGAACATGTAGGTGTCCGGGGCGTAGCTGACGAAGTGCTGGCGCACGTGCTTGCCGGCGTTACCGGCGTCGACCACCATGATACCGCCTTTGGGCAGGGTACGCCTGAGCACGTCGGCAACGAACGGCGGCTGGATCGGCTCGGCATGAGGGTCGATCAACGCCTGGCGCTCCTCTTCCCAGCGCGCCACTTCGGCGGCCACGTCGACCCAGTTCCACTGCTGGCCGTCGAGGCGTGCGCTAAGGCCGGCCAGAAAGCTCGGCGTGCTGCCTACCGCGGCGACATCCACCGGAAAGACCGTGCCGATGGGGTCGACGCTGGCCGCCTGATGGATGAGGGTAGCCTCCTCGCGAATCAGGCCATGCTTGAAGGTGGTCGAGAACAGATCCATACGCGCGCCCACCGCGATCACCACGTCGGCCTGCTTGACCACCCGATTGGCGCTGTTCCAGCCGTTGCGCCCCAGCGGTCCGGCCGCCAAGGGGTGCGAGGTGGGGAAGGCGTCGGGGCTGAACTGCAGCGGTGCGACCGGGATGCTGTGCTGCTCGGCAAAGGCGATCAGTGCGGCGCTGGCGCGCTCGCGAAGCACGCCGCTGCCGGCCAGGATCACCGGGCGCTCGGCCTTGGCCAACAGCGCTGCGGCCTGGTCGAGGCAGCTGCCGGCCACTTCGGGCAATACGCTGGCGCGGTACTGCTGCGGAGACTGCGCCTCGGCCTCGACCTCGGCGCGGTAGATGGCGGTTGAAGCCTCCAGATGAACCGGACCCGGTGGTTCGGCAAGCGCCGTGCGAAACGCCTTGCGCAGCGCTTCCTGGGCCTTGTTGGGGCCAGTAATGGAGTAAGCCCACTTGGTGATCGGCTTGAAGAAGGTGATCTGGTCCATTTCCTGGCTGGCGTCTTTTTCGCGCAGCCACTCCTCCTGCAGGCCGTTGATGCCGATCAGCGGCACGTTACCGCGATAGGCGGCACCAAAGGGCGTGGCCATGTTGGTGACGCCGGGCCCCTCGGTGGCGGTGACCACCGCCGGGCGCTGGCCGGCGCGAGCGTAACCGTAGGCCATGAAAGCCGCGCCCTGCTCGTGACGAGTGAGGATGAAGCGCATCTCGGGCGTTTCGCGGATCACGTCGAGTAGCGCCAGGTTCTGGGTGCCGGGAATACCGAATACGTGGGTGACGCCTTCGCGGCGTAGGCCGTCGATCAAGGTTTGTGCAACGCTGGGCATGGTGAATCTCCTAGTGCTTGTTGTTGGTTGGTGGGCTAGACGCTGGCGCTGCGGCCGCCGTCGACGTTGAGGCTGGCACCGGTGACGTAGCCGGCACGCGGTGAGGCCAGGAACACGATGGCATTGGCCACGTCCTTGGCGTCACCTAGCCGGCCCAGAGGAATGGCCTGGCCCTGGCGCGCCGAGTATGCCTCCCAACTGAGCTCCGGCGCCTCGCGCTGCCAGCGGCGTTCGACCTGGGCCGAGCGCACACGGCCCAGGCATACGGTATTGACGCGAATGCCCTGCTCGCCGAGCTCGTTGGCCAGCGACTTGGTCAGGGCAATGCCGGCGGCGCGGGTCGCCGAGGTGGGCAGGGTCTTGGCTGGCGCGGCTTTGCCCGACACCGTGGTGATGTTGATGATCGCCGCCGCGGGAGAGGTGGCTAGGTGGGGCACAGCGGCACGAATGCCGCGCACCGCGCCCATCAGCTTTAGCTCGATATCGGCCTGCCAGGTGGCATCGTCAGCCTCCAGGAAGGGGCCTGAAGCGCTGCTGCCGGCGTTGTTGACCAGGATGTCCAGGCCGCCGAAGGCCGCGACCGTCTTGGCGACCGCCTCCGACGGGCCACTGGCGCTGGCGATGTCGGCAACGATGGTCAGTGGCTGCTGCCCGGTGTGCGCGGCGATGCGGGCTGCGGCTTCCTGCAACGGCGCCTCGCGGCGTGCCACCAGCGCTACACGCGCACCCTCCTCGGCGAGCAGTAGCGCCGTTTCGAATCCGATGCCCTGGCTGGCGCCGGTCACTAGTGCCACCTTGTCCGTGAGTGCCATGTCCATGCGGTGTGCTCCTGTAATGGGAAGCCGCGCGTAGCGGCGGCGGGGTAAACAGATGTCGACGTTGGCGTATGCAAGTGTCTACTCTTTAATACACATAGGCGTGTGTTGCCTGCCAGCATAGCGCGCTTTTTCTGACTATTGCATATCACTGAGCCCAATTGCATACTCAGGTACACAATAACAGCAAGTGGCGGAGGCGGCAGCCTGATGGCCGTCCACCGTCGGTCGGAAACTCACACGGGAGTTCACAATATGAATAACGCCAGACACCATACCTCACGCTTTGCTCGCCATACCCTCAGCCTGGCAGTGGCTGCCGGCCTCACCGTTGGCGTCGCGGCCAACAGCCACGCCGAACTGAGCGGTTTCTACGAGGGTGAGACCCTCGAGATTCTGACTCCCTGGGCGCCGGGTGGCGGGGCTGACACCTGGGGACGCTATATTGCCGGCACTATTGGTCCCTTCCTTGGGGATGACGTCAGCGTTCAGGTGGTCAATCGGCCCGGCGCGGGTGGCGTCCAGGGCACCAACGAGTTCGAGTTGCGCACGGCAAGCGACGGTATGACCGTGATGTTGCAGAGCGCCGGCCAGGTGTTTCCGTTCATGTATGGCTCCAGTGCGGTGCGCTACGATTTTCGCGACTATGAGCCGATCGTTGCCATGGCCCAGGGTGGGGTGATCTATGCCAGTGCCGATCTGGGCATCGATGAACCGCTCGAGCTATGGGACGTCGACGAGCTGATCTATGGTGAGGTGTCGCCCCAGGCGATCGGCTCCATGGCGCTTGCCGCGTTCGCACTGCTCGATCTGCCCCACGATGCCATCTTCGGCTACGAGAGCCGCGGGCCGACCCGCTTGGCGCTGGAGCAGGGCGAGACCAACCTCGACTTCCAGACCACCAGTGCCTACACCTCCAACGTCGAGCCGCTGGTCGAGGAGGGTACCGCCGTGCCGCTGTTCAGCCTCGGCATCATCGACACCGACGGCGAGCTGGTGCGCGACCCGGCCTTCCCCGACATGCCGACGGTGGCCGAGGTATACGAGGAGCGTCACGGCGAGGCGCCTTCCGGCGTGGCCTGGGACGCCTATCGCGCGGTGCTTTCCGCGGGCAGCATCAAGATGCTGTGGGCCAAGGCCGACGCCCCGGAAGACTCCATCAACGACCTGCGCTACGCCTTCGAGCAGGCGCGCCAGGATGAGGACTTTATCGCCGATTCCGAAGCGGCCAATGGCCCCTACGAGTGGCTGGTGGGCGACGACGCCTACACCGCCATGAGCGCCACCCTGGAGATTTCCGATGAGGCGCTCGACTATCTGCGCGACACCTTCAAGGAGCGCTACGACGCCGACCTTTGAGGTGACTTGAGCAATGTCAGGGGAGGGCTGCAGGGCCCTCCCCGCGTCGTATCGGATTCGCTGCCACGCTTACTGCAGCGCTCTCCATCATCCTTTGCAGATAGATAGGAGCACGACGCCGTGTTAGCCGCCGCGTTCGATGCCCTGGCGCTGGTCCTCGATCCATCCCGTCTGGTGTTCATGCTGTTAGGCATCAGCGTGGGGTTGGTGGTAGGCATTCTCCCCGGACTGGGGGGCGTCGTGGGCATGTCTCTGTTGTTGCCATTCGTCTATGGCATGGATCCGCACGCTGCCACGGCGATGCTGATCGGCATGGCGGCGGTGATTGCCACTGCCGATACCTTCCCGAGTATCCTGATCGGGGTGCCCGGCTCGGCGGGGTCCCAGGCCACCATCCTCGATGGCTACCCCATGGCCCAGCAGGGCAAGGCAGGCCGCGCCCTGAGCGCGGCCTTCAGCGCCTCGCTGATTGGCGGCCTGGTCGGTGCGCTGGTGCTGTTTGCCATCTTGCCGATTGCCCGCCCTCTGGTGCTGGCCTTCCAATCCCCCCACCTGTTCATGCTCACCGTACTCGGCCTGTGCGTCGTCGGCCTGCTGGCCGGCAAGTATCCGTTCCGAGGTATTCTCGCCACCCTGATCGGCATCATGATCGCCATGCTCGGCTCGGCCCCCTCCACGGTGACCTTCCGCTTCGTTGGCGACAGCGTCTATCTGATGGACGGCATTCCGCTGGCGATCCTCGCCATGGGCCTGTTCGCGGTGCCGGAGATCATTGATCTGCTGGCCGACAACCGCGCTGTCTCCAAGGTCAAGGAGGTCTCCAGCGGTTGGAAGGACGGCGTGCGCGACACCTTCCGCAACCGCTGGCTGGTGCTGCGCTCGGCAGCGCTCGGGGTCGCCGTGGGGGCGATTCCCGGCCTGGGCGGTTCGGTGGTCGACTGGCTCTCCTATGGCCAGGCGGTGCAGAGCGCCAAGGACAAGAGCGGCTTCGGCAAGGGCGATGTGCGCGGGGTGATCGCGCCCGAGAGTTCCAACAATGCCAAGGAGGGGGGCTCGCTGATCCCCACCATGCTATTCGGCATACCCGGCAGCGGGACCACTGCAGTACTGCTGGGTGGCCTGATACTGCTGGGCATTCAGCCGGGCCCCTCGATGCTGACCTCGGATCTCTCGATCACTTTGACCATCGTCTGGACCCTGGCCCTGGCCAACGTGGTGGGTGCCTTCGCCTGCTTCCTGCTGTCGCGCCCCATCGCGCGCCTGAGCACCATTCCGGCTGCCAAGTTCGCGCCCTTCCTACTGATCGTGATGATGGTCGGCGCCTATCAGAACACCAACCAGTGGGGCGACCTGATCGCCTTCATCGTCATCGGCCTGTTCGGCTGGCTGCTCAAGACCTATGACTGGCCGCGTGCACCGGTGCTGATCGGTTTCGTGCTGGCACCGAGCATCGAGCGCTACCTGACCATTTCGGCCTCGCGCTATGGCTGGTCGTGGCTGACCGACCCCATCGTCATCATCATCGGCGTACTCGCGGTAGGCGTGGTGGTGGCGGGGGTGCGCGCCAAACGCAAGGGCCTGGGAGAGAACTGATGTCACAGCGACTACGTGAAGAGATGCTGTTTATCAGCATACTGGCCGGCGTGATGGTGGTGGCCCTCTACATGGCTGCAGGCTACCCCTTCAATGCGCGGCTGATGCCCCAGGTGGTGGCGATCGCCGTGCTGGCGCTGCTAAGCGTCGAAGCCGTGCTCACTGTGCGCCGCTTTCGTGGCGCGCAGGCCAGCGACACTGCTGCACCAGAGGGGCAGCATGTCGGCGATACCGGTAACGAACCGCTGTGGGGGGCCAAATTCCGCCGTACCGCTCCCTATCTGGCCTGGCTGGCAGCGCTCTACGTGGGTATCTACCTGATTGGCCTGATGGCCTCGGCGGCACTCTTTACCGTCGCCTTCTGCCGGCTGGTCGGCAAGATGAGCTGGCTGGCCTCCCTGATCGGCGTGGCGCTATTGATGGCGGCGCTCTTCGGCCTGACCGAGGCCTTCAATATGCGCTGGCCGGTAGGCTATTTCTTCGACCCATTTCGCTGAGAGCAACCCCCTCTTAGCACCCGAGAACCAGGAGGTCCCTGCGTGCCAACCACCTACCAACTGTATATCGGCGGCGCCTGGCGGGATGCCGCCGATGGCGCTACCTTCCCGGCCATCAACCCGGTCGACCAGCAACCCTGGGCGCACCTTCCCCAGGCCAGCAGCGCAGACGTCGACGCGGCGGTAGCGGCGGCCCGCGAAGCCTTCGACAGCGGCTGGAAACACACCAACGGCTTGACCCGCGCCACGCTGATGCAGCGCCTGGCCGAGCTGCTCGAGGCCGACGCCGAGCGCATGGCCCAGCTCGAGACCACCGACAACGGCAAGGTGATTCGCGAGACCCGCGTGCAGATGCGCTTCGCGGCGCGCAACTACCGCTACTTCGCCGGCTGGGCCGACAAGCTTCACGGCGAGAGCATCCCGCTGGACCGCCCCGAGCTGGTCGACTTCACCACCCGTGAGCCGCGCGGTGTCGCGGCCTTGATCACCTCCTGGAATTCGCCGATGGCGATACTCGCCAACAAGCTGGCACCGGCGCTGGCGGCGGGCTGCACGGTAGTGATCAAGCCGTCTGAAATGGCCAGCGTGACCACCCTGGCCTTCGCCGAGCTGTGCGAGCGGGCCGGCTTCCCCGCCGGGGTGGTCAACGTGGTGACCGGCGACGGCAGCGTCGGCGCGGCGCTCACCGGTCACCCCGGCATCGACCTGATCAGCTTCACGGGGGGCACCGCCACCGGCAAGGCGATCTCGCGGGTGGCGGCCGAGCACCTGACGCCGGTGACCCTGGAATTGGGCGGCAAGTCGGCCAATATCGTGTTCGCCGATGCCGACCTCGAACAGGCCGTGACCGGCGCTGTAGCGGGGATATTCGCCGCCGCCGGCCAGACCTGCATCGCCGGCTCGCGGCTGCTGGTGCAGCGCGAGATCTACGATCGGGTGGTGGCCCAGGTGTGCGAGCGCGCCCGGGCGATTCGCGTCGGTGATCCCCGCGACGAGGCCACCGAGATGGGGCCCGTGGCGACCCAGGCCCAGCATCAGCGGGTGCAAGCCTTTATCCAGCGAGCCCGCGACCAGGGCGCCAGCTTGGCGGTGGGCGGTGGTGTGCCGCAGGGCGAGGCCTATGCGCGCGGCTACTTCATCGAGCCCACGGTGTTCACCGAGGTGGCGCCGGACGCCGAGCTGGCTCAGGAGGAGGTGTTTGGGCCGGTGCTGGCGATCATTCCGTTCGACACCGAGGACGAGGCCATTGGCATCGCCAACGGCACCGCCTATGGCCTGGTCGCCGGCCTGTGGACCCAGAACCTGGCGCGGGCGCACCGTGTGGCAAGGCGTCTCGAGGTGGGCGGGGTGTGGGTCAATACCTATCGAACCAGCGCCGCCCAGGCGCCGTTCGGTGGCGTCAAGGCCAGCGGTATTGGCCGCGAGCGGGGCCTGCATGCGCTGGACGAATATCTCGAGATCAAGAACCTGATGATCGACCTGTCGAGCGAGGCCCGTGACCCCTTCGCGATCCGCACCTGACGGCTGCGTCTAGTCGTCGTAGCTCTCGAAGAGCGCCTCGAGGCGGACCTTGTAGGCCTCGCGGATGTGGGTGCGGGCGAGGCGCTCGGCGGCTTCCGGGTCGCGGGCCTCGAGCGCGTCGATGATCGCGCGATGCTCGCTGCGCGCGGTCTCGGCACGGCCTGGCTTGGCCAGGGTGCTGCGGCCGAGCAGCATCATCGACTCCTGTAGCGAATTCAGCATTTTCAGCAGGTAGCGGTTGTGACCGCAGCGATACAGGGTGCTGTGGAACAGCTTGTTGTTCTTTACCAGGTCAGCGGTGTCGCTCAAGCGTGCGTCGCGCTCGCTGATCTCGCGCAGGAAGGCGATTTCCACCTCTGAGGCGTGCTGCGCAGCGAGCCCCGCGGCGGTGCCTTCCAGCACCTCGCGCATGGCATACAGCTCGCTGATCATGCCGTGATCGAGCTCGGTGATGATGGTGCCACGGGCCGGGTCGTTGGCGACGAGACCCTCGAGCTGCAGACGGTTGAGTGCTTCGCGCACCGGCGTGCGGCTGAGGCCGATGCGTTCGGCCAGTTCCACTTCGCGAATGCGCGTGCCGGGTGGCAGGCTGCCGTCCTTGATGGCGTCGATGATATAGCGATACGCCTGTTCGCTGCGCGGCTCGCCGCGCTGGTTGGCCGCCGTCGTGGCGCTCTTGCGTGGCTTGCGCTCTGCCATGGCTTGGGAGCCTCGAATTGCATGAATGATGTCGGGTCATGGTATGCCAGAGAACACCACTTGTCATTTTGAACACTAGTGGATACATTTGTATTTATTAAGACGAGGGGATCAGGATGTTGTCATCGACCGGAGAGCGACTCAGCGAGGCCGACCTGACGCGGCATGACGTGCTGGTAATCGGCGGCGGCAACGCTGCGCTATGCGCCGCGCTGTCGGCTCGCGAGCAGGGCGCCAGCGTGTTGCTGTTGGAGAGTGCGCCGCACAAGTGGCGGGGCGGCAACAGCATTCATACCCGCAACCTGCGCTGCATGCATCGCGAGCCCACCGATGTGCTCAGCGATGCCTACCTCGAGGATGAGTTCTTCGACGACGTGTGGCGGGTCACCGGCGGCATCACCAACGAGGCCCTGGCGCGCCACGTGATTCGCGCCTCGGAAACCTGCACCGACTGGATGAAAAGCTACGGCGTGCGCTTCCAGCCGTCGCTGGGCGGCACCCTGCACCTGGGGCGCACCAACGCCTTCTTCCTGGGCGGCGGCAAGGCGCTGGTCAACACCTACTACCAGGCCGCCGAGCGCCTGGGGGTGACGATTCTCTACGAGGCCGAAGCCGAGCAGCTGGTGTTCGACGGCAAGCGTTTCGACCACGCGCTGGTCAACTACAACGGTTCGCCGCGCAAGGTCAGTGCCAAGGCGGTGGTGATCGCCTCGGGGGGCTTCGAGTCAAACCAGGCGTGGCTGGAAGAGGCCTGGGGGGAGGTGTCGCGCAACTTCCTGATCCGCGGCACCCGCTTCAACCAGGGCAAGATGCTGCGCGCGCTGATCGATAACGGCGCCAAGATCATCGGCGATCCGACCCAGGGCCATGCAGTGGCCATCGACGCCCGAGCACCCAAGTATGACGGCGGTATCGTCACCCGCGTCGACTGCGTATCGCTGGGCATCGTGGTCAACCGCGACGGCGAGCGCTTCTACGACGAGGGCGAGGACTTCTGGCCCAAGCGCTACGCCATCTGGGGGCGGCTGATCGCCAAGCAGCCGGGGCAGGTGGGCTACTCGATCACCGATGCCAAGGCCCAGGGGCGATTCATGCCCTCGGTGTTTCCCCCCGAGCAGGCCGATACCCTCGAGGAACTGGCAGCCAAACTCGAGCTGCCGGTCGACGCGGTGCGCAATACCGTGGATGAGTTCAATGCCGCGGTGCAGCCCGGCCACTTCGACCACAGCGTGCTCGACGACTGCCACACTCGGGGCATCACGCCCGAGAAGACCCACTGGGCGCAGCGTATCGACGAGCCGCCGTTCTACGGCTATCCGCTGCGCACCGGCATCACCTTCACCTACCTGGGCGCCGAGGTCGACGCCAAGGCGCGCATGTACATGGACAGCGGTGAGCTGGCCGACAACGTCTTCCTGGCCGGCGAGATCATGGCCGGCAACATTCTCGGGCAGGGCTACGTCGCCGGCTTCGGCATGACCATCGGCACCGTGTTCGGCCGCATCGCAGGCACAGAGGCAGGCAGCTATGCAAAAGATTGAGGCACTGATCGAGGAAACCCGCAACAACATGACGATCTGCAATGCCTGCCGGTATTGCGAGGGGTTCTGCCCGGTGTTCCCGGCCATGGAGCGGCGCCGCGCCTTCACCCCCGAGGATCTCAAGTACCTGGCCAACCTCTGTCACAACTGCGGCGAGTGCTACTACGCCTGCCAGTACGCGCCGCCCCATGAATTCGCCGTCAACGTACCGCAGTCGATGGCCAAGCTGCGCGCCGAATCCTACCGTGATTACGCCTGGCCGGGGCCGCTGGCGAAGCTGTTCGACCGCAACGGCCTGCTCGCCGCCCTGGCGCTGGCGGTGGGGGTGACCCTGCTGCTGCTGATTGCGGTCGGTCTCAACGGCGGGCTGGCGGCCCTGGTCACCACCCAGCACGGCGGTGATTTCTACGCGCTGATGCCGCACAACGTGATGGTGGTGACCTTCGGCTCGGTATCGCTCTTCGTGCTGCTGGCGCTGGTGATGGGGATGCTGCGCTTCTGGCGCGAGAGCGGCGAGGGCGTGGCCGGGCTGCGCGATGGCGAAAGCTGGCGGCAGGCGCTCAAGGAGACCTTCTCGCTCAAGCACCTGCACGGCCAGGGCGAGGTAGGCTGCACCTATCCCGACGCCTACCACTCTCACTGGCGGCGGCGCTTCCACCACTTCACGTTCTACGGTTTCATGCTCAGCTTCGCCGCCACCGTCACCGGCACCATCTATCACTACGTGTTCGGCTGGCAGGCACCCTACGACTTCACCAGCCTGCCCAAGCTGTTCGGCACCCTGGGCGGCATCGGCCTGCTGATCGGCCCGGCGGGGCTGCTGTACCTCAAGCTGGTCCGCGACCCGGACACCGCCGACGTCCGCCAGATGGGCATGGACGTGGCCTTCATCGCGCTGCTGTGGCTGACCGGCTTCACCGGCCTGGCGCTGATGCTACTGCGCGAGACGTCGGCCATGGGGGTGATGCTGGTGGTGCACCTGGGGGTGGTCATGGCGCTATTCATCACCATGCCCTACGGCAAGTTCGTGCACGGCTTCTATCGCCTGCTGGCGGTGTATCGTAACGCCCTGGAGCGCAACCGCGCCGGCCGCTGAGGCCCCGGCAGTGCGGCAGCACTCCCGGTTGCCGGTCAGTGAGGGGGCCAGGTACGAGCAGTGCGGCGTATCGGCGATAGCCCTGCAGCAACGCCGATACGGCTGCCGCGTGGCAGGCGCTTGTGATACCTTGGCGCGATCTTTTGTCGTTGCTACATCAAGGATGTCATGGACGCATACGCCGCTATTATCGCCCGCCTCGCCGACGAACTCGGCGTCCGCCCCCAGCAGGTTTCGGCCACGGTAGAGCTGCTCGACGGTGGGGCTACCGTGCCCTTCATCTCGCGCTACCGCAAGGAGGTCACCGGCGGCCTCGACGACACCCAGCTGCGTCAGCTCGACGAGCGCCTGGTCTATCTGCGCGAGCTCGAGGAGCGCCGCGCCGCGGTGCTCGCCGCCATCGACGAGCAGGGCAAGCTGGATGACGGCCTCAAGCGCCAGATCGAGGCAGCCGAGACCAAGCAGCGCCTCGAAGATCTCTACCTGCCCTACAAGAAGAAGCGCCGTACCAAGGCCCAGATCGCCCGCGAGGCGGGCCTCGA
This sequence comes from Halomonas sp. 1513, assembly GCA_001971685.1. Lineage (NCBI taxonomy): Bacteria > Pseudomonadati > Pseudomonadota > Gammaproteobacteria > Oceanospirillales > Halomonadaceae > Halomonas > Halomonas sp. 1513. The sequence goes on from CP019326.1 coordinate 1,221,662, forward strand.
GCCGCTGGCCGACGCCCTGCTCGCCGACCCGAGCCTGGACCCGGAGTCCGAGGCCAGTCGCTACCTGCGTCCCGCCGAGGGCGAAACGCCGGCGGTCGAGGATGCCAAGGCGGCGCTGGACGGCGCCAAGCAGATCCTCATGGAGCGCTTCGCCGAAGAGGCCGAGCTGGTCGGCAAACTGCGCGAGCGGCTGTGGGCCGAGGGCCAGTTGAGTGCGCGGGTGATCGCCGGCCAGGAACAGCAGGGCGCCAAGTTCTCCGACTACTTCGAGCACGACGAAGCCCTGGCCAAGACCCCCTCGCACCGCGCCCTGGCGATGTTCCGCGGCCGCAACGAAGGCGTGCTGAGCCTGGCCATCAAGCTGCCCGGTGAAGACGAGGCGCCGCTGCATCCGGCCCAGGTGGCCATCGCCAAGCACCTGGGCATTCGCGATCAGGGGCGCGCCGCCGACAAGTGGCTCGCCGAGGTGGTGCGCTGGACCTGGCGGGTCAAGCTCTACACCCACCTAGAGACCGAGCTGATGGGGCGCCTGCGCGAGCGCGCCGAGCTCGAGGCGATCGAGGTCTTCGCCGCCAACCTCAAGGACCTGCTGCTGGCGGCGCCGGCCGGGCCCAAGGCGACCCTGGCCATCGACCCCGGCCTGCGTACCGGCTGCAAGGTCGCGGTGGTGGACGCCACCGGCCAGTTCCTCGAGCACGCCACCATCTATCCCCACGCGCCGCAGAAGCGCTGGGACGAGGCGCTGGCGGTGCTCGGCAAGCTGGTCGAGCGCCACGGCGTGGCGCTGATCGCGGTGGGCAACGGCACCGCCAGCCGCGAGACCGACAAGCTGGCCGGCGAGCTGATCAAGCGCCTGGCGCCGCGCCCGCTGGCCAAGGTCATGGTCAGCGAGGCCGGGGCCTCGGTCTATTCGGCCTCGGAGTACGCCGCCCGTGAATTTCCCGACCTCGACGTCACCATTCGCGGTGCGGTCTCCATCGCCCGGCGCCTGCAGGACCCGCTCGGCGAGCTGGTCAAGATCGAGCCCAAGTCGATCGGCGTCGGCCAGTATCAGCACGACGTCTCCCAGGTGCAGCTGTCGCGCAGCCTGGAGGCGGTGATCGAGGACTGCGTCAACGCCGTGGGCGTCGACCTCAACATGGCCTCCGTGGCGCTGCTGTCGCGGGTCTCCGGGCTCAACCTGGGGCTGGCCGAGAACATCGTCGCGCGGCGTAACAGCGAGGGCGCCTTCAGCAGCCGCCGCGCGCTGCTCGAGGTCAGCCGGCTGGGGCCCAAGACCTTCGAGCAGTGTGCCGGCTTCCTGCGCATCAGGGACGGCGACAACCCGTTGGATGCCAGCGCCGTGCACCCCGAGGCGTATCCGCTGGTCGAGCGCATTGCCGAGCGCAGCGGGCGGCCGCTGGCCGGCCTGATCGGCGACAGCGCCACGCTCACGTCGCTGAAGCCGGCGGACTTCGCCGATGAGCGCTTCGGCGTGCCCACCGTCAGCGACATCCTCAAGGAGCTCGACAAGCCGGGCCGCGATCCGCGTCCCGAGTTCAAGGCCGCCGAGTTCCGCGAGGGGGTCGAGACGCTCAAGGACCTCGAGGTCGGCATGCTGCTCGAGGGCACGGTGACCAACGTCACCCACTTTGGCGCCTTCGTCGATGTCGGCGTGCATCAGGATGGCCTGGTGCATATCTCGGCGCTGTCGAACAAATTCGTCGACGACCCGCGCTCGGTGGTCAAGGCCGGGGATATCGTCAAGGTCAAGGTGATGAGCGTCGATCTGGAGCGCGCGCGGATCGGCCTCTCGATGCGCCTCGACGACCGGCCGGAGGAGCAGCAGAACCGTGGTAGAGGGCGTCAGCCGGCCACCGACAAGCCTGCGCGCAAGCGCGAATCGCGCTCCCCCCAGCAGGGCAAGGGCCAGGCCGAGGGCGAGGTCGGCGCGCTGGGTGCCGCGCTGCTGCAGGCGCGTCGCAAGGGCAAGTAGTGCCCGACTGGCAAAACACCTTTCACGCCTCGCGCCTTGAAAGGTCTCGACCAGGCACCATAATGTGTCACTTATGCGAGCGTCGCGGGCTTCCCGACGCTCGCCCCGTTTCATCAGCGAAGAGGGGCCGGGCCCCATCCTTCCATGCCATGGGGTGTTTACCTTGTCCGAGCAACTCGCTTCCGTCATCGCCCGGCTCAAGGCGCCGGCCCGTGAGGGCCAGATCGGTCGCCTGCGCCGCGGCATCGAGAAAGAGGGACTGCGCGTCGATGCCGGTGGCCGCATTGCCGACACGCCGCACCCCCATGCGCTGGGCTCGAAGCTTACCCACCCGCATATCACCACCGACTACTCCGAGGCACTGCTCGAGTACATCACGCCGGTGTATTGCCGGCCGGTTGATGCGCTGGGCTTTCTCGGTGACCTGCATCGCTTCAGCTATCGCCACCTCGGCGATGAGCTGATCTGGCCGGCCAGCATGCCGGCGCGGCTTGACGGCAATGACAGCGTGCCGATCGCCGACTACGGCAGCTCCAACGTCGGCACCATGAAGCACGTCTACCGCAAGGGGCTCGATGTGCGCTACGGGCGCATCATGCAGGCCATCGCCGGGGTCCACTACAACGTGTCGCTGCCCGACGACCTGTGGCCGCTGCTGCGCGAGATCGATCCGCTGTCGTCGGACACCGCGGCCTCGTCGGACGCCGACTACCGTTCGAGCCGCTACTTCGGGCTGATACGCCACTTCCGCCGCAACAGCTGGCTGCTGATGTACCTGTTCGGCGCCTCGCCGGCCATCGACCGCAGCTTTCTGGACGGCAAGCCGGGCCCCGATTGGCTCGAGGCCCACGGCCGCGATACCCTGCTGGCGCCCTACGCCACCACCCTGCGCATGTCGGGACTCGGCTACCAGAACAAGGTCCAGGAGCAGCTCAAGATCTGCTTCAACTCGCTGTCGAACTATGTCGGCACCCTGCGCCATGCGATCTCCACGCCCTGGGCGCCGTACCAGTCGCTGGGCGTCAGGCAGGGCAATCAGTGGCAGCAGCTCAACGCCAACATCCTGCAGATCGAGAACGAGTACTACAGCGACATCCGCCCCAAGCGCGTGGCGCGTCATGACGAGACGCCCAGCCAGGCGCTGGAGGCGCGCGGGGTGGAGTACATCGAGGTGCGCTGCCTGGATCTCAACCCGTTCCTGCCACTCGGGGTCGATGCCGCCCAGATGCACTTCCTGGACACCTTCCTGATGTGGTGCCTGCTGGCGGACAGCCCGTGGATCCCCGACGACGAGTGCGACCACCTCGACGACAACCGCCGGCTGGTGGTGGAGCGTGGCCGCGACCCGGCGATGCGCTTGAGCATCGACGGCGAGCTGCGCTCGGTGGCCGAGCGCGGGGCCGAGATCTTCGCCGAGCTCGAGGCCGTCGCCGAGCTGCTCGACATCCACGAGGCCGGCAGCCCGCACGGCGAGGCGGTACGCGGGCTGGCGCCGCTGCTCGACGATCCTGACCTGACGCCTTCGGGGCGCGTCATGTCGCGTCTCCAGGCGCGCGGCGAAAGCTTCGCCGAGGTGATGCTGGCGCTGGCCCGGGAGCAGGCCGACCAGTTCCGCCAGGAGCCGATGGACGCCGCCCGCCGGGCGCTGTTCGATGAACTCATCGACACCTCGCACCGCCAGCAGGCGGAGATCGAGACCGCCGATCGCGAAAGCTTCAGTGCCTTCCTCGACGGTTATTTCACCCGTGCACGTGAACCTCGGGCGGCCCGCGCCGTCTGAGTTCGCCACCATGACACCATTCGGGGATCTCGTGTGACCTCAACTCTCAAGGCGCTGTCGGCGCGGCAATGGAGCCTTGTCGGGCTCGCGTTCTGTACCCTGATGATGGCCGTGGCGCTGCTGCTCGAGCACGGCGCTGGGCTCGAGCCCTGCCCGCTGTGCATCTTCCAGCGCGTTGCGGTCCTGGCGGCGGCGGCGGTACTGCTGGTGGCGGCGCTGCACAACCCGCGCGGCGCCGGCATGATCGTGTATGGCGGCCTGGGGCTGGTGGCGGTGGCCGGCGGCATCGGCGTGGCCTGGCGCCACCTGTGGCTGCAGTCGCTGCCGGCGGACCAGGTGCCGAGCTGCGGCCCGGGGCTCGACTACATGATGGACATCCTGCCGTGGCGCGACGTGCTGGCCAGGGTGCTGTCGGGCTCCGGCGAGTGCGCCGAGATCGACTTCCTGTTCCTCGGCATCTCGCTGCCGGGGTGGACGCTGATCGGCTTCGTGGTGCTGGCCAGCGTACCGCTGGCGCTGCTGGTGCGAGGCATTCAGACGCTGCGCCGGGGCTGAAATATGCTACCGTTCCGGCAACCCGGATACGCTTTTCGTCAACCCGATACAAGGAACCTGGCATGCGCCTTCTGACTCTTCCCCTGATGCTGATCATCGCCCTGCTGGTGGCGGCCTGCTCGACTACCGCCATGCAGCAGGAGCGTGCCACCGAGCTGCGCCCCGGCCAGACCTACCACGGCCAATTGGCCTCCGGTTCAAGGCTGTTCCGCTTTACCCTCGACCGTCCCACCAGCGTCGTGCTGAGTGCCACCACGCCGGTCATGCGCAGCCTGCCCGGTGGCTACAACGGCCGGCTGCTGGACGCCGATGGCCAGCTGATCGCGGAAGATCGCGAGAGCGGCGAGCGCTTCAACTTCCGCATCGCCGAGCAGCTCGAGGCGGGCACCTACTATCTGGAAATGCGCCAGCCCCAGGCCTGCAGCTCGCGCCTCTGCCCCAACGAGAACATGTCGTTCACGCTGTCGTTCCGCGTCGATCGCGGCTGAGGCAAATCCTACCCGATGGAGGATTGACACGACTCGCCAGTCGCGCGAGTCTGTCAGTCCGCCCTGTTGGCGGGTCAGGATGTGCAAGGGAGGCGCCCATGCTGGAAGATTGCAAGACGGCCCTGGAACGCTGGGGTGGCGTGCATCGCCTGATCGACCGTTGGCTCGATCAGCGCCGCGAACTGCTGGTCAGCTTCGTCGAGCTGCAGGAAGCCTGTGATATCGAGCTCGAGGCGGTGACCAAGGCGCAGATAGACACCTTCAGCGAACTGCTGATGGACTACATCAGCGCCGGGCACTTCGAGATCTACCCGCAGCTGCGCGAGGAGTCCTCGGCCTTCAATGACGACGAGGCGCTGATAATCGCCGACCGCCTGCTCGAGCGTCTCGACATGTCCACTGAGCTGGTGCTCTCCTTCGACAATGACTATTCGTCGCCGATCAAGTGTCAGCACAATCTGGGGCGCCTGCCGGCCTGGCTCGACCGCCTCGCCAAGGGCCTGACCGAGCGCTTCGCCCTCGAAGACCAGCTGATCGGTCGCCTGCATGCGGCCCATTCGCCGCCGCCCGGCGCCCAAGCCAGTCTGCGCGCCACCTCCTGACCCTGCCCGACTAACGCGGCGCCCCTCAGCGCCGCGATGACATTTTACCCCCCAATACCAGCATGCACGGCGTCAGCAGCAGCGTCAGTCCGGTGGCGAAGGTCAGGCCGCCGGCGATGGCGCTGGACAGCTGTGTCCACCATTGCGTCGAGGGCGCGCCAATGCCGAGGCTTGGCGCAAACAGATTGACGTTGATGCCGAGCACCATCGGCAGCAGCCCCAGCACCGTGGTGATCGCCGTCAGCAGCACCGGTCGCAGGCGCAGCCCGCCGGCCTCCAGCGCCGCTTCGGGACTGCTCAGGCCATCCCGGCGCAGCTGGTTGTAGGTGTCGATCAGCACGATGTTGTTGTTCACCACGATCCCCGCCAGGGCGATGATGCCCATGCCCACCATGACGATGCCGAACGGCTGGCCGTTGACCAGCAGGCCGATCAATACCCCGGCGGTGGAGAACACGATCGCCGAGAGCACCAGCGCCGCCTGGTAGAGGCTGTTGAACTGGGTCACCAGGATCAGCGTCATCAGGAAGATCGCAACCCCGAAGGCGGTGATCAGGAACTGCGCGGTCTCCTGCTGATCCTCCTGCTCGCCGGCGATATTCACCAGCACGCCGTCGGGCAGCGACTGCATGGCGTCACCCAGTGCGCGCAGCCGCTCCGCGGGCTGGGCGCCGGCCTCCACGTCGGCCTCGAGGGTGATGGCGCGGCGGCCGTCGATGCGCTGCAGGCTGCCGACCTTGGGCGCCGGCGTCAGCTCGACGAAGTGGCTCATCGGCACCTGGCCGCGTTCGGTGTTGATGGTCATGGCCTGGAGCTGGTCCAGCGAGCGATGCGCCTCGGGCAGGCGCACGCGGATGTCGACCTCGTCGGTGACCTCGGCTGGCCGGTAGCTGGCCACCTGCAGGCCGGTGGTAACCAGCTGGACCGCGCTGCCCACCGCCGCCACGTCGGCGCCGAAGCGGGCGGCCGCTTCGCGGTCGACCTCGATTCGCCACTCCACCCCGGGCAGGCTGCGGTTGTCCTCGATGTCGCGGAAGCCGCCCAGCTCGCCCATGGCAGCGCGCAGCTCGTCGACCGCGCGGTCGGTGAGCGCCGGATCCTGGGCGCTGATTTCGAGCACGATCGGCTTGCCGCCTGCCGGTCCTTGCTCCTGCTCGCGAAACTCGAAGATCACCCCGGGCAGGTCTGCGGTGCGCTCGCGCATCTCGGCAAGAATCTGGCTCGCCGGGCGACGCTGCTGCCAGTCGATGAACTGAAAGCTGAGCTGGCCGATCACGTCGGGACCTAGTTGGTCATTGGCGACGGCGAAGGAGCGCGCGTAGAGGGCCTGAACCTCACTCATGCCGGCCAGGCGCTGTTCGGCGCGGCGCACCACGGCATCCCTCTCGAGTGCCGAGAGGTCGCCGCGGGCGCGCACCAGCACCTGGGCGCTGTCGGGCTCGACGCTGGGGAAGAACTCGACGCCGTGATTGAAGCGCGCATAGCCGGTATACACCAGCGCCATGATGCCCAGCGCCGCGAGCAGCGTGGTGCCGGGCCTGGCCAGCAGCCAGCCCAGCGCGCGTCGATAGAGGCGTCCGCCACGGCTGATGCGCGGTTCGCGGCGTTCGTCGGCGGCCCGCGGCTGGCGGCGGCTGACCACGCTGCCCAGCGTCGGCAGGAAGATCAGCGCCATGGCCAGCGACGCCAGCAGGCACAGGATCACCGTGGCCGGCAGGTATTTCATGAATTCGCCGACCACGCCGGGCCAGAACAGTAGCGGCAAGAACACCGCCAGGGTGGTCGCGGTGGAGGCGATCACCGGCCAGGCCATGCGCGAGGCCGCCCCGGCCCATGACTCGCTGGGTGTCTGGCCGGCGCTGAGGTGACGATCGGCCAGCTCGCTGACCACGATGGCACCGTCGACCAGCATCCCGGCGACCAGAATCAGCGCGAACAGCACCACGATATTGAGGGTGTAGCCCACCGACCAGATCAGCAGGATGCCGGTCAGGAAGGCGCCGGGAATGGTCAGGCCCACCATCAGCGCGGCACGCAGTCCCATCACCGCGAGGATCACGATCAGCACCAGCACTACCGCGGTGAGCACGTTGTTGAGCAGCTCCGAGAGCATGTCGTCGACGGTCTCGGATTCGTCCATGATGGTGGTGACTTCGAGGCCATCGGGCAGCAGCGGACCCGCTTCGTCGAACAGCTCGCGCACGGCGTTGACGGTAGCGATGATATTGGCCCCGGCGCGCTTGGATATCTCCAGCACCAGCGCCGGCTGGTCGTTGATGCGTGCGAAGCCCTCGGGGTCCTTGAAGGTGGGGCGGATGTGCGCCACATCGCCGAAGGTGACCACCCGATCCTCCTCGACCTTGACCGGCATGCCCATCACGTCCTCGAGGCGCTCGATCACCCCGGGGACCTTGAGCGCCATGCGTCCGGCGCCGGTGTCCAGGCTGCCGGCGGCGACTAGGCGATTGTTGCGCGAGACCATGTTGAACAGGCTGTCGAAGTCGACGCCGTAGCTGTCGAGCACCAGCGGGTCGACGACGATCTCCAGCAGGTCCTCGCGCTCGCCGCCGATGTCCACCTCGAGTACCTCGGGAATGCCCTCGATCTGCTCCTTGAGCTGGCGCGCCACCGCCAGCCGCTGGGTCTCTTCCAGCGGCCCGGAGAGGCCGATCGAGAGCACCGGGAACAGCGCCACGTTGACCTCCATCACGCGCGGCTCGTCGGCCTCGTCGGGCAGCGAGCTGCGCGCGATGTCGACCCGCTCGCGAACGTCGGCCAGGGCCTGGTTGGCATCGAAGCCGGCGTCGAACTCCAGCGTCACCGAGGCGTGCCCCTCGCTGGACTGAGAGGTCATCTTGCGTACCCCGGCGATCGAGCGCAGCTCCTGCTCCATGGGCCTGACCAGCAGCCGCTCGCCGTCCTCGGGGCTGACCCCCTCCAGGCTCAGCGACACATAGATCATGGGAATCGCGACGTCGGGATTGGCCTCCTTGGGAATCGCCTGGTAGGCCGCGCTGCCGGCCAGCAGCAGAAATGCCAGCAACAACAGAGTGGTGCGCGACCGCTGCAGGGCCGCTTCGATCAGGGTTCGCATCTCAGTGCACCGCGCCGCCGCTGTTCGGCGTCTCAGGCAAATCGTCGCCGTCGAGCAGGGCATCGTCCTCGGCGGGGACAGGCTCGACCCGCTGTCCGGCCGAGACGAAGCCACCGCCCAGGGTGATCAGGGTGACGCTATCGGGCAGGCCGGTGACCCAGGCCTCGCGGCTGTCGGCGGCCAGCAGGCGCACCGCGTGGATCGTCACGCGCTCCTCGTCATCGATGGCGTAGACGCCGAGCTGCCCCGCGTCGTCGAGTACCAGCAGCGCCGGGGAGAGCCGGTGGGCAGGCTGTTCGGCGCGGGTGATGATCAGGCTGGCGCTGGCCCCGGCCAGGCGCCGGCGGTCGGGGTTGTCGAGACGCGCCTCGACCGCGAAACTGCGGGTGCCCTGGTCGGCGCGGCTGGCCACATAGCTGAGCTCGCCCTCGAGGGTGCTGCCGTCTAGCAGGCGCACGCTGACCGGCAGTCCGGGCTCGAGGTCGAGGGCGTCGCGCTGGGCGATATGGGCGCTGGCGCGCAGCCGGCTGTCGTCGACCAGCCGCGCGTAGACCTCACCCACCTGCAGGGTGGCGCCGGGATCGATATCGAGCTGGTCGAGGGTGCCGGCGAAGGGCGCCGTGGGGCGGGTGTGTGAGAGCATCTGGCGCAGCTGCTCGACCTCGGCCACCGCGCCGGCGACCGCACCGGCCAGGCGCAGCTGTTCGGTGCGCGAGACCAGGTCGCGCTGGCGCAGCTGGTCGGCGCCGTCGAGCTCGGCGCGGGCCAGCTCGAGATCGGCCTCGGCGCGGGCCAGCTGGGCAGGCAGGTCTTCGCGGTCGAGCTCGAGCAGCGTCTGGCCGGCCTCGACTCGCTCGCCCTGGGCCACCGGCAGCGCCTCGACCTGGCCCTCGCGGCGCGCGCGCAGCTCGATGTCCTGCCAGGCGGCAAGCTGGCCCTGGGCGGTCAGCCGGGGCGCGAAAGGCTGGGCCTCGCTGCGTTGTACTTCGACCCGAGACAGCGTGACATCGCTGGCCGGCTCGGCCTCCGGCGCCTGGGCGCTGAAGCGCTGCAGGTCGCCGAACAGCATCCACAGCAGCAGCGCCACGCCGCAGGCCAGTGCCAGCAGAAACGAGGGGGAGGGGCGACGCACGACCATGGGCCTTCCTTGGTGAGTCGAAGAGGGCGGAGACGCTAATCAAGCGCAGCCTAGCATAGCGCAAATTGACCGCGAGAAACGACATGCCCCGGCCGGGGCCGGGGCATGTAGAGCAGTGCGCAGCGCGGGCAGGCTTACATCAGCGAGCTGGCCGCCGGACGCTCGAGGTCGGTGAGCGGAATTTCGCCGCTCAGCAGGTCGCGCTCGAAGGCTTCCTTGTCGACGTTGAAGCCGAGGAATTCCTGGGCCAGGTACATGTCCTTCTCGGCGTTGCCCAGGCAGCTGGTGCCGCCGGGCGACGGCGTCATGTTGAACACGATGCCGGTACCCGGATTGATCTTGGCCTCGCCCATCACCAGCTTCTTCTGCTCCTTGTCGATCAGCTGCGGGCGCACGCCGCCGAAGCCCTTGGCGAAGCTGACCTCCTTGACGGTGAGGCTGGGCACGATCTTCTGCACGTCCTTGAGGAACAGCCGCTCGCGCAGCACCGGCACCTCGAACAGGAAGTTCTTGAAGATGTAGCGGCGAATGTCGCGCACCTTCATCAGGTCCCACAGCGCCTTGATCACGTTGCGGTCGAGGCGCAGCACCTTGACGAACTCGAAGAAGGTCTTGCCGTTGTAGCGCTCCAGCATCGGCAGCATCAGCGCGGTGGGGCCGAAGCGGGTCTTGTCCTCGACCAGCACGTCCGGGTCGCCGTGCACTGCGGCGAAGGGCAGGTTCTCGTTCTGCACGGTGTAGACCTTACCGTTGAGCACCTTGGGCGTGAAGTAGAAGGAGCCGGCCATAGGCAGGCACGACTTGTCCAGGCCGTAGCCCATCTTGTGGGCAAATAGCAGCGAGTGGCCGCCGGCGCTGACCACCACGTAGCGCGCTTTGAGGGTGCCCTTGTTGGGCGTCTTGACCTTGAACAGATCGCCGTCCTGCTGGATGTCCTCCACCGCGGTGGAAAGGTGGACATCGTAGGCCATGCCCTTGGCGTCGGCGCTCTTGCGACCCTCCTCGACGAACGCTTCGGAGAGGGTGGTGTAGTTCACCGCGCTGTATTCGTCGGTAGAGCCCATCGCCACGATCGGCTGCTCGGAGGGGCGTCCCTCGACCAGTTTGGGCTCCAGCTCGGCGATATCGTCGCGCTCGAGCAGGCGCATCTGCGGAAACAGCTCCTTGAACTTGGTGAAGCGGTTACGCAGGAAGTCGCACTCGGTATCGCCGACGCCGAGGACCATCTTGGGATACTTGTAGATGATCTTGTCGCGCATTTCCGGCGCCAGCTTGGTCGCGAAGTTGACCACCATGCCCGCGGTGCGCTTGGTCACCTTGGCCTTGTCGAGGGTGTAGTTGGTCTCGATGTCGCCGCAGTGGATAGTTTGGCTGTTGTTGCGGCCGTGTGAGTTGACGATCGCCACGTGATCGTACTTCTCGACCAGGCCGATGGCCTTGAGGTCGGTGTAGCGAGCCAGTTCATACATAAGGGCGGTGCCGGATACGCCGCCTCCCACGATCAGGACATCATAGGTCGGTGTGGACATGGGGGCTCTCGCTTGCATGGTGCGGAACGAATCCCTCGGCGGTGACCGAAGGCCCTGGCCGGCGGCAATGATCGATCACCGCAGGCTCGACGTCATTCAGATGGCTGCATTATAGACGCTTTGTCGACAAATTAAATCCATGCCAAAGCTCGACTTTATGCTCAGTCGATTGGCCATAAGGTATCTCTTTGGTCAGGGCGGCTTGGAAATAGGCTGATAAATCATTGGCTTACAAAGAAATGCGCCGCACCATGCAAATGGTGCGGCGCAATATCATACGTTGGTCGTAGTCTTGGCGGTGGCGTGCGGCTCTGTTCAGCGCAGGCTCATGATCCGCCAATTCCGCGCCTGCGCAACCTCGCGCAGGGTGTCGTCGGGATCGACGGCCACCGGATGATCGACCTGCTCCAGCAGCGGCAGATCATTGTGCGAATCGCTGTAGAACCAGGCGCCGTCCAGTGTCAGCTCCTTGTCGGCGAGCCATGCCTCGAGGCGCTCGACCTTGCCTTCCCGGTAGCTGGGGGTGCCCGAGACGCGGCCGGTATAGCGGCCGTCGACGATTTCCGGCTCCACGGCGATCAGGTGGTCGACGCCGAGGCGCTCGGCGATCGGGCCGGTGATGAAACGATTGGTGGCGGTGATGATCAGCAGGGTGTCGCCGCGGGTGCGGTGGCGCGCCAATAGCTCTTCGCCCTTGGCGAGGATGTTCGGCTCGATCTTGCTGGCCATGAACTGCTGGTGCCAGGCGGCAAGCTGCTCCGGGGTGTTGTCGGCCAAAGGCTTCAGGGCGACCTCGAGGAAGGCGTGGATATCCAGGGTGCCGGCATCGTAGTCGCGCATGAAGCGCTCATTAGCCTCGCGGTAGCTCACCGGGTCGACGGCGCCTTGCTCGAGCAGAAATTCGCCCCAGGCGTGATCGCTGTCGATGCCAAGCAGGGTATTGTCGAGATCGAAGATAGCCAGACTCAAGGCGCGCTCCTAGGGTGTGGGAGAAAAACAGCCGCCGATTATTGCAGAGTTGGCTGCCTGGCAACAATGCCGAGGCCGCAAGCGTATTGATGGGGTTTCCGGCTTTGTGGAAGAATGGCTGCAATAGTGGATTGATAAGGTGACGTCCGTGATCGACGCTGACGGCTTCCGCCCCAACGTTGGCATCATCATTGCCAACCGCGAGGGCCAGCTGCTTTGGGCGCGTCGGGTAGGACAGAATGCGTGGCAGTTTCCCCAGGGAGGCATCAAGTCTGACGAGACACCACAGCAGGCGCTGTATCGCGAGCTGGAAGAAGAGATCGGCTTGACGTCTGCCGATGTCGACGTGCTGGCCTGTACCCGGGGGTGGCTGCGCTATCGTCTGCCACGACGCATGATAAGAACGCATTCGCGGCCGGTATGCATCGGCCAAAAGCAGAAGTGGTTTTTGCTGCAGATACGCTGTCAGGATAGCCAGATCTGTGTGGATACGACCCCCAAGCCGGAGTTCGATGGCTGGCGCTGGGTTAGCTACTGGTATCCACTGGGGCAGGTGGTGCCCTTCAAGCGGGAGGTCTATCGCCGCGCGCTGCGCGAGCTGGCTCCTCGCGCGCAGCGGCTGGCGCTGGGTGACGACTGACCCCGCCAGCGGCACGACATTCAGGCCCCGCGGGGCCCCATAAGAAGAATGCTTATGCTCGATGTCCTTCGCCGCATCGTTCAGGAGGTCAATAGCGCACGCACCCTGGAGGCTGCGCTGTCGACCATGGTGCGGCGTATCCGCAAGGCGATGCGCACCGACGTGTGCTCGTTCTATCTGTTCGATGCCGACCAGCAGCGACTGGTACTCAATGACACCATCGGGTTGCACAGCCGCGCCGTGGGGCAGGTCTCACTGCGCTTGGGGGAGGGCCTGGTGGGGCTGGTCGGCCAGCGCGAGGAGCCCCTCAACCTCGAGGATGCCCCTGGCCATCCGCTGTTCCGCTATTTCGAGGAGACCGGCGAGGAGCGCTACTCGAGCTTTCTCGGCGTGCCGATCATCCATCAGCGGCGCATGCTCGGCGTGCTGGTGGTGCAGCAGCAGGACAAGCGCCGTTTCGATGAGGGCGACGAAGCCTTTCTGGTGACCATGGCCGCACAGCTGGCCGGGGTGCTGGCTCATGCGCTGGCCACCGGCGGGCTGTCTCGCTCCAGTCGCGGTGACGGCCAGGCCATGTTCACCGGGGTGGCGACCTCGCCGGGCATGGTCATCGGCGAGGCGCTGGTGATTGCGCCGCCGGCCGATCTCGACAATGTTCCCGACCTGATTCCCACCGACGTCGACTACGAGATCAAGCGCCTCAAGGACGCCATCTACCGGGTGCGCGATGAGATTCGCGCCGCCGGTGAGCGGCTGGCCAGTCGCATCAGCGCCCAGGAGCTGGCGCTGTTCGAGGTCTATCAGGAGATGCTCAGCGAAGCGGCGCTGGGCCACGAGGTCGAAAAGCGCATCCGCGAGGGCCAGTGGGCACCCGGTGCCCTGGCCGATGTGGTGCGCCGCCACGTGCAGTATCTCGAGCGGGTCGACGACAACTACCTGCGCGAGCGCGCCGCGGATATCCGTGACCTGGGGCGCCGGGTGCTGGCTCACCTTCAGGAGGAGACGCCGCAGACTCCGGACACCTTCGCCGAGCGTACCGTGCTGGTGGGCGACGAGATCAGCGTGGCGACCCTGGGCGAAGTGCCCCGTGACAAGCTGGCCGGCCTGGTCTCGGTGCGCGGCTCGAGCACCTCCCACGTGGCGATCATCGCCCGGGCGATGGGGATTCCCGCCGTGCTGGGCATGGTCGACCTGCCGCTGCCGCGCCTGAATGGCGCCAAGGTGGTGCTCGACGGCCACCGCGGCCGGCTGTTCGTGCGCCCCGGTGCCGACATCGAGACCCACTACCGGGCGCTGATCGCCGAGGAGGATGCGCTCTCGGCGGTGCTCGAGCACGAGCAGGACCTGCCCAGCGAAACGCCCGACGGCCATGTCATGCCGCTGATGGTCAATACCGGCCTGGCGGTGGACGCGGTGGCGTCACTCAAGCCGCGCATCAGCGGGGTGGGCCTGTACCGCACCGAAGTGCCGTTCATGATTACCGAGCGCTTCCCCGGTGAGCAGGAGCAGATCCGCCTCTACCGCGACCAGCTCGAGAGCTTCGCGCCGCTGCCAGTGGTGATGCGTACCCTGGATATCGGTGGCGACAAGGACCTGCCGTACTTTCCCATCGACGAGGCCAATCCCTTCCTCGGCTGGCGCGGTATCCGCGTGACGCTGGACCATCCCGAGGTGTTGATGGTGCAGCTGCGCGCCATGCTCAAGGCCTCCCAGGGGCTAGATAACCTCCAGGTGCTGCTGCCCATGGTCACCAACGTCGACGAGGTCGATGATGCGCTGCGCCTGCTCGACCGCGCCCTGGAGGAGATCGCCGAGGAGGGCGTCAGCGTGCCCAGGCCCCAGGTCGGAGTGATGCTCGAAGTGCCGGCCACGCTCTACCAGCTCGCCGCGCTGGCGGAGCGGGTCGATTTCTTCTCGGTGGGCAGCAACGACCTGACCCAGTACCTGCTGGCCGTGGATCGCAACAATCCGCGTGTCGCCGAGCTCTACGACGCCTGCCACCCGGCAGTGCTGGTCGCGCTGGATCGCCTCGCCAAGGAGTCGGCGGCGCTGGAGGTGCCGGTGTCGCTGTGCGGCGAGCTGGCAGGGGACCCGGCCGGCGCGCTGCTGCTGATGGGCATGGGCTTCGATGCGCTGTCGATGAATGCACCCAGCCTGCCACGAGTGCGTGCGGCGATCCGCCGCGTGCCGCTGGCTGCCGCCCAGTCGCTGGTCAGCGAAACCTTGCAGCTGGAGTCGCCGGCCAAGGTGCGTGCCCATCTCGCTGCCAGGCTGGGTGAGTGGCAGTTGGCGCATCTGCTCCCGCCGCGAGACTAGGCTTGTTGAGCGCCCAGCGCCCGGCATCAGGTGCCGAGGAGCAGGTGTTCGGTGGTTTCGCCGGCGGGGAGGCCGCCGGGGCCGAAGCGACGCTCGGTGATCTCGATATGCCCGTCGGCGTGCCAGCTCAGCCAGCTGGTGGCGCGGGTGCCGTACTCCTCGCCGACGATAAATGGCGGCGACAGGAAGCGCTCCAGCGCCTCGCCGACGCCGGTGTCCGGCAGTTGGGTCGGATCGCTGACCTGGCGCTGGTCGGCCATGGCGGCGAGGGCATCCTCGGGCCAGCGGCCGCTATCAAGGCTGGCAGCGAGCCCGCGCTTGGCGAGCGTTAGCTTGGGCCAGGGCGTCTCCAGGTCGGCATTGGAGAGCCCGTAGCAGCCCGGAGCGAGCGGCTGTAGCGCCAGGCGGGCATGGCCGCGATGCAGGTGCCACAGCCGTTGCGCGTCCCCGACCAGCAGGTTGAAGCCACCATAGTGCCACGCGTCGCCCTCGGCTAGCCGCGCCAGCCAGCCCGGCAGGTCGTCGCTGAGCAGCGCCTGGCGCACCAGTTCGCCGCGGCTGGGGGCAGTGTCGGCGACGCCGATGCGCGGGTCGCGGACGTTGGTGATGGCCGCCATGCGCCCGTCGCGATGCAGCGCTAGCCAGCTGCCGCCGGCCAGCAGGTCGCGCCCGCCGAGAATGGCCGGCGTATCGTGCCAGCGAGCCAGCGGCGCGGTCGGTCGGGCGTGGCGTTCATCGCGGTTGGCGATGAGTCGCAACGGCAGCGAAGCGTGGGGATGAAAGGCGAAGGCGATCAGGCACATCGCACTACCATACCGCGCGGCGAGGCCGTCACAAAGCGCGCGCTGTCGGCGTCATGACAGGCGCCGCGCATTTTCGTACACTCAAATGCCTTCGACGATTCACAGGGATGAGAATGCGGGTCGATAAGTCCACCGATAGCCTCTGGCAGCGGGTCATCTGGCCGCTGCTATGGCCGCTGATCGCCGCGCAGGCCGGGGTGATGCTGCTGTGCCTGCTGGCCTGGCTGCTGATTTGGCAAATGGATGTCAGGAGTGGCGCCAGCTGGCAACACCTGGGCTGGCCGCTGCTGGCACTGGCGGTGGGCACCAGCCTCAGCGTCGCCACCTTCCTGCTGATGCTGCGCCAACGCCTGCAGCAGTGGGAGAGCGCCCTGGGCGTGCCTTACGAGCGCCTCGAGCGGCTGCTGGGCATCATCCATGGCGATTTACCCTCGTGGCTCAAGACCGAGCGCGTGCTGCCCTTTGCCGAAGCCGCCGACGGGCCGGTGCATCGTCTCGAGTGCCTGCTCGATGCCCTCGAAACCCTGATGGAACGCGTCGCCGAGCGGCCGCGATTCGCGACCATGCTGAACCGACTGCCGGTGCCGACCTTTATCGCCCGAGACGGCAGGCTGGTCGAGGCCAACGGGGTGTTCGAGCAGTTGGTAGGGCGCAGCCTCGACCAACTGCGCGGCCTCGAGCTGGGCTACCTGATCCGTGTCGACAGCGCCACCGAGGTCGGTGGTCAGATCGCCGAGGTGGTGCGCATCAACGACAGCCAGGGCGGCTATCGTACCTTCCGCCTGCTGACGCTCGACGACGGTCACGGCCACCGCATGGGCCTGCTCGAGGATATCCTCGATCAGCAGCAGCAGTTGGCCCAGCTGATGCTGACACGAGACCGTGCCCGCGAGGAGTCGCGTCTCAAGACCCGCTATCTGCTGCTGCTGCAGAAGGAGCTGGGGGAACTGGTGGAGATGCTGCAGCTCCCCGAGCGGCCGACCCCGCAGCTGCTGGAGCGACTCGCCGACCTGGAGTCGTTGATCACCAATCTGGTGGAGGCGCCGCAAGCCCTGGCCGCCGAGGCGCCGCCACCGCTCGACGCCGGGCGTGACGCCGCCGAAGCCGAGACGTCCCAGGCCTCGACCTCGCGCGTGCTGATCGTCGATGACGGGCCGGTCAACACCATGCTGGCCCGCCAGGTGCTGGAGGCCGAAGGCATCTGCGTGGATACCGCGCGAGACGGCGACGAGGCACTGAGCCTGCGCGAGCAGCAGTGCTACGACCTGGTCTTCATGGATATCTACATGCACGGCCTGGACGGGGTCGAGACCAGCCGTCGCTGGCGCGCCGCCGAGCGCGAGCATCGCAGTGTGCTCGTCGCGCTGACCGCCAACGCCAACGACACCGATCGTCAGCGCTTCTTTGCCGCTGGCATGGACGATTACCTCGCCAAGCCGTATCGTCCCCAGGCCTTGGTCGACATGGCCCGACGCTGGCTGGCCAAGCATGCCTGATCGCCTTTTTTCTTACCGAGCAGAGCCTAGATGAACTATCCCGATATCGACCCGGTGGCCATTTCCCTGGGGCCGCTAAGCATTCACTGGTACGGCCTGATGTACGTGATCGGCTTCGTGGCCGCTTGGTGGCTGGGCTGCCGGCGCGCCGCACGACTCGGCCTGACCCGCGACGACATCGGCGACCTGCTGTTCTACTGCGCCATCGGCGTGGTGGCCGGTGGCCGCCTGGGCTATGCGCTGTTCTACGGCATGGGGCGCCTGATCGACAATCCGCTATGGCTGTTCCAGATCTGGGACGGCGGCATGAGCTTCCACGGCGGCCTGATCGGGGTGCTGCTGGCGGCGCTCTACTTCGCGCGCAAGAAACAGCTGGCATTTTTCACCCTGACCGACTTCATCGCGCCGCTGGTGCCGATTGGCCTGGGCACCGGGCGTATCGGCAACTTCATCAATCGTGAGCTGCCGGGGCGTGTCACCGAGCTGCCCTGGGGCATGCCGTTTCCGGGGATGGGGCCGGAGCCGCGCCATCCCTCGGCGCTCTACGAGGCGATTCTCGAGGGGTTGGTGCTGTTCGTGGTGCTGTGGGTGGTGTCGGCCAGCCCGCGCCAGCGCGGCTTGATCTCCGGGCTGTTCCTGGTGTTGTATGGCGTGTTCCGCTTCGCGGTGGAGTTCGTGCGCCTGCCCGATGCCCATATCGGCTTTGTCGCCTTCGGCTGGGTGACCATGGGCATGCTGCTGACGCTGCCGATGATCCTGGCCGGTGCGGCACTGATCGCCTGGTCGCGGCGCCAGCCAGTTGACCAGCGTATCCCGGGCTGAACCAGCGGTTTACTGTTCAACGCCGGGCTCATCGGCTCGGCATTTTCTCAAGATGGTTAACGCGTGACACAAGCTCCCGAATACTCTGCCCTCGAACAGCCCTACCTCGATCTGATGCGCCAGGTATTGAACCAGGGCGTGGCCAAGCACGACCGCACCGGGGTCGGCACGCGCAGCGTGTTCGGCCACCAGATGCGCTTCGACCTGGCGCGGGGTTTTCCGCTGGTGACTACCAAGAAGCTGCACCTGCGCTCGATCATCCACGAGCTGCTGTGGTTTCTCTCCGGCGACACCAATATCCGCTACCTCAGGGAGAATGGGGTGCGCATCTGGGACGAGTGGGCCGATGACAACGGCGACCTGGGGCCGGTGTACGGCTACCAGTGGCGCAGCTGGCCGCGCCCCGACGGCGGCCACGTCGACCAGATCCGTCAGGTGGTCGAGCAGATAAAGTGCAACCCGGACTCGCGGCGGCTGATCGTCTCGGCCTGGAACCCGGCGCTGGTCGACGAGATGGCGCTGCCGCCGTGCCATGCGCTATTCCAGTTCTACGTTGCCGAGGGGCGGCTCTCCTGCCAGCTCTATCAGCGCAGCGCCGATATCTTCCTCGGCGTGCCGTTCAATATTGCCAGCTACGCGCTGCTGACCTGCATGGTGGCGCAGGTGAGCGGCCTCGAGCCCGGCGAGTTCGTCCACACCCTGGGCGACGCCCACCTGTATGCCAACCACCTCGAGCAGGCCGAGCTGCAGCTGTCGCGCGCGCCGCGCCCGGCGCCGCACCTGGTGCTCGATTCGCAGGTGCGCGACCTGTTCGCCTTCCGCTTCGAGGATATCGCCATCGAGGGCTACGACCCGCACCCGCATATCAAGGCCGAGGTGGCGGTATGAGCGACCAGCGCTTGTCAGCCCCGTTTGACACCATGGTCCCGGTGGCGATGATCGCCGCCATGTCGCGCAACCGGGTGATCGGCGTCGACAACCAGCTGCCCTGGTACCTGCCGGAGGACCTCAAGTTCTTCAAGGCCATGACCCAGGGCAAGCCGTTGGTGATGGGGCGCAAGACCTTTGCCTCCATCGGCAAGCCGCTGCCGGGGCGACTCAATATCGTGGTGACGCGCGACAGCGCCTTCGAGCACCCCGGCGTGCGGGTCTGCCACGACCTCGAAAGCGCCCTCGACCTCGCCGACCAGCAGGCGATCATCGACGGGGTGGAGGAGATTATGGTGATGGGCGGCGGGCAGATCTACGCCCAGGCCATGCCCTACGCCGCGCGGCTCTATCTCACCGAGGTGGCGCTCGAGGTGGAAGGCGACGCGCGTTTCCCCGAGCTCGACCCGGGCGAGTGGCGGGAGTGCCAGCGGGTGCCCGGCTCGCCGCACGAGGGCCAGCCGGCCTATGCGTTCGTCGAGTATCGGCGTCGGGATGCCAGCCCCGGCCAGGACTGATCCGTCGGCGGTGTCGCTCGGGGCTACCCCGGCGGCAGCGTGGGCATTCGCCTCAAGCGAGGGGCGCCGGGGGCAGGGCGAAGAGGAGGTTTGCGCCATGGATGGCGCAAGATAGCGCCCAGGGACGGGTTTATAGCGCCTCCTCGTAGGCCTGTCGACGGATCAGCCCCGAGCGGGTATAGGCCCTCGGCGTATCAGGTAAAAGCGGTATCACGTCATTGGCTTGGACTGAGTGATGCCATCCTGGCGCGGTGCATTGTCAGAATGGTAAAGCTGGCACACACTTGAGGTCATGATCACGTGAGATGCGCATGGAGGGCGACGCCTTGAACGACGATCACACTGCGGCACTGCTCAGCGCCCTGGAGCAGCGCGCCGAGCACGGCATGACGGCGCTGCGCGAGGCGCGGGCCACCATTGCCGACCTCGAGCGACGCCTCGCCGAGCTCGAAACCGACAACCAGCGCCTGCAGCAGGAGGTCGAGGCCCGCGAGCCTGCCACCAGTCCGCGTAGCCAGGGGCTGGCCGCGCTGATGTCGCGCCGCCCGCGCTTCGCCGCTCGGCATCATGAGTCGGCCGCTGACACGCCCGCGGCCCTATCACCGTCACCTGCGGCGGCAGAACCGCCTGCCAAGCCGCCAGAGCCGGTCGCCAAGACGCCGGCCGCTGCGCCGGCGCCCTCCAGTGAGCCCCCGGCGGACCAGCAGGAGCCCCAGAGCCGCCTGCCGATCGGCGAGGCGCCGTCGCCCCAGGCGCTGCTCGACGAGTGGTACCAGCGCTACCCGCAGACCTTCTTCAAGGGCCACACCCGGCCGCTCAAGGTCGGCATCCACGAAGATCTGGTGGCCCGCGAGCCCTGGCCCGACAAGCTGGTGCGGCGAGCGCTGGCATGCTACGTGCACCTGCCGCGCTACCTTAAAGCGGTGCGCACCGGTGCCGAGCGGGTCGACCTCGACGGCGCCAGCGCCGGTGACGTCACCGACGGCGAGGCGCGTTACGCCCGCCGCCAGCTCGACGAGCTGCGCGCCCAGAACCGCACCCGCAAGGCCCAGCAGGCCGAGCGCCAGGCCCAGCGCGAGAAGGACCAGCGCCTCGAGCAGAAACTCGGCCAGCTGCTGGCCAAGCACGAGCAGCATTAACCCCCCTTGATCCACGACAAGCCGTTGACGCCTCGCCAGCAGCGAGGCTTGCATGTCGCCTGGGACCCGGCCAATATAGCCGACGCTGGTCATGACAAGCCGCCGTGAGGCGCCGCGTGACCCGGCGTCATGGGCTTCAAGGTGGTGGCATGACGCTTGCGCAGGGCAAAAGTTCCATGGATTCCGTGCATCGAGATTGGAAACAGTGTTTTTTCTTGTTGCGTTCCCGGAAATCCCGGTATAAGGTTTGACCTGCGAGCATTGGAATATAACAAGGCTTCGCTCAGGTGGCAGCCCCGGCCATCATGCCTCGGCAGATTGGCCAGGCGCACCGGGAAAGCCGACTGCATATGCAGATACGATCGAAACAGTAAGCTAGTTTAAAGGACATATCGCGATGAAAAAGACACTGTTAGCGACTGCTATCGCCGGCGCCCTGGGCGTCTCCGCTGCTGCTCAGGCAGCTACCGTTTACAGCCAAGACGGCACCGAAGTTGACGTTTACGGCCGTGTGGTTATGGCTGTGACCTCCGGTGGTGAGCAACGTTCCGGCGAACAGCAAGATCGTACGTACTCCGAAGTTGGCGTAAAAGAAGATGGTTCTCAGTTCCGTGATCTTGGTTCGCGGGTTGGCTTTCGTGCCCGTCATGAGGTGAACACCGATCTGTCCGTGTTCGCCAACATGGAGTTCCGATTCGACGCTGCTCAGCGCGATGGTGGCATTGGCGATACTCGTCAGAGCTTCCTCGGCGTTGAAAGCCAGCAGTTTGGTCGCGTTTGGGCCGGTAACTTCAACAGCATCTACTACAATGCCGTTGGCTCCGTGTTCGATGTGCCGGAAAATGCCGGTTGGCAGACTCTGGGTAGCGTTACCAACAGCTCCCACGGCACTTCCATTGCCTATTCCACCCCGGTGCTGGAAGGCTTCCAGGCTCACGTTCAGGCCAAGCACTACTCTGGCAACAACGTAGAGATCGGTAACGAAGACGCGTCTTCTACTACCAGCCCGTCTGCTGCCGTTAGTTACACCTTCCAGGATCTGTACGTCGCTGCCGGTTATGATCGTAACCGTGACTTCGGCGATCGTGGTCGTGTAACTGCTTTTGACGATCTCCCCCTGACTACTACTGAGTCTGAGGGTACTGTCACAGAAGCCGCCAACAACGATCAGGCGATCTGGGGTATCGCAGCAGCCTACCAGTTCACTCCTGAGTTCAGCGGCCGTCTCGGTTACGAGCGCAACGGTTCTGACGATGAGATGGGCGTTGCTAGCCAGAGTATCACCAGCGTTGGCGCTACCTTCGACTACGGTCTGGGCGAAGTTTACGGCCAGTATTCACGTCGTAGCTTCGGCGGCGAAGCCGGTGCTGACACCGATTCACGTAATCAGTGGATGCTGGGCGCCAACTATCGCTTCAGCCAGCCGATGTACGTCTTCGCAGAAGTCTATGATAACGACTTCTCCGCTGACCAGACCTTCCGTGAGTCTAACGACGGTCTGCTGTACACCGTGGGCGCGCGCTACGACTTCTAAGTCTAGCCTAAGCCCTCGAGCCGCCTAGCGGCTCGCCAGAAGCCGGCCCCTTTGTGGGCCGGCTTTTTAGTATCTGGCGTTTGGACGCCGGCCCCTCGTAAAATCCGTACTTCTCCTATCGCGCATGTAGCGTTGAATCCCGCCGATCGGCGAGTCTCGCCTTTCGCCTGCCCGCTGCTATGCTGAGTTCAGCTCGTTGAACCGTCATTCAATTGTCATGCCCCGGTCATCGAGTCGAGCAGACAATCACAGCAACAATCACTGCGTTCAGGAGAATCTCCATGTCGATGTCACGGCGTCGTTTTCTGCAGGGAACGGCTGCGGCCGGGGCGGTGGCGGCCGCGCCATCCTTCTATATCAACAAGGCCCTGGCGCAGGGCGAGCCGCTGCGCATCTATGCCTGGGCCGGCTACTTCAGCGACGAGATGCTCGCCGACTTTACCGACAAGACCGGCATCCGCGCCACCTTCACGCCATACGGCACCAACGACGAGCTGATGAACTCGCTGCGCGCCACCGACGGCTCCGGCTTCGACGTGATCATGCCCACCGTAGACCGGGTGCCCGGCTACCTCGACTACGACCTGATCCAGCCGCTGGACGAGTCGCGGATCAACTGGGACGGCGCGCTGCAAAGCGCCATCGAGGGCTCCGAAGTGGGCGGCGTGGTCGACGGGCGGCGCTACTTCGCGCCCAGCGACTGGGGCACCGAGGCGATCGCCTATCACCGTCGCTTCGTCGATATCGACCGCGAGACCCTGAGCTACGCCGACCTGTGGAACCCCGACAACGGCCAGGGTGTGACCGTGCGCGGTCACTCTGCGCTGGTCGGCATCGGCCTGTGGCTGGAGCGCGAGGGGCGGCTGCCGTTCCCGATGCTCGAGTCCTACCGCAGCGAAGAGGCGATGCGCGCCAACTTCGACGTGATCGTCGAGGAGGCGGTCAAGCACAAGAATCTGCTGGTGCAGTTCTGGGACACCGAGAACGAGGCCCAGGCGGCATTCAGGACCAACGGCGCCATCATCGGCCAGACCTGGGACAGCACCGCCTTCCGTCTCAGGCAGGAGGGCGAGGACATCGCCTATGCAGCCCCCCGCGAAGGTGCGCTGGCGTGGATGGAGGGCTTCGTGATTCCCAAGAATGCCCGGAATCCGGACGCCGTCTACGAGCTGATCAACTGGTACTACACCCCTGAAGCCGGCGCGATGTTCGTCGAGGCCACCGGCTACAACTCCACCTCGGTGGGCGCCGAGGAATTGCTGCCGGAGGAGACCCGCCAGTTCTTCCGCGACTCCTACACCGACGCCGACCTCGAGAACCTGTGGTGGTGGCCGATCCAGGAGCCGTGGTACGTGACCCTGCGCAACGAGTACCAGGATCGCTATCTCAGCGCGTGAGAGTAAGGCACAACGCGCAATAAGCTGGCTTCGCGAAGGCGCTGGCACTGAATGAAGCGGCGCGCGGCGATCGACAGGGATGTCGATCGAGGATAGGCAACAGGGACGTTGTTCCTATCCGACGCGCAGGCCGCAATTGAAGTGCCAGGGAACGCCTTTGTGGTCAGCGCCTGCGCGACGTGCCGACCTGCAGTGTTGAGAGTCGAGAGGCAGTCGCGCTGCGATTAACGCTAACAAGGCAAGTATTGATGGACGGTTCCGTTTCGCTCGACAAGGTGGTGATGCGCTTCGGCGACTTCACCGCCATCGAACGCTCTTCGCTGGAGATTCACTCCGGCGAGTTCTTCAGTTTTCTCGGCCCCTCGGGCTGCGGCAAGACCACGCTGCTGAACATGGTCAGCGGTTTTCTCACCCCCAGTGAAGGCCAGATTTTCATCGGCGGTGAGCCGATGGGCGGGGTGCCGGTCAACCGCCGGCCCACGGCGATGATCTTCCAGAATCTGGCGCTGTTCCCGCTGATGAGCGTGTACGAGAACATCGAGTTCGGGCTCGAGGTGCGCGGCGTCAGCAAGCGCGCCCGGCGCGAGGTCTCCGAGCGCCTGCTGGCGTTGGTGGCGCTGGAGGGCAGCGGCGACAAGCAGGTCGCAGAACTCTCCGGTGGCCAGAAGCAGCGCATCGCCATCGCCCGGGCGCTGGCCGTGGAGCCCCGGGTGCTGCTGCTCGACGAGCCGCTCTCGGCGCTGGACCTCAAGCTGCGCCAGCATATGCGCGCCGAGCTCAAGGCGATCCAGCGCAAGACCGGCATTACCTTCATCTACATCACCCACGACCAGGGCGAGGCGCTGACCATGTCCGACCGGGTGGCGGTGATGTCGGCGGGGCGTATCCAGCAGGTCGCCGATCCGATGACGCTCTACCGCGCCCCGCAGACCGGCTTCGTGGCGGCCTTTGTCGGTGAGAACAACCGCCTCGAGGTAAGCGTCGCCGAGCGCGACGGCGAACGCCTGACCCTCGACGCCGGCCTGCTCGGGCGCCTACAGGGCAGTGCGGTGCCCGGGGCCAGCGATGGTCTTCAAGTAGGCGACAGCGCCGCGCTGTTTGTGCGCCCCGAGCAGCTGCGGCTTCTGGGGCCGGGCAACTCGGGCCCGGCGCTGGAAGCCGAGGTCGAAGCGGTGCATTTCGAAGGCGCCTGGCTGATGCTCGAGACGCGGCTCGTGGCCACTGCCGAGCGGCTGAGGGTGCAGCTCAGCGGCGAACAGGCCCGCGGCGCGGCCAGCCGGCTCGCTCAGGGCCAGCAGGTACGGCTGGGCTATGACCCAGCGGAGGCGGTGGTGCTGCCCAACGACGGCAGCCCGGTGGTCGACGAGGAGACCGGCGAGGTCAAGGAGGTGGCCAATGTTCCGGCAGCTTAACGCGCGCTTCGGCTCGCCGGTGGCGATGGCCATCGTCACCCTGCTCGGCATGTGGCTGATCATCATGGTCACTCTACCGCAGCTGCAGATGATCGAGTACTCGCTGCGGCCCAACCTGCTGCCGGCGCAGATCGGCGGGCCCGACGATCGGCTGACCGTGGCCAACTACGTGACGCTGTTCAACAACGATATCCACCGCGCGATCTTCCTCAAGACGATCTGGTCGAGCGTGCTGGTCACCATGCTGACCCTGGCGGTGAGCTACCCGCTGGCCTGGTACCTGGCCAAGGTCGCGACCCCGCGCCAGGCGGCACTGTGTATCCTGCTGTTGATCGTGCCGTTCTGGATCAACGAGATCCTGCGCACCTACTCCTGGTTCATCCTGCTGGCGTTTCGCGGCCCGCTCAACGAGGTGCTGCTGGCGCTGGGGCTGATCGACCGCCCGATCCGTTTTCTCAGCGGCGACGGCGGGGTCATGGTGGGCATGGTCTACGCCTATATCCTGTTCATGGTGTTTCCACTCTACAACGCTATCGAGAGCCTCGACGGCAATCAGGTGCGCGCGGCCCGCGACCTCGGTGCCGGCACCCTGCGCACCCACCGGCGCATCGTCATTCCCCACGCCAAGCCGGGCATCGCCACCGGCTGCATCATGGTCTTCATGCTCGCCGCCGGCAGCTATGCGGTGCCGGCGCTGCTCGGCTCGCCGGGCAGCCGCTGGTTCACCCAGATCATCTACAACTGGTTCTTCGAGGGCGGCAACTGGAACCAGGGTGCGGCCTACGCCTTCCTGCTGCTGGTGCTGTGCATCGGCTTCATGTCGCTGGTAATGAAGCTGTTTAAAGTGGGCCTGGGGGATATCGCTAAATGAGAGACATCAAAGCGATTGCTTGTTTATGCGAGCGCATCTGTCTGAAGGTGGTGGTATGACGTCTCAGCGCCTGCTGGCCTTCGGCCTCAAGTTCTATATCGTGGTGTTCTTCGCCTACCTGTTCCTGCCGCTGATCATCATGTCGCTGGCGACCTTCAACGACAGCCGCTTTCCCACCGTGACGCCCTGGGGCGGAACCACGCTGCGCTGGTTCGGCGAGCTGTGGCGCGATGGCGGCATGTGGCAGGCGCTCTCCAACAGCCTGATGGTGGCGGCGGGAGTGCTGGTGCTGGCGGTGCCGATCGGCATCTCCAGCGCGCTGTTCCTCAACACGGTGTCGAGCCGCGCCAAGCCGTTCATCTACGCGCTGATCCTCTCGCCGCTGCTGACGCCGGGGGTGATCATCGGCATCTCGACGCTGATCTTCTGGCGTCAGTTCGGCGTCAGCGGCGGGATCTTTCTCACCGTGCTGGGCCAGACCACCTTCATCGCCGCCTATGTGATGCTGATGGTGATGGCGCGCCTGCAGCGCTTCGACCGCACCATGGAGCGCGCCGCCCTGGACCTGGGCGCCAGCCAGTGGCAGATGTTCCGGCGCATTCTGCTGCCCTACCTCAAGCCGGCGATCCTGTCGGCAGGGGTCATCGCCTTCCTGCAGTCGTTCGAGAACTACAACACCACGCTGTTCGTGGCCGGCTATGACACCACCCTGACGGTATATATCGCCTCCCAGGTGCGCACCGGGTTGACCCCGGCGGTCAATGCCCTGGGGCTGATCCTGATTCTTATCACGGTGGTGCTGGCGGTGGCCTATGAGCTCAAGCGGCGCCGTGAGGTAGCGGCGATGGCGCGGCTCAAGGGAGGGTAGCGGGGCTAACGCTGCTGGCGGTCGGTGTACCAGGCGCTGAGCTTGCCTGCCGGCATCGGCGCGGCAAGATGGTTGCCCTGGGCGAGTTGGATGCCTTGCTGGCGCACGGCGCTGGCGCTTTCCTCGCTTTCCACGCCCACCGCGATGCACTCGACGCCCAGGGTATCGAGGAGTCGCTGGATGCCGCCGAGCAGTGCCTGGCTGCGCCGGTCCCGTGCGATGCCCTTGATCAGCACGCCGTTGATCTTGGCCTGATGAATCGGCAGGCGCGACAGGTAGGCGAAGTTGACGTGACCGTCGCCCAGCTCATCCAATGCCAGGCTGACGCCCAGGCGCTGCAGGCGGCGGAACAGGTGCTGGGTGCTTTCCGGCTCGTCGACCAGGCTGTCACAGGCGATCTCCAGCGTCAGCCAGGAGGCGTCGTCGGTGTGCTGGCGCAGGAAGTGATCCAGCGGCAGGCGGTCGGCGGCCTCGGCGCGCAGGTGATCATCCACGATATTGACGGCGATCGGCAGCTCGGCCAGGGGCGAGCCGATGTCGCGCCAGGCCCGTTGCTGAGCGATGACTTCGCCGATCACCCAGCGGTCGAGGCGCACTGCCAGGCCCAGCTTGCGGGCCAGCACGATGCAGTCGCGGGGGGAGGGTTGGCCAGGCTGACCGGCATGCCAGCGCAGCAGCGCCTCGAGCCCGATCACCCGTCCGCTGGCCAGGTCACACTGGGGCTGGTAGACCAGATGGAAGGCGCTGTCGGGGTCGGCGATGGCCTCGCGCAGCGCCAGTTCGGTGGCCAGTTGGCGCTGCAGCTGTTCGCTGAGCAGCGGGTCGACGAAGGCGTGGCAGCCGCCGCCGGCGTGTTTGGCCGAGTACATGGCGCCGTCGGCACTGCGCAGCAGCTCCTCGGCGCTGTCGCCGTCGCGCGGGAAGAGGGCGATGCCGATACTTGCCGACACCGGCAGGCGACGGTCGCCGATCTTGAACGGCGCCTCCAGGGCTTCCTGCAATCGCAGCGCCACCGTTTGGGCGCCTTCGACCTCGGCGTCGTGCTGCAACAGCACCAGAAACTCATCGCCGCCAAAGCGGGCCAGCAGATCGTCGCCGCGCAGTGCCTGGCTCAAGCGCCTGGCGACCTGCTTGAGTAGGGTGTCGCCGGCGCTATGGCCAAGCGAGTCGTTGATCGGCTTGAAGCGGTCGAGGTCAATGAACAGAAGGGCGACCTCTCCCTCGTGGCGCTGCGCGTGATGCAGGGCGCGCTGCAGGTGGTCGTCGAACAGGGCGCGATTGGCCAGGCCGGTCAGCGGGTCTTGATTGGCCTTGAACTGCAGGTGGCTCTCGTAGGCCTTGAGCGAGGAGATGTCGATAAAGACGCGTACGTAGCCGCACGGCTGCTGATGCTCGTCATACAGGGTGTCGATGGTCAGCAGTTCGGGATAGTGATCGCCATTGCGCCGCCGGCACAGTACCTCGCCCTGCCAGTGACCAAACTCGGCGAGGGCCTCGCGCTGGCGGTGGTAGTCGTCGTCCTGGTGAGGATGGTGGAAGCGATGCACGTCCCAGCCGACGACCGCATGGCGAGAATGCCCGGTGATGCTTTCGAACGCGGGGTTGGCCAGCAGGATGCGCTGTTCGCGATCGGTGATGACAATGCCGGCATGGCTATGCTCGAAGCCCGCTAGCGCCCATGCCGAGTGCGTCGACGATACCTCGGGTGGCAACGTGACGAGTGTAAGCGGCGGGCGCGTGGGGCTGCCTGGGCCATCGTCCTGCATATGACATTGCACCTGTCAGTGAGTGGGGCTTATCTCACTATTGTGGGTGGCGGCGGTCGCGTCAATTACATACGTCATCCATAGGGCGAAAAAGACGCCATATCCCACCGCGACTGCTCATGGGATGCCAACTACGTACGGTATACGCCCTAAAATGGCCGTTGATCGCCATATTGGCGGCGCGGCCTCGCCGAGCCGGCATGATAGAATCGTGGCAATGACAAGACTACTCTCACGGGTGCTGCATCGTGTGGCACTGCTCTCCCTGCATGCGCGCCTGGTCATCGGTATCAGCCTTGGCTGGCTGTTGCTGGTGGCGGCCATCATCCTGGTGGCGTTGCGCTCCGGCGACGAACTGGCCGAGCAGGCCAACCGTACCCACCTGGAGTATGAAGCAGAGCTGATTGCCCGGCATATCGAAGAGGCGGTGGAGGTGCGCATCAATGCCCTGCAGCGTCTCGCCGGCCGCGCGTCAGAGGCGCTCGATCAGTCTCCGGAGCAGGCCGGCGCGCTGCTCGATGAGAATATCGGGCTGATGGCACTGTTCGATGCCCTGGTGGTGATCTCTGCCGAGGGCGAAGTGCTGGCCGATGTCCCCGAGCTGTCTGGTCGCCGGGGCCTGGACGTCACCCAGCGTGAGTATTTTCGCCATCTCCAGAATGTGCGACGCCCCTATGTGTCCGAGCCCTTTACCGGTGCCGCCAGCGACGTGCCGCTGGTGATGGTGGGCGTGCCGATCCTAGCCGAGGGGCGTTTCCGGGGCATGCTAGGCGGTGTGGTGAGCGTCGAGGAGGGCAGTTTCTTCGCCGGCCTGCGGCGCATTCGCATTGGCCATGCCGGCTTTGCTGCCCTGGCCACGGCGTCGGGACTGGTGCTGTCGCATCCCAACAGGGACCTTATCATGCGGCCGGTGCCGAGCGCCGCCACCCATCCCGAGCTCGACCTGGCGCTGTCCGGCTGGGAAGGTGCGGCAGAGGGGCATCTGGTGGATGGCACTCGCGCGGTGCAGGCCTATCGCCAGGTGTGGACGGCCAACTGGGTGGTCGGCGTCTATCTGCCGCGCGAGCAGATGATGGGGCCGGTGCAGGCGTTTCTGCGTCAGCAGCAGTGGGTGGGGTTGCTTACGGTGCTGCTGATGCTGCCGCTGCTGTGGCTAGGACTGAAGCTGCTGCTGCGGCCACTGCATCGTCTCGAGCGGCATATCGCCAAGGTGGCGCGCGGCGAGGCCAGGCGCGTCGACCCCCGCACCGGCATGCGTGAGCTGCAGCAGGTGGCGGATACCTTCAACTATCTCGAGCGCCAGCGTGAGCAAGCCAAGGCGCTGCTGCAAGACCGTCAGGCGTTTCTCGACGCGGTGCTCGACTCGTCGCCTACCGGGTTGTTCATCTGCGACCTGCACGGTCAACTGGTCTATCTCAACCCCGCCCTGCAGCAGCTGACCGGCTATGACCTCGAGGCCTACCGCGACGGTGAGATCGCCGAGCATCTGCACGTCGACGAGGTCGACGACGTCAGCGACCTGTGGCGCCACACCCTGGAGAGCGGACGGCCCTTTTCCAGGCAGATGCGCTACCACGCCGCCAATGGCCAGACGCTGTGGCTGGAGGTGAATGTCAGTCGCGTCGCCGATGGCGATACGCCGCTGGGCTATGTGGGCAGCGTCAAGGACATCACCGATAGTCGCCAGCGCGAGGCGCTGCAGCGCTGGGAGGCCGAGCACGATCCGCTCACCGGACTGCTCAATCGACGCGGCTTCGAGCGCCGGCTCGAGGAGGCGCTGGTGGAGTGGAAGAAGGCCGGCACGCCGTCGGCGCTGCTGATGTTCGACCTCGATCATTTCAAGCCAATCAACGACCGTGGTGGTCACGCCCTGGGTGACGAGATGCTGCGCCGCATCGCCCAGGTGCTGGCCTGGGAAGTCCGCAGCAGCGACCACGTGGCGCGCCAGGGCGGCGACGAGTTTGCCGTGCTACTGCCCAGCTGCAGCCTCAACCAGGCCCAGCGCCTGGCCGAGACGCTGCGCCAGGCGATCAGCGAGATCTACGTGGAGCACCAGGGCAATCTCTACCGTGTCACCCTGAGCATGGGGCTTACCGGCCTGCTCGAGAGCGACGAGGACATCGAGACGGTGCTGGCGCGTGCCGATGCAGCGAGCTATCGGGCCAAGGCCGCCGGGCGCAATCGCATCGTCGATGCCGCCGAGCCATCGGACTGATCATTAGCGTATACTTATGTTTCTTGCTGCTACCTAAAGTAACTCGGCGCCGGGCCGATACTTCTTTTGCTGAATGCGATCGTTATATTAGTTGCCCTTTATTATATTAGCTATTGGTTGAAATGGTGCCGCGCCTTCAGGCGGTCTTGGCGCCTGCAAAAGAGGAATCGATCATGTCACCACATCCCGCCGCTAGCGGTCGAAGCGCTCTTGGGGCCCACCGCCGTGGGGTAGACCGGTTGATGTGGTTGCCGGCGCTGGTGCACTGGCTGCTATGCGCCGGGGTGGGGCTATGGAGCGGCAGCTTAGCGATGGCAGTGGGGTTTGCCGTTGCCGTGATGCTGCCGGTGGCGCTGCTGCACCGGCTGCGGCCCGGTACCCTCGCCAGCGGCATTGGCACCGCGGCGATGTTCATGGGG
Organism: Halomonas sp. 1513; assembly: GCA_001971685.1. Classification (NCBI taxonomy): domain Bacteria; kingdom Pseudomonadati; phylum Pseudomonadota; class Gammaproteobacteria; order Oceanospirillales; family Halomonadaceae; genus Halomonas; species Halomonas sp. 1513. Next base: position 1,252,935 of record CP019326.1, read on the forward strand.
CTGTCGGCGCTGCTGATCGAGCAGAGCGGCGGGCTCATCGAAGCCCACTTCAGCATCTTCATCATGCTCTCGGTGCTGATCTTGTATAGCGACTGGCGGGTGATCGTCGCAGGCGCGGGCATCATCGCCCTGCACCATGCTGGGCTGACCTATCTGCAGCACCAGGGGATCGCCGTTATATACGACGGCATGGGCACTGGGCATGAGCATGCTGGCGGTGAGCTGCTGGCCTACCTGGCCATGCACGGCGGTGCGGTAGTCGCGCAAGCGGTGGTGCTCGGCTGCCTTGCCCATGTGCTGCGTAAGATGCTGGAAGATGGGGTGCTGATTGCCGGGTTTGCCCAGCGTGCCCAGCAGGGGCATCTCGATCAGACCTTCTCACCCGTGCAGCAGCGACGCCCGGCCATCCAGGCGGTAGCGGCGATGCAGGCGCGCTTTGTCGCCACCCTTGGCGAGGCCCAGCAGACCAGTGCCAGCGTCGAAGCCTTGAGCGAGTCACTGTTCGATGCCCATGGTTCCTTGCAGGATCAGGCCACGGCCAACGAGCAGCAGGTCGAGCGCATCGCCGCCAGTGCCGCCGAACTCTCGGCCTCTACGCGCCAGGGAGCCGCCGAGGTACAGGCCACGCGCGAGCTGGCCGAAGAGGCGTCGAATTCCGTCATCAGTGGGCGTGATCAGGTCGGCGTGCTGGATGCCGCGATTGGCGAGATCGACACCGCGGCCAAGGGCATCGCCGCGCTGCTGGCGGAAATCGACGACATCACCTTCCAGACCAACCTGCTGGCCTTGAATGCCTCGGTAGAGGCCGCCCGCGCCGGTCAGGAGGGGCGTGGCTTCGCCGTGGTGGCAAGCGAGGTGCGTAAGCTCTCGCAGCGAACCGATGGCACGGCAAGAGAGATTCGTGCGCGGGTCGATGCCGCTCAGGTCAGCGTTGCCGCGGGGCGCCGCGCCGCCGGCTCTGCCGGTGAGGTGATCGCTGGCGTTGTCGAATCCTTCCAGGGGGTCGTGACGCGGATGAGCGAGCTGGATGTGGGGATTCAGCAGCAGCGTGCGGGAATCGACGAACTCGACAGCAGCATTCATGCCATTCAGCGCGCCCTGGCGGCAAGCAACTCAGGGCTGCTGCGCTGCCACCAACTGGGCGAGGAGCAACAAAAGGCAGCCCAGCGCTTGCAGCGGGCTATCAGTCAATTCAGGCTGGCGCCCTCATCTGCGAGCCCACTTGAGGACTTATCTCTGGTTGCGCCTCGCTGACAGCCCGAGGAGAGAGGTATTCCCTATCTCCTGCACGCCTTTCGCTGCTGGTGAAACCCGGTGCGGCTCGTCATTGGCGGGATGAGATATCCTCAAGATAGCGCTCTAGGTCGCCAGCCGGCAATGGCCGGCTGAAGAGATAGCCCTGGAAGACAGCGCAGTGCTCCTGCATCAGAAAATCCTGGATTTCCACGGTCTCGACGCCCTCGGCCAGCACCTCGAGCCCCAGGCTGTGAGCCAGCGCGATGATGGTCTGGACGATGGCGACGTCGTCGCTGTCGTTAGGGAGGTTGTGTACAAAGCTCTGGTCGATCTTGAGCACGTCGAGCGGTAGCTGCTTGAGATAGGCAAGCGACGAGTAGCCAGTACCGAAGTCATCCAGGGCAAAGCTGATGTCCAAGCGGCGCAGGATGTTCATTTTCGCCACGGTCTGTTCGATATCCTCGAGAAGAAGCGTCTCGGTCACTTCCAGTTGCAACCTGGCGGGATCGATACCGGTCTCGTTGATGATGGCGATGACGTCATCGACGAAGCAGCGCTCATGGAACTGTCTTGCACTGACGTTGACTGAGATCACCATGTCACCCAGGATGCCGCGCGCGGCCCAATCGGCCATCTGCTCGCACACCTTTCTCAAGACCGTCCGGCCAAGTGCGCCGATCAGTCCGGTTTCCTCAGCGATGGGAATGAATTCACCGGGTGAGATGATGCCTTGCTCATGGTGGAGCCAGCGCACCAGCGCCTCGGCGCCCACACAGCGTCCTGCACGATCCATCTTGGGCTGAAAATAGGGGATGAACTCCTGAGTCTCGATGCCCGCCAGGATGTTACTTTCAAGCCATGCCCTTGCATTTGCCTGTGCCTGAAGCTGGGGGTTGAACATACTCACTGCGTTGCGGCCGCGGTGCTTGACGTCATACAGAGCGAGGTCGAGACGCTTCATCACCTCTTCCGGGTGGTCGCCCCTCGGCTCCACCAGTGTGACGCCGATGCTGCAGGTACGCTGCATGCCAAGGTTCTCATCGGTGTAGGGCTCGCCGAGCATGGTGCGGACCCGGTCGGCAACACGCTGCAGCTCAAGAACGGCGTCTTCACGGGACGGGCCGAGATTCTGGATCAGCAGCGTGAACTCATCGCCTCCCAGGCGTGCGGCAAGCACCCCTTCTTCCTCTAGGGATTCTAGGCGACCGGCAACGGCTCGGAGCAGTTTGTCGCCTCGGCCATGACCCAGGGTGTCGTTCAGGACCTTGAAATGGTCGAGATCGATGAGCATCACCCCAGCGTATGTCAGGTGCTCTTTGCTGGCCTCAATGAGCTCGTCAAGGCGTTTCTGGAAGAGCCGTCTATTGGGGAGGTGCGTCAGGGAATCATGGTAGGCCAGGAACTCGATTTGATCGGCGCTTCTTTTTCGCTCTGTCACATCGCGGAAGTAGACAGCAAGGCCTTCATGGGACGGGTAGATGTGCATTTCAAACCAGGTGTCGAGAGACGCACAGAAGTACTCGAAGTGTCGAGTCGTGCGCTCGGCCATGGCCAGGCGATATTCTGCACCCGCGCTGGAGGCGATGGCTTCGGGAAACATCTTCCAGATGCTTTGCTCAAGGACAGTTTCTCTCGACTTGCGCAGCAGATGCTCCGCCTCGAGATTGAAATACCTGAAATGCCACTGCCGGTCCAGGGTAAAGAAACCGTCGGTGATGCTCTCCAGCGTCTGGCTCAGGGTTTTGGCCACCTGGGTAAGCTCTTCCTCCAATACCTTACGGTCCTGGATATCCAGCGCGCTGCCATACCATTTGTGTACCTGGCCTGCCTCATCGCGAACCGGCACGGCATTGGTGCGATACCAGCGGTAGTCGTTGTCGCGCTTATGATGTATTCGAAGGTCAATATCGTACGGTTGCTGACTGGCGACGGCATTACCCCATGTCTGCCTGCATCGATCGACGTCATCGGGATGCAGCGCCTTGATCCAGCCATCCTGAGGGAGCATATCATTGGTTATGCCGGTGACCTCGACAAAGCGTCGATTGGCATAGTCCAGTTGCCCCTGAGCGTCGGCCGTCCAGACGATAGTGGGCATGGCATCGGCGAGTTGCCGGAACTGCTCGTGACTATGAACCAGGCGCTGCTCGACGTTGCGCTGGACGGTGATGTCCTGAAAGGCGCCCTGAACCGTGAATGCCTCTCCGGGCGTTTCCTCGGCAGCGGCACCGATGACCCTGACCAGGCGGCGATTGCCTCTGGCAGTGAGTATCTCGGCTTCCTCGTCGAAGGGCGTGCCGGTGGTGGCGCAGGCGTCAACGCGTGACGCGATTCGCGCCCGATACTCAGGCAGATAGAAGGCAAGCCCCTCGTCGCCGGTCAATGCGTAGCCGGGAGGCAGTTCATGGATAGCGCAAACCTCGTCCGACCAGCGAACCTCCTTGCCCTGCGGGTCATAGCTCCAACTACCCAGGTGAGCCAGGCGTCCCGCGATTGAGCGCAGGTGAGCGTCATGCAGCCGCGCCCTGGCGTCATGCGCCTGACGGGTTGCAGAAGCCAAGGTATGGGCAAGGCTCGAAAGCCCTTGCAGCCACCCCTCACCGAGTGTCAGTTGGCCACATCGGAACACGTACAACAGGCCCCAGCAGCGGTCGGGTTCTTGTACTGGGACACACAGGGTCTGGATCGGTAACCCCTCGTGTTCCAGGGCTGCATGCAGCATGGGGGGGAACTCACCGATGACGATCTCTTTCGTCTCCACAGTACGTTCAGCCAGGGCGTCGCGACCCACCGGCAGGGAGTCGGGCCAGGCTATCTCCAGCGTGCTGCTGGTGGCGGCTACCACCTTACCTTGCTCGGGTGAGGGGAGCAGTTCGACCAACAAGCTCGCTTCGAAGCCGAAGGCCTCGATGGCAAGCGCCACGGTCTGTTGATAAAGCGTGTCAAGGGTCGCGCCCTGTAGTGCCGACTCCCCTATGGCTGCCAGACCGACCTGTAGTCGGGAGTGAAACGCCATTGCCTGTTCTGTTTGCTTACGCTCGCTGATGTCACTCACGGAGGCCAGAAAGTGTGTCACGCCCTCGATCACGACAGGGGCCAGGCCGACTTCCAGGGGAAATAGGCTGCCGTCCTGGCGCTTGCCTTGAAGTTCTCGTTCAGACCCCATTTGGCGGGTCGCTGGTGACTGTGCAAAGTCCCGTCGATGACGGGCGTGCGTCGCCCTCAGTTCGTCTGGCACCAGCGCGTCGATCGACTGTTCCCGGAGCTCACCCCGCGAGTAGCCGAAGATCTGCTCGGCGACGCAATTGGCGGTTTCGATGATGCCGCCGGGGCCCACCAGCATGATGCCTACCGGTGCTGCTTCGAGTATCGCTTGCATGTGTCGCAGGCGAGCCGAGTCCTGGTTGACGACGCGCTGGACGGAGACCAAGAGAACGGTGTCGCCGGCGTCATCCTTCACATGGGAGATGCTCCACTCGACCTGATACGGCGTGCCGTCCTTGCGATAATTGATGGTGGAACCGATAAAGGGCTCCTGACGCACGAGTGACTCGCGCATCGCTTGCAGGACGTTCGAGTCGGTATCTGGGCCCTGCAGAAGTCGAGGTGACTGCCCGAGAAGTTCCCCCTCGCGGTAGCCGGTCATGTTACAAAAAGCGGGATTGGCAAAGAGGATGCGTGGACCGGGCAGGTCCAGCTCGGCGGTGGTCACGATCACCGCATCGGGCGAGTCGCGCATGGCAGCTTCGAATAGCGAATTGCGACACGCATGGAGGGCAGGATCAACGGATATGTTCACGACAATTCCCTATGGGCTAAGAGAGCGGCGTGGCCAGCGTCGAAAACAAGGCCCGTGACAGACATATCAGCACTTCTCGTTAGTCGTAAAAGAGGACCACTCACCTGCGGCAGCGGAGGGCGCTGAGTGTGCCCGCAACGCCGGGTGTGACGTGGCCGAGGAGAGGTCGATTTCTGCTGACAGTTCCCTGCCGGATGGTTTGGTGCGGAACGCGCGTATCGCATTGACGAGCTGAATCGTTTGGCTTTCTAATGCTTGAGTTGCAGTGTTGGTTGACTGTAATTGCAGCGCATTGTGCTGAAGGCTCTGCTCCATCTGGTTGATGGCATCACCGATCTGTGAGATGCCATGGCTTTGTTCACGCGAGGCGGACGTGATCTCTTCCATGATGTCGTTGACCTGACGGCTTGCCGTCACCACTCGGTTGATGGCGGTCTCGGTTTCAGCCACTACCTTGGACCCTTTCTCGATCTCTTGATTGGATATGTTGATGAGCCGATGCACCTCCTTGGCCGCCTCTGAGGACCGGCTTGCCAGGTTCCGCACTTCGCCAGCGACGACGGCGAAACCGCGGCCTTGCTCTCCGGCACGGGCGGCCTCGACCGAGGCGTTAAGTGCGAGAATGTTAGTCTGAAAGGCAATGGCGTCTATCACCGACACCATGTCGGCCATCTGCTTGGCGCTAGCGGTAATCGCTGACATACGTTGAACGACGTGATTCATGGCCTCGCCCGCGGACTCGACCTCCTGGACATTGGAGAGTGACAGGCCACTGGCTTGATGCGCATTATCAGAATTTTGCCTCACGGTTGCCGTCAGTTCTTCGCTGCTGGCAGCGGTCTGCTGAACGGATGCCGCCAGGTCATCACTTCGCCTGCCGATTTCCTCGTTGCTGATTCGAATATCCGATACTGCTGGCCGCACCCTGTCGATACCGGCATTCACGTCATCGACGATGCCACCCAGCCCCTTTTTCATGGCAGACAGCGCCTCCATCAACTCACCGATGGCGTCATGATCATGATCAGGCACCTTTACCGTGAGGTTGCCGGCAGCCACTTGCAGCACGAAACGCCGCGACTCGCTCATGGCCTTCGACACCCGTCGTTGCTGGGTAACACCGAGCAAAATGACGCCAATGATCGCCATGCCGGCCAGGGCGCGGATAGCAAGTTCGTACTCTTGCAAGCCATGTGGGATGGCCAGGGCCATAATGCTGGCGACGGAAAACGCGAGCAGCCAATAGATATGGGCCTTGGTAGACCCCCAGTTGACACGCCAGATGGCGGGCAGTAGGCCTCGACGCAGTATGTGGCCGCGTTGAAGCCTATACCGCTTACCGGCTCCCTCACGCCATTCCCTATATACACGTTCCGCCTGTTCTACTTCCCGACGCTCTGGGCGAGCCCTGAGGGAGGCGTAGCCAATAACTTTCCCATCCTCTTGGATAGGCACTACATTGGCGCGCACCCAGTAATGGTCGCCGTTCTTGCAACGGTTCTTGACCAGTCCATTCCAAACCCGACCCTGTTTGATGGTGCTCCAGAAATCCGCGAAGGCGGCAGGGGGCATGTCGGGATGGCGAACCAGGTTGTGGTCGGCATTGATCAACTCATCCAAAGTGAAACCACTTATCCTAACAAAGGCTGGATTGGCATAAGTAATCTTGCCTTGAAGATTGGTTCGCGAAATAAGTAAGTCAGAGTCGCTCAGTTGTAGTTCTTTCTGCGTGACGGGGAGGTTGTTTCTCATATCAGACCCTTACTTTTTAGCTGCATATTCTAAAGGGATGGTTTTTGGTTTTTTAAGTCATGTAATACTTTCAGGTGAGACGCCTAGCCAATCTACTTTGTAGATAAGCATTAAAGCTTGTCCTGGGTCAAGAAAATAGAATATTAACGACTCATGTTTCAAATGGGCTGAATGTAAGGTGGGCTTTGTCACATGCGAATATGAGCTGACACGTAGTCGTCGTATTTGTATTGTAATAGTACATATGGCCTTTGAATTGCAGTATTTACCATGTCCGGGGCCTTCTGTTGGCCCACATGGGTCATGATTCACAAACTGTCCAGGTGAGAAATAACCTAATATTCAATGAATTAGCCATAAGGGCGGCTGCTTTGGATGTCGATGTCGCCTTGTGGCCCAGGAATCAAAAAATTGGTCTTGGCGAATGACTTGCAGGTGAGCTTAACAGGTATTGTTAGGGCGTATGAAGAATGGCTGTGAGGGTAGGCGAGTGTGTGTCGGACGCGATTTGGATCGAAGATGTAACCTGTTGAGTTTTACAACATATTGTAAAAATCTATGAGGCTGGAATTAAAGCCAAATTTGAGAAATAACTGGCGCCCCCTTCAGGATTCGAACCTGAGACCTATCCCTTAGGAGGGGATTGCTCTATCCAGCTGAGCTAAGGGGGCGTGGACGCGCATTATAAGCCTCTGATGCTGCAAGATAAACCCATGCCGTTCAGCGCTTGAGGGAAAACGTCGGCGATGCGGGCTCATCGAGGTAGCGGGCGTACATCGCCGCCTCGTCCATGGGCCTGCCGATATGGAAGCCTTGACCGAGGTCGCAGCCCATGGCGCTCAAGGCCTCGAGCTGGGTCTGGCTCTCGATGCCTTCGGCCAGCACGCTGCGCTGCATGGCGTGCCCCATGTGGATGATGCCGCTGATGAACTGCTGGCGGTCCTGGCGGACCTCGACGTGGCGGGTGGCCATGCGGTCGATCTTGATGGTGGTCAGCGGCAGCTGGCTGGCGTAGGTGATCGATGAGATACCGGTGCCGAAATCGTCGAGGGCGATCTTGGCGCCCATCCCGCGGGCTTCCTGCAGCAGGCTACTGGCCAGTTCCAGTTCGTGGAACTGGGTCGACTCGAGCACCTCGGCGACCAGGAAGGGCTCATCGAGGGCATACTTGGCGCGGGCCGCCGACAGCGCCTCGAGAAAGGCCCCGGTCTCGATCTGGTCCTGTGACAGGTTGACGGCGATCATCACCCGATGGCCGGCATCGCGGAAACGCCGCGCGACGCGTCCGGCCTGGTCGACCAGCCAGCGGCCGAAAGGCAGGCTCAGCGACGACTGGGTGATCACATCGATGAAGTGCTCGGGGCCGAGCACGCCCTTGACGGGATGCTGCCAGCGCGCCAGTGCCTCGAAGCCGACGATCTCGAGGCGCTTCAGGTCGAGTATCGGCTGGAAGTGGAGCACGATCTCGTCGGCCTCGAACGCCGCCTTGACCCGCGAATAGGCATCCTGAGTGGTGTGGATGCTGTCGACGCTCTCGGCGAAGGCGATGCGGTTCTTGCCCAGCTGCTTGGCGTCGTACATGGCGGCGTCGGCCGCGTCGAGCAGAGCGCTGCAGCTCAACTGATGATCGGTGGTGAAGGCGATGCCGATCGAGGCCGAGATCTCGACCCGCTGGCCGTTGTCGAGTTCGAATACCTGGGTCAGGTCGTCGAGCACTTTTTCCGCCACCTTGCCGGCCTTGGCCTGGGTGCCGAGCCCGCCCAGCGCAATCACGAACTCGTCGCCGCCGAAGCGCGCGGTGAGGTCGTTGGCACGCATCAGGCGCTTCAGGCGTCGGCTGATCTCTACCAGCAGCTCGTCGCCGCTTGCGTGGCCGAAGGTGTCGTTGATCGGCTTGAAGTCGTCGAGGTCGAGGAACAGCACCGCCAGGCCGCTCTGGGTGAACTCCAGGCTGGCCAGCTGACGCTCGAGTAGCGTATTGAAGTGCTCGCGGTTGAACAGGCCGGTGAGCGGGTCGTAGCTGGCCATGCGCTCGAGCCGAGCCTGATTGAGCCGCCGCTGGGTGATGTCGCGAAACACGCCGATGTAGTTGACGATCTCGCCGCTCTCGTCGCGGATCGCCGAGATCGTGGTGTTCTCGATCAGCTGGCTGCCATCCTTGCGGGTGTTCCAGATATCGCCGGTCCAGTAGCCGCGCTCTGCCACGGCGGCGAACATGCTCTGATAGAACCCCGAGTCGTGCTTGCCCGACGACAGCAGGTTGGGCTTCTTGCCCAGCACCTCCTCCTGACGGTAGCCGGTCAGCTCGCTGAACGCGGGGTTGGTGTCGATGATGCGCTTGTCGGCATCGGTGACCAGGATGCCGTCATGGGTATTGCGAAACACCGCATCGGCGAGCTTCATGCGCCGATGCGCGTGCTCACGCTCGGTGACGTCGCGCTGAATGCCGACCAGATAGCGGCGCCCGCCCTGGCTGAACAGCGGCGCTAGGCTGAGCTCGTTCCAGAACGCCGTGCCGTCCTTGCGACGATTCTCGACGGTCACCGTCACCGGCCGATCCTCGTCCATGGCGCGGCGAATCGCGGCGAGTGCCGCGGGGTCGGTACTATGGCTCTGCAGCATGCGGCACGACTGGCCGATGACCTCTTCGTAGCGATAGCCGGTGAGGCGTTCGAACTCGCGATTGACGAACAGTAGCGGGCATTCGCGACGTTCGCCGTCGGCGATGGAGATGGCCAGCCCCGGGATATCGAGCAGACTGGCAAGAGAGGCAGGCAAGGCGGCAGGGTGGCCCAATAGTGTGTCCTAGTCCAAGCGTAAGTAATTGTAGTGAGTTCTTATGTAATCAGGGTGTTGCGCGCCGCGCATGGTAAAACATTACGGCCGTTGGATGAAGGCGTTGCCCCGCTGTATATGATCCATGTCATGCTTTGGCATTGCGGCAGCATCGGGAGGAGCTATGCAACAGGACGACTACCAGCGCTACGACGCCACCGGCTTGAGTGAGCTGATTCGCCGCAGAGAGGTTAGCCGCGAGGAGGTGATCTCGGCCGCCAGCACGCTGATCGAGGCCGCCAACCCGAGCCTTGGTGCAGTGGTGCGCACGCGCTTCGACAAGGCCCGCGAAGAGCTTGCGCGGGTTCCCGTCGAGGCGCCGTTTGCCGGCGTGCCGCTGTTCACCAAGGATCTGCTGATGGCGATCCAGGGCGAACCCATGGCCTGCGGCTCCGCGGCACTGCGCGAGTGGCGCGCCGCCGAGGATTCGACCCTGGTCAGCCGGCTGCGTCAGGCGGGGTTTGCCATCCTCGGTCAGACCGCGACCCCGGAGCTGGGCCTGATGGGCATTACCGAGCCCAAGGCCTTCCCCCATCCGCGCAATCCCTGGGATCCCGAGCGCTCGCCGGGCGGCTCCAGCGGCGGGGCTGCCGCCGCGGTGGCCGCCGGGCTGGTGCCGCTGGCCATGGCCGGCGACGGCGGCGGTTCGATCCGCATTCCGGCCAGCTACTGCGGCCTGTTCGGCTTCAAACCGTCGCGCGGGCGCGTGCCGCTGGGGCCGATGTACGCCGAGGTGTGGGAGGGCGCGGTGGTTGAGCACGCCGTGACCCGCAGCGTGCGCGACAGCGCTGCGCTGCTCGATCATATCAACGGCATGGACAGCGGGGCGCCCATGCCGCTGGTGCATGAGTCGGGGTTTCTCGACGCGACCCGTCGGCCACCCGCACGCTTGCGTATTGCGGTCTCGCTGGGTGAGCCGCTGGGTCGCTCGTTGGGCAGCGTGCTCGATCCTCAGGTCAGGCAGGCCATCGAGGCCACTGCCGAACGACTCGAGGGGCTCGGCCACCACGTCGAGTGGTGCGACCCGCCGGTGGATGGCGAGGCGCTGGCCGACAGCTACCTGACCCTTTATCTCGGCCATCTGGCGGCGGACCTGGCCTGGATCGCTGAGCAGACCGGCGTGGCGGTGGGCAAGCTCGATATCGAGCCCTCGACCCGCGCCGTTGGCCGCCTGGGGCGCCAGCTCAAGGCTCGCGACTATGTGCTCGGCAAGCGCCACTGGAACCGCGTTGCACGGGACATGGGCGACTTCCACCAGCGCTATGACCTGCTGCTGATGCCGGTGGCCGCGGGTACGGCGCCGCGTCTCGGCGAGCTCTATCCCACGCCAGATCGCGAGCGGGTGATGTCGCTGCTGGCCCTGCCGGGCGTGCCCCAGTTGGCGCTCAAGCTCGGTCTGCTCAAGCGCCTGGCCAGCGATGCCCTGCGCCATACGCCCTATACCCAGCTCGCCAATCTCACCGGCCAGCCGGCGATGTCGCTGCCGCTACACGTCACCCCCGGTGGCCTGCCAGTCGGCGTGCAGGTGCTGGGCGCGATGGGCGACGACCGTCGCCTGCTGCAGCTGGCGGCGCAGCTCGAGGGTGAGGTTCGCTGGGCCGAGCGGCTGCCGCGGCCGTGGCCGCCTGGCGCGGATGACCCAGCCCCGGCGGAGGGCTAGAATGCGCTCTCCACGCCTCTACCCGGACCTTTGATGGCCTCTCGACTCACCGGCCCCGCGCCTGCGCCGCTCTCCGCCCACGGCGACCGCCACTTCGACGGCCTGGCCGAGAAGTTCGCCGCCAGCCTCTATGGCCATCCGCGGGGCGAGCTGCGCCTGACGCTGCTCGATCATCTGCTGCCCGAGCTGCTGGATCTGGAGCGGCAGCCGGTGCTCGACGTCGGCGCCGGGCTCGGCCAGATGGGCGCCTGGTTCGCGCGCCGCGGCCACGCCGTGACGCTCAGCGAGCCAGCCACCGAGATGCTCGACGCGGCGCGCCGGCTGCTGGGTGAAGAGACGCTTGCCCCGGCCCCACGGTTTATGGCGCTGCCGCTGCAGGCACTGCCCGAGCAGGCCCCTGGGCCCTGGCCGCTGATCGTCTGCCACGCGGTACTCGAGTGGCTGGGCGACCCGCGCCGGGCGCTGCATACCCTGAGCGGTCTGCTGGCGCCGGGCGGTCAACTCAGCCTGATGGTGTTCAATCGCGATGCGCTGCGGCTGTCGAACATCGTCAAGGGCAATCTCGACAAGGCGCTGGCCGACCGGCTGGCCGGTACCGGTCAGCGCCAGCGGCTGACGCCGATCTCGCCCATCGCCCACGCTGAGGTGGTCGAGTGGGCGGGGGAGTGCGGCCTCGACGTCGAAGGCACCGCCGGAATTCGCGTCTTCCACGATTATCTGCGCCAGCGCGACCCCGATCCCGAGACGCTGGCCAAGCTCACCGCCCTGGAGCTGCGCCACTGCCGTGATGACGCCTACTGGCGGCTGGGGCGCTATCTGCTCTACACCCTGCGTAAGCCCGAGGAGCCCACTGCATGACCGCCGAGACCCCCGTCTGCCAGCTGCTGGCACGCCAGGATCACGACTACCGCGACTGGCTGTGGGTGGCGCCGCCGCGTGACGCCTGGCTGGAGAGCGGCAGCGGCCGGCTGCTCTCCGCCGACCACGGCGTGCTGGCCGCCTGGCGAACACAGGGGCGACCGGCCTGTGGCCCCTTCGACGCCTGGGGTGAGCCGCCGGGCGCGGTGCTGTTCTGGCCCAAGAGCCACGCGCTGGGCGAGTGGTGGCTGCTGGCGCTGTGCCAGCAGCTGCCGGCGGGCACGCCGCTGCAGGTGGTGGGCGAGAACAGTGGCGGCGTGAAGCGTGCCCTCAAGGTGCTGGCGGCGCTGGGCCTGGGCTGCCGCAAGCGCGACAGTGCGCGGCGCTGCACCCTGTTCGAAACCCGCCTGGGGGCTGTCTCGCTGGACCCCGAGCTCGCCTGGCAGCGTTTCGCGGCGGCGGGGCTCACCCTGGTCAGCCACCCCGGGGTGTTTGGCCACGGCAAGCTCGACGACGGCACCCGGCTGCTGCTCGAGGTTCTCGAGCAGCAGCCCGACTGGGCCGCCCGGCGAGTCCTCGACGTGGGCTGCGGCGACGGCATTCTCGCCGCCTGGCTGGCCAGCCGCGGCGCCGAGGTGCGCGCGGTGGATATCAATGCCTTCGCGGTGGAGGCCGCGCGTCGCTCCCTGGCCGCCAACCAACTGATCGGTGAGGTCATCGGCAGCGACGTCTACGATGCCCTGCCCGACACTTCGCGCTTCGATGCGATCGTCAGCAACCCGCCGTTTCATCAGGAGCGCGACATCGACTATGGCCCGGCGGCGCGGCTGATCGGCGAGGCCCCGGTGCGCCTCACGGCGGGCGGCAGCCTGACCCTGGTGGCCAACGCTTTCCTGCCCTATCCGGCGCTTCTCGAACGGGCCTTCGGCAGCTTCGAGATCCTCGCCGATGATCGACGCTTTCGGGTCTATCGGGCTACCCAACGCTAGGGAAATACGTCATCAGGGATGTCTGGGACAGGCCCATGAGGAGGTTTCGAAGCCGAATCGTTGGCATCTCTGTATGCTGACCCATAGACAGCATTCCTGCCGCCGGGATGAGGTTTCTGGTCTACGCTGATCAGTGCGACCCGACAGGCTCCTGGGCGAGTGGATATTGTCAATGGGGCCTCTGATTGGAGGCTGTCATGTCGATTCGACTAACCGACTCCCTGCGCCGCGAGTACGAGCAGCTTTTCGAGAGTTGCGAGATCCTTGCCAAGCGCCAGGCCGAGGTAGAGCGCTGCGTCGACCGGCTGCTATCCCACCGCGACCGCTACCGGGCGGTGACCGAGCGGCGCGGGGTGCCCTGGCACTTCGTGGCGCTGGTGCATAGCATGGAATCCGACAGCAGTTTTCGCTGCCATCTGCACAACGGTGACCCGCTCACAGCGCGCACCGTTCGGGTGCCCGCTGGCCGGCCGAAACGCGGTAGCCCGCCTTTTGAGTGGGAGGTGAGCGCCGCCGATGCCATGGCCCTGAAGCGTCTGGATGGCGACACCGACTGGAGCCTGGCCGGCACCCTCTACCAGCTCGAGCGCTACAACGGCTGGGGCTATCGGCTCTACCACCCGCATGTGCTGTCGCCCTACCTGTGGAGTTTCTCGACGCACTACACCAGCGGCCGCTACGTGGCCGATGGTCGCTGGTCCGACAGTGCCGTCTCGCGGCAGTGCGGTGCCGCGGTGATGCTGCGGCGACTGGTCGAGCGTGGCGAGACGGACCTGGCCGACCAGCCGGCGGCGACGCTTTACGCCGAGCTGGACGCCAAGCCAGCCACTGACAAGGGCAGCCAGCGCCCCCTGGTGTCTCGCCACCGCATGCGGCGCAGCCGCCGCGACGCCGAGACCGAGAAGGCTCAGCGGCTGCAGCGCTGGCTGACCAGCTTCCCAGGCATCTTCCTCAAGGCCGATGGGATCCCCGGGGATCGCACCTCCGACGCCTACTGCCTGGTGACCGGGCACTACTTGCCCGGCGATCCGCGCGCTGAGTGAGTCGCCGGATCGCGCCGAAATACAAAAATAGTGAGGCCGTGTCATGAGCCATCGTCCCCTGGTACTGCTGCATGGCTGGAACGACGAGGGCAGTTCCTTCGAAAGGCTGGTCGGGCATCTGCGCAAGCGGCTGGGTCCCGGGCGTATTCGACGCATCGCCATCGGTGATTATCTCTCCAAGGATGACGCCCTGCGCTTCGATGATCTGCAGGCGGCTCTGGATCGCGCCTGGACCGCCCATGGCCTGCCGCGGGACGTGGCCAGCGTTGACCTCATCGTACACTCCACCGGGGGGCTGGTGATCCGTGACTGGCTGGTGCGTCACTTCGCCCCCGATGCCGTCCCGGTCAAGCATCTGGTGATGCTCGCGCCGGCCAACTTCGGCTCGCCGCTGGCCCACATGGGCCGTTCGATGCTGGGGCGTATCACCAATGGCTTCTTCAGCCGTCAGGCGGGGCAGGCGGTGTTGGAGACCGGGGCCAATATCCTGCGCGGCCTGGAGCTGGCCAGCCCCTTCAGCTGGGCATTGGCCATGCAGGATCGTTTCGCCGAGGGCGAGGGCATGTATGTCCCCGGTCGGATCCTGTGCACCGTGCTGTGCGGCAATACCGGCTACGGCGGCATCCGCTCATTGGCCAACGAGGAGGGCGGCGACGGCACCGTCCGGCTGGCCACGGCGAACCTCAACTGCGGTCATATGCAAATCGCCTTCCGCGAAAAGCAGCGCGACAGTGGCCGAGTCACCGTGCCCGAGGTGGTCGACTACCGGCCGTCCAGCGGACGCTGTGCCTTTCGGATTCTCGATGGCCTGGATCACTCGGCGATCAAGCTCGACGCCGCCGAAAGCCGACTGAGCGGTGGCCAGAAGGAGACTCTGGCGCTGATCGAGCGCGCCCTGACCATCGATGACGATGCCTTCGACGCCTTCTGTGATGAGTGCGAGGCGGCCAACCAGCAGCTGACCCGCCAGCCGGGGGACAGGCGCGGCAAACCGGGCTTCCAGAATACCGTGGTTCGCGTGCGCGACCAGTTCGACGTGCCGGTGGTGGACTATCTGATCGAGTTCTACGACCCTCGCCGCCCCGACGGCGGCGGGCTGGCGCGAACCATTCACGAGTCGGCGATTCGCAAGGTGCACAACTACCGGGCAGACCCCTCGCTGCGTAGCCTGTATATCGACACAAACCGACTGTGTGAGACCGTCGAGCGAGCCGATACTCGGCTGGGCATGTCGATCACCGCCGAGCCGATGCTGGATGAGGACGAGCACAATGCCCGTTACACCCCGGTGGGGTTTCGCACCCTGGCCGACGAGGACATCGAAGATCTCTGCCTGGACGTCGACCAGCTGAGAGCACTGTTCCAGCCTCATCGCACTCTGCTGGTGGATATCTGCCTACACCGTTCCCAGGCCGACAACGTGTTCCGACTGAACGATCCGCAAGACTGACTGGCTGGGGCTTCAATGGCTACAGAGGCGCCCGCCTGAGCCCTCTCGCTGGCCCACCAGCTGCTGGAAGCAGGGCGACTGCTCCAGCAGCTCGGCGCCGATTTGGCGCAGCGCATCCACCTCCTCGCTGGGTAGCCGGAAACGGGTGGGGATGCGCTGGAAGCGCTCCCGTGTGGCGTCGTCGGTCAACTGATCGAAGCCCACGTAGATATAGTAGAGATCGATCTGGTGCATCCCGGTGCCGGCGTCCAGGGATAGACGCTGGGCGTCCTCGCGGTCGCGCAGCGCCTCCCTGAGCAGCTCGACCGTATCGAAGGAGTAGTTGGCCAGCGGCGTGGTGGAGATGGTGTTGATCACCTGCCTGGGGCCGGGAGAGTGGGGCGAGGTGTCGAAGTCTGCCGCCAGGTCTTCCGACTTGGCGTCGACCACGATCACCACCAGCTTGTCGACGATTTCCCGGTTCATCTTGTTCAGCACGCTCCACTCCACTTCCTGCAGGGTAGGGGCGCGCAGGGCATCGAGGGCCGGGCGCAGGCCGATATTATCCGAGACACCACCGTCGAGGAGGTGCACGTAGTCGCGCTCGGGCTCCTGGTAGCGCTGCCAGTGGCGGGCGCGATAGTAGCGGCGCGGGTTGGTATTCAGGCCTTCCAGGGCATTGGCCACCCAGGGCGGCTCCTGGTAGCCGCAGCGTCCGGGATAGCTGTTGAGCGTCAGCGGCGTGAAGGCGATGGGAAAGTTGGAGGAGGCCGCCACGGCGCGGGACACTGGGATGCTGTCGAGATCGACGCACATCGGGTCCAGCTGCGACTGCACGAAGGTGAACTGGGATCCCTTGTCCATGTCGGTGGCATTGATCAGCAAGAATGGCTTGCGGCCGTCGTCCGCCAGGTCGGCGAAGCTGGCCTGGCCGAACAGCCGCTCCTGGTAGACCTCCTCGGCGAGCTCGATGCGCCCGAAGGTGGGCGAGGCCAGCCTGACCCAGTTGAAAGGGCTCAGCAGCCGGCGCTTGAGGTCCGACTCGACGTTGCGGTAGAGGAACTCGCGCTGGAATCTGCCGCCCTCCTCGAAGATGGCGTCGCGCCGCAGCCCGTAGTAGGCCGCCGTAAAGCTGCCGCCGGAGACCGACGAGATGACGTCCACCTCGTCCAGCAGGTTGCGCGACTCCCCGTCCATCTCTACCCAGCTGTCGCGCAGCTTCTCAAGCACGCCGTAGGCAAGGGCGGCGGCCCGGGTGCCGCCACCGGAGAAGCTGAGGATCACGAACAGCTCCTCGCTGTTTTCCGCACCCTCGAGGTTGGCATAGCGGTAGCCGCTGCTGGTATCGACCTGATCCAGGGGCTGGGCCTCGGGGAACGCCGCGCAGCCGGCCAGCAGCGCCAGCGCCGTGAGCGGGCCGATCAGCCGTCCGGCGACGGAGCTCACCGACCCGACTCCTTGAGGGTGAACTCGACCACCAGCGGCGCCGAGGGCAGGGTATCGACGATCTCTACCCGCTGGCTCTCGGGGGCGAAGTCCTGCGGTGGGGCCAGCGTCAGCGTGTACCAGCCGGCGTCGACCTGGCACACCGACTGGGTCCAGGCGGCGGGCTCGCCGTCGATCCAGACTTCGCGGCGCTGGGGGAAGACGACCTTCAGATACTCGGCCATGGTATGTCTCCTATAGCGTTTTGAGGTATTCGATCAGCGCCGCCTTGTCATCGTCGTCGAGCTGGGTGCCGAAGGCTGCGCCGTCGTGCCCCTGGTTGCTATTGCCCGGCTCGGCGGTGTCGTACAGGAAGCCGTGGCGCTCGGCGGCCTCGCCGTCATGGATGAAGCCCAGGCGCTCGGGGTGGTAGACGTCGTAGCCGCGGTAGAAGCGCTCGGGGCGCTGCTCGGCGGGCTGCAGCAGGTCTTCAAGGGTGGGGACCGAGCCGTTGTGCAGGTAGGGCGCGCGCAGCCAGATACCGGTGAGCGGCTTGGCCACATAGCCGTCTGTCTTGACGAAGGCGTTGAAGTCCCAGGGGTACTCCTCGGCGTAGGCGTTGTAGCGCTCGGCGGCCTCGGCGGTCCACATCGCCAGGCGGT